>NZ_OX458333.1:2751250-3102500 GCF_949769195.1 Methylocaldum szegediense
GACTTTGAGCTGCTTCGCGTCGGCCGCATAGAGCTTGCGCTCCCCGGCCGGCATCGGAACCAATCCGAGTTGTGCTAGATAGCCTTTCTCGCCCCAGGCTTTGTCGCTGGTCAATTCGTCGAGATACTCCCGCAGCCCTTTCACCTTACCGACGTGATCCGCTTTGAAATAAACGAACAAAGGCCTCGCAATCGGATACCGGTTTGCCGCAATACTCTCGACACTTGGAGCGACCCCGTCGATAGAAACGGCGCTCAACCGAGCAGTATTGTTCACGTACTGCTTGTACGGCACGAAGCCCACCGATCCGACACTCTTCGCCAACAGTCCGACAACGGCATCTCCGCTTTCCTCGATGTAAGCACCATCTTTCCGGAGTGTGAAACAGGCTTCCCTATATTTACCTCTCTGCGTTTCCCTCCAAGCGGCGATGAAGGGAAAACTCTCGCACCCCGCCTTCAAAATCGTTTCTTCGAACAGCTCACGCACACCGGATCCGAACGGCGGAGCAATCACCTCGATTTTCGTGTCGGGCAGCGACGGATTGATATCTTTCCAGGTCTTAAATGGATTCGGTACTAAAGTGTCACAGTCCCCGCACTTCGGGTCAGGCACATTACCGCTAAGAGCCAGATATAACTCCTTACGGGTAAGTTCCAGAGTCGGTCCTTTCTTGGCATGGGCGAGGACCAGCCCACTGTAGCCGATCTTCAGTTCGACGATTCGCTTAATGCCGGAAGCGTTGCAAGCCTCGAATTCCGCTTGCTTCATCGGTCGGGCGGCATTGACGAGATCGGGCGATTCGGCGGTGTCGGGCTGGCAAAACAGCTGGATTCCGCCACCGGTGCTGGTCGATTCGACCCACGGTCGCTTGATTTTTCCGGATTTGCTGATGCGATCAGCCACCGCATCCGCAAACGGCCTTATCGTATTGGAACCGCTGATATGCACGAAACCACGCATTTCGGCGGCGGATGCCGTCTGCATCATTATTAGAGGTGCTGCGACGAACGCAGCCAAAGAAGTGGTAAGCCTATTCACGATCTACCTGTGGATCAGTTGCACGAGGAAAGAGCCGGCCAAACGGCCGCTCCCGCGACATTCTAGTCCTAAAACGAAACGAGCAGAAAAAACCCGCTCCTTGGAGCGGGTTTTCTATCGAGGGCGGTTGCCATTAGGCAACCGCAGCGCTGGGTTTATTCACCCATGAAGACCAGCTCCACGCGGCGGTTCCGCTCGCGGCCGGCTTCCGTGCTGTTGTCGGCGATCGGATAGTCTTCGCCATAACCTTTCGCATAGAGCCTGTTCCTCAAGCCCGCCGCCTTCAGGTAATCGACCACAGCCTGGGCACGGCGCTGCGAAAGCTTCAGATTGTATCTAGAGCTTCCTTCGCTGCTGGCATGTCCCTGAACTTCGATGTCCCGCGTTTCGTTGGCAGCGACGAGCTGCTCCACGACACCGTCCAGGATGCTCTTCGCCTCTTCGGTGAGTTGGGCTGAGTCGTACTTGAAATTGACGCCTCTGAGCTCGATCCGGATCGGACACCCTTGGTCGTCGACCTGAGCTCCGGCCATAGTGCCGGGGCATCGGTCTTCGCAATCATTTACGCCGTCGCCGTCGGAGTCACGGGTAGAGCAATCATCGGCAGGCGCTGGAGTCGGCTCCGGTGTCGCTTCCGCCAGGGCTTTCGGCTTTTCGCCGAAGGGAACGACAAAACCGAGGTTGACAACCATGTCGTGCAAATCCCTTTCGTTCCGGTACACGCCGCCATTTCCTTCGTGAACGTAGCGATAACGAACATCGCCGCGAAGAAGAAAGTTGTCGTGCAACTCGTAGGTCGCACCGATGCCGGCCTCGCCAATGAACGATGCTCCACTTCTGCCGCCCGCGCTAGTGTTCATGCCGCCGGCACCGATAACTGCATACGGGGAGAAAACATCACGCATGAAGTAGTATTGTAGATCCGCCGTACCACCAGTGAGATCACCGTTATAGCCTTTACCGTTCAGGTGCTGCCAAAAACCCCTGATTTCGGCATTGAAATGCTCGTTGATGATCTTACCGATGCCTGCGCCAGCGCCCCAATCATCCTTTGCGTTGCGCTCGCCGCCAGGATTGAAATAGGTACCGAACGGCGCGATATACCACCGATCGTCCAAAAACTGCTCCTCGGCCTGCACCGGCATGGCCATGACGCCCGCGAGACCGAAGGCAACTAGAATCCTTTTGGACATGTTCGTCCCCCTGTAGCTGAAATACCAACAAGATTTGAAAACTTGCAACAGACACAATCTTAGTCGCGGGCTCACATCAACGCAACCAAATTTATCGAACAATGCATAATTCAGCCATCCGGTCGACCTTCAAGGCCGATCCGCAAAGAGAGCCTTCTGTTCCTTTTCCGCAACATCGTGGCTGAGCGGGATAAAACCGCTGCGCCTGACGATTTTCTGCCCTTCGGCTGACAGCGCAAAACGGACGAACTCGGCCACAGTCCCGGTCAGCGACTCGTCCGGCCGCTTATCGACGTACAGGTGAAGCAGCCGCGTCAACGGATAGGTCCCGTTAACAGTATTGCGCTCTGTCGCTGTGACGAAAGGCATGTTTGCCTCCGCCGCCAAGGGAACCCTCTTCACTGACTCGGCCCCGCCCCCGCGTGCGTAACCAATGGCATTCAAGGATCCACTCACCGCGCGAGCAACCGCGGCGGAATTGGGGCGCAGCTGCGCCAATTCGCTCAGCTCGCCGCCGCACAGGACATGTTCTCGAAAATAGTCGTGCATATCGTCGGCGGATCCGATCGCGAAAACCTGCACCGGCCGCGCCGCCCACTCCTCGCCTAAACCCAGCGAGCCCCAAACTGCCGCATGCCGGTCACCGCGGCACCTTGGCGAGCGGGAGAAAACCGAGTCGACTTGAGCCAGCGTCATACCGCGTATCGGGTTTTCCGGATGCACGAGAACGGCAATGGTATCCAGCGCAATACGGACAGGAGTCGGCCTGTAACCGTATTTTCGGGCGAAGCCGTCGATGGCTTGTCGGTTCAGGCGGTAGCCGACGTAGACGGTACCGTTATACGCCCCGTTGAGGACGCTCGGCGAAGCGAGCAAGCGGGTCGGGAGCAGCCGTATCTTGGCCCCGGCGTGACGCTGCTGAAAGGCAAAGAGCCATTGCTGGACCAAACCGCCGAGATCGCTCGCCCCGAATACGTCGCCGGCGGCATCCAAGCGGTCCGCATCCGCCGCTGCGGCCGGTCCAAGCGCCTTATTGACGCTCCCGACCAAAAGCAAGACCGCTAGGAAAAACCGAATTCCGTGCCTGACCTGACCCGAAAACCAACCGCGCGGCGGCTTGCATGCGTTCCGACGAATTCCGCCCAGAAAGCATCTTTTCATGCTCGCGCTACACCCTTTGCGCGCGTCTAGACTCGGCGCGGGAGTCAGCCCGTACGACGCGTTCTTCAGGAAAACAACAACTGAAGCAGCTGCCCTTCCCGATAGTGCTGGCAATCTTGAGTTCGGCGCCATGCCGAGACAGCGCATGCTTAACGATGGCCAATCCGAGCCCGGAACCGCTATTACTCTTGCATCCATCCACCGCGACTCGGTAAAACCGCTCGGTAAGGCGCGGCAAATGATGCTGAGCGATACCCGGCCCGGTATCCTCAACATCCAGTCTCGCGCCCTCACCCTCGTCACGCCAGCGCACGGTCACCCGACCCGTGGCCGGCGTATATTTCACCGCATTGACAATCAGGTTCGAAAACGCGCTGCGTAATTCTTGTTCGGCACCCTGCAAATGGGCATCGGTTTCGAGGATCAGTTCGATAGTCGGATGCTCGTCCGCCAAAAGCTCGATCTCGTCGCAGATGCTTTTCAGCATAGCTGGCACGTCGAGCTTCTTCTGAACCACTTGGTGCGCCGGCGACTCCAGTCGCGTCAACGAAAGAAGTCCATCGACCAGACTTTCCATTCGGGCCGTCTGCTCCCGCATGCGCTGGAAGATTTTCAGATTTGACTCTGGCAGCGATTCGTCTGCAGGACCTAGCGTTTCGAGATAACCTCTCAACACCGTCAGTGGCGTACGCAACTCGTGGGACACATTCGCCACGAAATCGCTTCGAACGCGCTCCATGAAACGCAATTGCGTCACGTCCTGCGCGACCAGGAGGCGCAGGTCCTCCCCGTAGGGCACGATGCGAATGTCCAGCTGGATATTTTCGGTTACCGGAGACGGGATGCTAACCGTGGCACGATGATCAGGGTTCTTGAGGTGAAGTCTGAGACTCGGGTGGCGCAGCAGATTACCGATCGGTTGACCAATATCTCCCCGGCGCAAGCCCAGAAGACGCTCGGCCGCCTCGTTGAACCAATCGATTTCGTCGCGCGGCCCAAGCACCACGGTGGCATCCGGCAAAGCCGCCGTGGCGGTACGGAACCGCTCGAGCATGCGGACGAGCTGCTTCTTGCGGCGCTTGCTGCGCCGTCGCAACCGATAGATGAGATAATAGATTTCTTCCCAAATCCCGTTACCCACCGGCGGTTGACCGGCTTTGCCGCTACGCAGCCAAACCAGCAGTCGATTGGCGTAAAAAAGGTGCCGTGCCAAATAAGCCAGCAGACTGAACCAGAGCGCGACAGCGAAACTGTTGAGGACCTTTCCGAGAAACGCGCCTACCAACAGCGCCAAGAAAAGATAGGAGAATTCCGAACGCCAAGGGCTAGCCATGAATCAGGTTTGTTCAGAAAAGCGGTACCCGAACCCGCGTACCGTCTGGATGAACTCCTCACGATTATGTTCAGCCAGAACTTTACGCAGGCGCCGGATATGAACATCCACCGTGCGCTCCTCGATGAACGAGCTTCGCCCCCAGACTTGGTCGAGCAGCTGGCTGCGGCTGTAGACCTTGCCAGGGTGGGTGAGAAAAAACTCCAATAATCGGTACTCGGTTGGACTCAGGACGACGTGCTTGTCGGAGATGCTAACCCGATGCTCATCGACATCCAATACAATCCCGCCGATCTCGATTCTTCCGCTCTTGCCGTACTTGTTGCTGCGCCTAAGCACGGCCTTAATCCGAGCGATGAGTTCGCGGGGTGAGAACGGCTTGGTGACATAATCGTCAGCCCCTACTTCCAAGCCTTTTATTTTATCCTCCTCCTCGCCACGAGCGGTGATCATGATGATGGGCACGTCGCCGTACTGCCTGTCTTTCTTGAGACGCCGAGCCCATTCGACTCCGCTCAAACCGGGCAGCATCCAGTCCAATAAGATCAGATCGGGCTGCGATTCGCTCAAGGCCGCTTGCGCCTGGTGAGCATCCGCAACGGCTCTGACGACGAAATTGGCCTGCTCCAGCACCAAGCCGAGCATTTCACGAATCGCGTCTTCATCTTCGACAACAAGTACATTGACCGCAGACATTCTCGAGAGCCACTCTTCCGGATGATCGCTCAATGTACGTCATCGATATGACCTTTTCGTGACAGCCTTCCCGGCGTGACGACGGACGAATCCCGCGTAGACCTCCGACGAGAACGCCCGCATTGCGCGAACCCCGTTCAACGAAAACGAAAAGGCAGTTCGCCTTTGTTCGAAAAATACTTTCGGTACTCCTGTGTCTCCGAACGGTTCCACAATTGGCTGAGGCTGAGCAGCGCCAAAACGACGAAGCTGATCAACACCCAGGCGGGCATGCTAAGTCCGAGCAGGGTCCAATCAACCTTGGCGCAGTCCCCGGTCCCGCTCAGCATCGCCTTGAGAGTTTCGGTCAAGGGAAAATACTGGAACATGTACTCAAGTCCCGGACCGCAGGCCGGCACTTCCTCCGGAGGCAGATGTTGCAACCAGACATGACGGGCCGAGACCGATCCGCCCAGCACCGCCATGATGAACCCCAGAATCGCGTAAACCTTGACGCCCGTCCTTTTCGGGTTGTGCAGCACCGCCACCAGCATCACCAAGGCCACAGCGAAAACCATGATGCGCTGGGACACACAAAGCGGGCACGGGTCCAGTCCACCGACAAATTGAAAATAAAGAGCCGCCGCGAGCAGCCCGACACAAAACAGGAACCCTGCGAGAAAATAAAATCTGGGCTTAAAAACCATATGAATTGCCTAAATTAGAAAACGTTCGACGGCGAACGACAACATAGATTTCCCTGTCCATGAATCAGGCAAATTAATCCTCGACCCGAAAACCAACCTTCAGTACCACTTGGAAATGGGCAATTTTGCCATCGGCGATTTGACCCCGCGTTTCGATCACTTGGAACCAGTCCAAGTTCTTGACCGTTTTCGACGCTTTTTCTATCGCATTCCGAATGGCCTCGTCCGTTCCGTGCGGCGAGGTGCCGACGATCTCGATCAATTTGTAGACACGGTCCGTCATAATGCTCACTCCTATTAAAGACATCGTAATGCGAAACGGCCTATCTCCGGGCTCGGCCTGCTGCACGAAAGCGAGAAAGGGTTCCGTCCACAGCGACTAGCTCGCGCCTTGAATCATAATGCTGAATTGTCCGGCTCTTGTCGACTTTTCCCGTCACCGTGCCACATGTGGCGTATTCCGTTCCAATTGCGCCGATAAAGTATTCCAAGATTCCCGCCGTCTACCGTACGGGAACCTTCGATTCTATGGCTGTTCGGCGCCGGATCGGTGGTCTGGATGGCATCGGCCCAGCGCCGACCCGAGAAAAGAACGCCCTGAAACGATTTACTAGCCGCCGCCCGAGACGAAAACCTATGCCCGCCCGCATTTAGCTGCGCTCGGCGGCTCCCGCCTTCTGCTCGCTCGCCGATCTCATTTCGCTAACGCTTCTCTGCAACTCCCTTCGGGGAGAGGTGTCTCATTAATCAGGCGAGCCAAGCTTGGATCAGCTTTCGAGGAGGATGCCATGAAAAGGAACTCAGCACTGTATGGAGCGGCGTTGGGTGCCGCAGTGATGTATTTGCTCGATCCCGATCGAGGACGGTATCGCCGGGCGGTGCTCCGCGACAAAACGATAAGCACCTTGAATCGATTGGACGACGCCCTTCAGGTAGCCTTGCGTGATCTTCGGAACCGCGCGGTCGGAGTGGTCGCGGAACTCAACTCATGGCTGACGGACGAACCGGTCTCTGATGACTTGCTGGTCGAGCGCGTACGCTCCAACCTGGGACGGGTCGTTTCCCATCCGAAAGCCATCGATGTGAATGTGCAGGACGGCATTGTCACACTCTCCGGTCCGATTCTGGCTCACGAGCGCAAGCCGCTCTACCGGTGCGTAGCGTCGGTGCGCGGCGTCAAGGGGGTCGAAGACAGGCTCGAGCCGCATGAGACCGCTGAGCAGATTCCCGAGCTTCAGGGCGGGGTTCCGCGCCGCCGGATACGCCCGGACATCCTGCAGGAAAACTGGGCGCCGGCCACGCGATTGATCGTCGGCGCAACCGGAACCACCCTGGCGATCAATGCCTTGCGACATACGAGTCCACTCACCGCCGTTCTGGGCCTGGCGGGTTCCGGCATGCTCCTCCGGGCCGTGACCAACAAACCGCTCATGGGTAGAACCAGCAACACCGCCGGTCATGGTCATCGTCCTGAAGCCATCCAGCCGCCGCGCCCCGCGGCCGAGACCGAAACCACGCAACCGCCGCCAACCGAAAGGCAAGAAGCGATCCACTAGCTAAAGAGGCACGCCGGATGAAAGTCCTCATACTCAGTTCCGATTATTTCGAGGATGTCGAACTTCTGGTGCCCTATTACCGGCTGAAAGAAGAACGCATTCCAGTCGAGATCGCTTCCAACAAATCCGGAAAGCTCATCGGGAAGCACGGTTACGAGGTAACAGTAGACAGAGGGCTGCAGGAAATCGCCCCGGAAGACTACGACGCCCTTCTGCTCCCGGGCGGCAAGGCTCCGGCCGCGCTACGGGAGGAACCGTCTACCGTGGCTATCGTCAGGGCTTTCATGCAGAACAACCGGCCGGTGGCGGCTATCTGCCACGGGCCGCAGATCCTGATTTCCGCTGGGGTGCTGCAGGATAGGCGCGCCACCTGTTATCGCTCGGTCGCAGACGAACTGAAGCTGGCCGGAGGCCATTACGAAGACCGGGAAGTGGTGACGGACGGCAATCTGGTCACGTCGCGACAACCCGCGGATCTCCCTGCGTTCATGCGGGAGTTCATGAAGCTCCTGAAAAGCGGAGCTTCTAGTTGAAATGAAATCATCGAAAACCGCCATGAGTACAGAACAAGACCGCCTGATCGAACTCCAAACGCAAATGCAGGAATGGCAAGCCGAACTCGACCGGCTGGAAGCGTGGCCCGCGACCCGCATCGAACAAAAGGAGCGGATCGAGGCGCTGCGGGAAAAACTCCACGCTGCCGCGGAACAACTTAGCGCTTGGCTTGATGGAGAGCGCCCGGAAATATCGTAAGAAAGCTCTGAATACGCATTTGCCCTCCGCCAACGGATTGAGAAAGAGCGGTTGATCTACTCGGCGGTACTGTCTCTTTTCCGACGGAGATCTGAATCAGAGCCTTGCTAAGGCGGGAACACATGCCGGGAATCGGGAAAGAAATCCCGTGTTTTCAAGCGTTGGACGTTCTATGGACACACTGTTCGAAAACCGCACCGACGCTGGGCGCCGACTGGCTGAGGCCCTACGCGCTTACGCCGGGCGCTGCGACGTGATCGTACTCGCCCTCCCGCGCGGCGGGGTGCCGGTCGCGTACGAGGTCGCCCGGGCGCTCAATGCGCCCTTGGATCTTTTGATCGTGCGCAAGCTGGGAACGCCCGGCAATCCGGAACTGGCCATGGGCGCTATCGCCAGCGGAGACGCCTCGGTGCTGAACCGCGACGTGATCTCGCTCTACCGAATCAGCGGCGAAATCATCGAGCAGGTCACCGCTAACGAGCGTCAGGAACTGGAACGCCGCGAACGGCTTTACCGCGGCGATCGCCCGTATCCCGAACTCGAGAACCGCTGCATCATCGTCGTGGACGACGGCATCGCCACGGGAGCGACCATCCGAGCCGGCCTCGCCGCCCTACGCCGGAAAAACCCGGCCTGCATCGTGGTCGCCGTCCCGGTCGCGCCTACGGACACGTTGGAACGCCTGCGCGCCGAAGTGGACGACGTCGTCTGCCTGACGACCCCGACGCCATTCTTTGCCGTCGGCCAAGCCTACCGGGATTTTTCCCAAACGACCGACGACGAAGTTCGGGAGATTCTGGCTCGATCCTGGGGAGAACCCCTGTCGTAACGAGACCTTTTGTCAGGAAGAGCAAATGATGGAAGATGCCACCCCTTCGGATTCGATTGAATTCCCCGCAGGACGTGAGGGCGTGACCCTGTCCGGCTCGCTGTTCATTCCGGACCAGTCGGTCGGACTCGTCATCTTCGCCCACGGCAGCGGGAGCAGCCGATTCAGCCCTCGCAACCGGGCGGTCGCCGATTTTCTCAATCGCGCCAATCTGGCCACTCTGTTGTTCGATCTCCTCACCGCCGAAGAACATGACGTTGATCAATATACCCGTCAGTTCCGGTTCGATATCCGACTTTTGACCGAACGGCTGGTGGGCGCTATCGACTGGGCCACCCAATACGAGTTGACATCCGGGTTATCCATCGGATTGTTCGGTGCCAGCACCGGCGCAGCGGCGGCGCTTCGGGCCGCGGCCGAACGCCCCGAAAAGGTCGCGGCCGTGGTTTCTCGCGGCGGACGACCTGATTTGGCGGAAGAGCAATTGCCCGAAGTGCGGGCGCCGACCCTCCTGATCGTCGGCGGCCACGACGACATGGTCATCGAACTCAATCGCCAGGCGGCTCTGCGTTTGTACGCCGTGCACAAGCTGGAGATCGTTCCAGGAGCAACCCATTTGTTCGAGGAACCCGGCAAGCTGGAAAAAGTGCAGGAACTCGCCCGCGATTGGTTCTTGAAATACCTGCGCCGATGAACCGCAGTCCCCTTCGCTTGTTCGCCTTAAGCGAAAGCCGAGAGTTCGGTGAAAACATTGCCCGGGCCTTAGGCGTGAGCTTGGCCGAAGTCGAGGAAAAGGACTTCGAGGACGGCGAACACAAGACCTATCCAGCGGAAAGCGTTCGGGGCTGCGACGTGTTCGTGGTGCAATCGATCTACGATGAGCCCGGCAAGTCCGTCAACGACAAACTCTGCCGCCTGTGGTTCCTGATCGGCGCGCTGAACGATGCCTCCGCCGCTTGCGTGACCGCGGTCGTGCCGTACCTCGCGTATGCACGCGCGGACCGGAAAACCCGGCCGCGCGAACCGGTCACGCTACGCTACGTCGCGCAATTGTTCGAGGCTGTGGGCACGGATCGGGTCATCACGCTCGACGTACACGATTTGGCAGGCTTTCAGAACGCTTTTCGCTGCCGAACGGACCACCTTGAGGCCGGGAAACTCCTGGTCGAGCATTTCAGTACCCGGATCGAGGGAGACGTGGCCGTGGTCTCGCCGGACGTGGGCGGACTGAAGCGGGCGGAACGTTTCCGCCGCACGCTCGCCCGGCGGCTAGGCGCCACCGTAGGCAGCGCCCTCATGGAGAAATACCGCAGCGACGAAGCGGTAAGCGGCGCGGCTGTGGTCGGGGACGTGCGCGGCAAGACCGTCATCATCGTCGACGATCTGATCAGCACAGGCAGCACCGTAGCCCGCGCTGCCCATGCCTGCCGGGAACAGGGGGCAACAGCCGTGCACGTCGCCGTGACCCACGGACTGTTCGTGAGCGAGGCCGCGAAGGTCATCTCTAATCCGGCCTTGGACAGCCTCGTAGTGACCGACAGCGTTCCAGCGTTCCGGCTTCCTCCTGAAACGGTCCGTGCCAAGCTTACGGTCATCCCGATCGCCCCGCTGTTCGCGGAGGCCATCCGCCAGATCCACATCGGCGGTTCCATCAGCGGGCTGATCGAAGACTAGAGCGCCAGCCGACAAAAGCTTTGTCTCGACGCACCGTATCGTCCCGGTGTAGACCGGAATAGCCTGCCTTACCCACGTGAAAGGACTGGCCCGAGCATGATCGAGAAGCGCCTGCGTGTCCGGCTTCGGACCAGTTGGACAGGTCCCAAAGCGGTCTATTGGCCGCCGTCCTACGGCTGTGTTGGCGCATCCGCTCGCCGCCTTCCCGTTCCACATCTACCCCGCTTTTCTGGTTCACGGCCGCGCAGGCACACCGCTCCGGTCCTCATCGGGGATTTCGCTTGCTTGGTGGCTTCACTCGTTATATCTAGCTGCGAACCGTCTACGGATTCCGTGGTCTCAGTGGAGGAAATTTTGTCGTCCGATTTCTTGTAGCAACTGGAGTGTCGTGCATCATGGCCAACATTCTCATCACGGGCAGCAATCGCGGACTGGGGCTGGAATGGGTCCGCCAATACGCCGAGGCCGGATGGCGGGTGTTCGCCACCTGCCGATATCCCGAGGAGGCGGTCGAATTGGCGCAACTGGCCGACCGCTATCGGTCGGTGCGCCTGTATCGACTGGACGTGACCAACGTCGGGCAAATCGTTGCCTTGGCCGAGGAACTCAAAGAAACGCCCATTGATATCCTGATCAACAACGCCGGCGTCTATCCCGAGAAGTTTCTGCCGCTGAACGCACCTCTCAATTACGAGGACTGGGCCTATACCTTTCAGGTCAACACCATGGCCCCGCTGCGCCTGACCAAGACATTTGTCGAATCTCTGGCATGCAGCGAGAAGCGCCTAGTGGTGGCGATCAGCAGTCATATGGGCTCCATTTCTGAGATCACGAGCCCCGGCAGTTACTTCTACCGGTCCAGCAAGGCTGCTTTGAATGCCGTGATGAAAGGACTCTCGCTGGAACTCAAGCCGCTCGGCATCGGAGTGCTTTTGCTGCACCCTGGTTGGGTACGCACGCGTATGGGTGGCATCGACGCGCCTCTGTCGGCGGAAGAAAGCGTGCGCGTCATGCGCGAGCGCATCGCCGCGTTCACGTTGGCCGATACCGGCCGTTTCTTTCGGTACGATGGTAGTGAGATTCGTTGGTGACCAAACATCGTCTGCCCGACGTCCGACTCTGACCTTTTTGCGAAATCTCAATCAGGCCCGTAAATAACCTCCTGGTATTTACGGGCTGCCGCGCAGGCCGGTACACGCTCGGCCTGGGCTCACGCGGCTTGTTGCCGCGATGCGTCGGCTCGGTACGGCGCGCGACTCGGAAATGGCCCGAATCAAACGATTCCGAATTTGCAGTTAGAGTCTTGCGCCGACGCTGCGGCGCCGGCGGTGTTCGGCCGAAGCAATCGCTGGTGCCCGGATTCTTCGAGCAGCCGCCCGATGTCCTTATCTAAATTGTTTACTAAAAGGAATTAATCTACTCATTCCAAAGATATTTATGACAATTTATTAAACTTTCTGATTTATTTCATAAGAAATCCTTATTATTAAAAATGAACGATCGCGACAATACTGATACTAACCGTATGTACGCAAACAATGGGAGGTCGTCATGACGAGCGTTGAAATCTTCTTGGCATTGGTCTTTTTCGGCACAACCGGCGGAGCCATCGGGTTCTGCCTGAAGAACTACGAACGAATCAACAAGAACGACGGGCAATGAACGCTTGCCAACTATACGCTCGACGCGCTTGAAAAGCCGGAGTTGAAGAACCCCGGCTTTTTTTATGCATAATAGAAACACGTCGTTCCGGACGACGGGCGTGGCCGGGCGAAATATCGCCGCACCGATCCGAGAAAGACCGATCACCCTGTTTCACCGGTTCGGCGATTTAGAGCTTATCCCAGCGAGCTCGAGTACCCTTTCGACAAGACTGTCTTGAACAAAGTCGAAAAGCTCGGGGAAAACGCCCGCTCGGAACGGCTCTGAGCGATGCTGAGCAGGCTCGCGCGTTTGCGGAACAGCGCGACAGACTGTCCGAGAGTGCGGCGTCCCCGGATTCCACCCGTCGACTGCCGAGCCTCGTGCGGCATTCTTCAAGCGTTTTCGTGTCTGAGGATTAAGCACGCCCAAAACACATCTATCTTTAATTTTGGCTCGAGAGGCACGCAATGCCTGAAACGATCGCCATCGTTCACAACAGGGTTCCGGCCCGAATCCGCATCCGGGTGCCATTGATCAAGAACAAGCGGACTCTGGCCGAGGTGCTCAAGCAAAGCCTTCTCAAGGATGATCGGGCAAAGGGAATCTATCACGCCGAACCGAACATCACCACGGGAACCTTTCTGATCAAATACCATCCCGCCCTGCATACCGAGGCCGAAGTTCTCGAGCGGGTACAGGCAATTGCGCGAGGCATCGCCGCAGGAACCGTCGAGTTCACGGTCAAGCACAAAAATCCCAAACTTAGCAAGATGCAACCACAGGCTTTTTTCAATCGGGAGCTACTCGTGAGTATTGGCGGGAACGTCATTGCCGGATTCATATTGGCGGCGTTGATCCGCCGCGGATAGAACGCGCAGCTGCAAAAATCCACTCATGCTGGCATCGCCGGTCGGGATAGCGGACGATAATCCGATTGCTCGGGCCGTGAACGCTTCGCCTCTACGGACCGAGCCAAAGGAGGAATTCACTTCGATATGAATGATTCAAGTGAACGGACCAGCGCGTTCATGACCGACAGCATACGCATACCCATAGATTCCGAAGCGCAAATCCTGACTGCCCGGCGCGAGGCGCGATCTTTGGCCGCTCGGCTGGGCTTCTGGTCGGTCGAGCAAAGCTTTATCGCCATGGCCATCTCGGAAGTGGCGCTCAATATCCTTCAATACGCTGGAAAAGGAGAAATCGTTCTGGACGTTATCGAAAAGAACGATGCGAAAGGCATTCTGGTTCTCGCTCGTGACGAAGGACCGGGCATCTCTGATATCGAGTTGGCCATGCAGGAGGGTTATTCGACGGGCGGCGGAGCCGGGCTGGGCCTCGCGGGCGCCAAGCGCCTGATGGACGAGTTCGAGATCGTGTCCGAGGTCGGCAAGGGCACGACCGTCAGAATGGTCAAATGGGTGCGATGAATCCCGGCCAGCCTCCTGCCCGACCATCCGCGGGGCCGATTGAATTGGGTGCCGGTTCGCGAGTCCAATAAGCCAGACGATCGTTTCGTCCCGTCACGATGCGGCGTGTTGGTAACCAAACGCCGCGCGGCAGCGTCTCGGAGTCAAACTATGAATGACATAACGGTCAACAGCGAGCTTGCAGCACAGTACGCTGCGGCATTGCGGGATTATTTGGCCGGCGTAGAGGGGAACCCTCTGCTGCGGGCCTACCGGCTGGGACGCAAGGCCATCGCGGAAAACCTCAGTCTTTCCGCTCTGGCTGAAATTCACGAGCAAGTGCTCACGGACTTTTCCGCTGATGCCGCGTCGCTGGGGGAAGGCGTGGATCTCGAGTTGCAGGCGGAGGAGTTTTTTCGGGAGGCGCTGGCGCCTTTCGAGAGAGCGCCACTCGGCAATGACGAGACTATCGCGCGACTCAGATTGCTCAACGAGAGTTTGGCACGGACCAATCGGCGCCTGATCGAAATCTGCCGCGAAAAGGATCAGGCCATCGCCGCCTTGAGACAAAGCGAGGAAACGCTGCGGGGAAGTCATTTAGACCTTGAAAAGCGGTTGAAAACACAAACTTCCGCCCTGGAAGCGACCGGGGCAACCCTGCGCGCCGAAATCGCCGAACGCAAGCTCACCGAAATCGCCTTGCGGGAAAGCGAAGCCCGCTTCCGGACGATCTTCGAAAAGGCCGGTATAGGCATCGCGCTCCTGGACAGGGAGGGGCGTATCCGGGAGTGCAATTTCGCCCTCCAGGAAATGCTGGGTTTTAGCGCCAAGGAACTGCACGGTAAGGTGATCTTCGACTTAAGCTTCCCGGAGGATTACCAGATCAGCGTTGAGCGGTTCAAGGGGCTGATCGAAGGGCAGTACAAACATTACAGCCTGGACAAACGCTTCATCCGCAAAAACGGGACAACGGTCTGGGTCCGCAAGATCGTTTCCGGGATCTACGGTTTCAGAGGCGAACTCCAGTTCGCCGTTGACATGATCGAGGACATCACCGAAAGCAAAGTCGCGGAAGAGTCTTTGCGAGAAAGCGAAGCCAGGTTCCGCCAGATCGCTGATATGACCCGCGAATGGATCTGGGAACAGGACGCCAACGGCTGCTATACCTACTCCAGCGAAGCGGTGAAAGACATACTCGGCTACGATGTCGAGGAAATCATCGGAAAGCCCTATTACGATCTCTTTTTCCCGGAAGACAGGGAACGCTGCGCGGCACTGGCGCCGAGACTGATCGCTCGCGAACAGCCTTTTTTTCGCCTGGTCAACCGCTATCGGAGCAAGGACGGCCGCGAAGTGTTCACCGAGTCCACCGGCATCCCGCTCTCCGATCGCCGGGGTAGCTTACTCAAGTGGCGTGGGGTGGATCACGACATCACCGAACGCAAACGCTTCGAAGATGCCCTGAGACTTCGGGATAGGGCGATCGAAGCATCCAGCGTGGGCATCATCATCACCGATCCTCATCAGCCAGGAAACCCCATCATCTATGCCAATCCCGCTTTCATCCAAATGACAGGCCGCAGCCGCGACGAAGTGATCGGCTGGAATCCTCGCTTTCTGCAAGGACCGGACACCGATCCGAAAGCGGTGGAGGAAATTCGGAAGGCGATTCGGGAAGAGCGCGATTGCCACTTGACGCTGAAGAATTACCGTAAGGACGGCACACCGTTTTGGAACGAGCTCATCATCTCTCCGGTGAGAGACGAACATGGGCGGGTAACGCATTTCATCGGCACCCAAACCGACGTCACTGCATTGCGGCGCATCGAGGAAGAACGCCACGAAATGGAGATCGCGATGCAGCTCCAGCTGTCCCTCTTGCCGGAGGCTCCGCTGCACCTACCCGGCGCTTTGATCGCGGGATATTGTCTGCCCGCCGCCCATGTCGGCGGTGATTATTTTGACTACTTCAATACCGAGGAAGGTGTCGACGTGGTGATCGCCGATGTGTCGGGACACTCGGTGGGCGCCGCGCTGATCATGGCCGAGACCCGAAGCATCCTAAAGCTGGGAACCCACTGGATGACCAAAGGCCAAGCACGGTTACGTCACGGCGCCAGAAAAACGCTGGCGGCTTTGAACGACCTTCTGTTCGAGGATTTGAACCGCGCCAACTTCTTCATCTCCATGTTTTATCTGAGCTATGATGCCAGTACCCGCCGTATCCGATACGCGAACGCGGGGCACAATCGGCCGCTGCTGGTGCGCAAAGGCACCCGGAATTGCATGGAATTGGACGCCGACGGGCTCATCCTGGGCGTTCAAAAGGGCGTGGATTTTGAAGAAAAAACGCTCGCCCTGAACGAGGGCGATACCGTGCTTCTCTATACCGACGGGGTTACCGAAGCCAGGAACGATCAAGGAGAATTTTTCGGCGAAGCCCGCCTCTGCGACCTGGTAGTCGAACACGCTCAAGCGTCCCCTCAAGAGCTCATCCAGATCATCGTCGACGAACTCGGAAACTTTTGCCGCGGTCGCCCCTTCGACGACGACATCTCCCTTGTGGTGCTGAAAGTGCTTCATTGACCCGGCCTATCAATATCGGCCGGCTTAATCCGGGCATGGGACGCCTCGACGCGGTAACAAGCCGCATGAGCCCAGGCTGGACGTGTGCCGGCCTGGGCGGCAGCCCGTAAATTCCAGGAGGGTATTTACGGGCCTGATTAATCAAGTTCGGGAGTGTTTTTCAAACGCCGGGGTCCAAGTTAAGAACTTTCGAACCGCCGAACGGTGGGCTCGTGACGACATCGAAACAAACCGAAACCTTGGCCACCCCGAACGAACCACCTTTGTTCAGTTGGAGTCGACTGGCCATCGTGTTGGCAGGCTATACGAGCGTATACCTAGCGGCTCGCTGGTACGAAGGCGCTTACGCGTGGTCGACTGGGCTGGACGCTTTCTCTCCGGAGTTTGAGACCTATTGGATGAATCTCTTCTACGTGGAAATCGTGGTGGAAACGCTCGTGGCCGCAGGTCTGTGGGGATGGCTGTGGCGTAGTCGCGATCGAAATCTGGAGCGATACTGGGCCCATTTCATCAAGACCGAAACGGCATTGTCCAGGGCGAAAGATAACACCCTACCGGAAATGCCCTGGAAGACCCGCGATCGCGGCCTAGTGTCCTTGTCCCCGCGCGAGGAACTGCGCCGCAACCTGACGCACCTCATCTGGCTGGCCGCCTACGGATGGGCATTCTATTGGGGAACAAGCTTCTTCACCGAACAAGATGCGACCTGGCACCAGACGGTGGTGCGCGATACCGACTTCACACCGAATCACATCATCGTGTTCTATATGAGCTATCCCGTGTACATCATCACGGGCTGGGGGGCTTTTTTATACGCCAAGACGCGCCTGCCTTATTTCGCCAAAGGGTTGTCCGTACCCTACCTCTTTTCCGTGGTCGGCCCGTTCACGCTGCTGCCCAACGTCGGTTACAACGAATGGGGCCACACCTTCTGGTTCATGGAGGAGATTTTCGTTGCGCCGCTGCATTACGGCTTCGTCATTTTCGCCTGGTTCGCGCTGTCGATCTGCGGTGTCCTACTACAGGTATTTGACAGCTTCTTGTATTTGATCGAGAAGGATCTGTCGTCTGAAATGGACTCCCAAGAACCGGGCTACGAAAGCCATGATCGCACGACGATCTGAAAATGAGTTGTGCCGGGGACGAAGATCGCAACTCATAAAGCATCTCGGTCGCTCCGCCTTAGAGCCGACTCAAACCTTCGAGCCGGCTAAGCTCAATCGACGATCACCAACCCTTCAGGGGCGAAGAGGAACCGCTTCGGTCGCGCGTCCTTGTCGTCGACGGGCGCAACGACCCGCCTGTATTCAGCTCATATCTCGCTTCATCGAGGCTCTTCCGGAATTGCGGCGGGAAGACATCGGCGTCTAAAACGCCGACAGCCGGCGCATTCTCCAGGGTAGCACCTTGACGACCTGTGCATACCGGCGGGTTACGATTTCGACGACCCCGCCGCGCACGGCGACCAGATAACGATGCAGCCTCAACGCTTCCGTCCTCATGCTGAGCGGCAGGGCCGCCGTTTCGGCGGCGCAGCTGTCCAACCACTCGATTCCGGCACCCAGTAGGTTGGCATTGTCGTGCAGGCGATGAATCCCCTCGAGGTCCAGCAAGAAACCCGGACCGCAGCGGGCATAGGGCGGACTCTCGTCGTACGCCATCTTGAACCCGAAACAGCCGGGCGGCGCGACGAAGGCACTGCGCGCCGCGACCAGTCTGTCGTCAACCCGGAGGGTGAGTAGCGAAAGCCGATTGCGCCGATACGCTTCTTTGAGAACGGACTTGGCGATCGCCGCGCCCTCTGGCGTAGACGCCATAGAGGTGCCGAGCTTGCCTTTCCATTGGCTGGATTCCAGGGCGATGAATTCGTCGATCAACCGGTCGATATCCTCGCATTCGTCGACATCGGCGACCCGCACCGGTCCCAGCTCCTCGAGCAGGCGGCGCAGGCGCCTCAGATGCCGGCGGCGCTTGCCCGACAGCACGCGCGCCAAATACGTTTCGGCATCCGATTGTCGGCGGTAGAGGTGAGATTCGTGGATTTCAAGCGCATGGCACAACCGCGGGTCCCCCGCGAACCAACGCTCGACCGCGTCGACGATCATGCTGCCGTCGGGAAGGTCGTCGAGGATAAGAATTTTCGGGGCATACCGCCGACTCACCAGCCAGTTGCCCAGCACCGCGAGCGTGTTGCCGACCGCTCCAGCGCGGAGCAGCGGCGTGCGACGCAGCGTCCAAGAAAACGTATCCCGCCACGGGCACAGGCAACTCAGCGGACACAGGGGATGAAGGCGTTTCTGCTCGAACGGGAAAAAACCGATCAGAGTATCGGGCGTCCCCGAGCCGTCGTCATCGGTCCCGTGGACCAATAGGAAACACAATCGCCGATTCTTTTGCGAGACGTTGAGCAAGGGCAAAAAATACCAGGGCTCGTAGAACGGGTTGGGATGAGCGGTTTTCTCCGCCAGTTCCTCGATGGCTTCGCGGTAATGTTCGATATCCTCGATGGTGTCGAGAACGGTGACCGAACCGCGGCACATATCGCCGAGCGATGATGGGTCGAAGCGGGCGACGCTGGGACCGGCTTGGGCCGGCCCCGTCTTCATCTCAGCCAATCGCTGCCTCGATGCCGGCTCCCGATCGTTTCCTCGCGGGGCATGATCGCCCACGAAAGCCCCGCTTTCAGGCTGCCTTTTCATAAGTCGAGGGAGATCGCAGGGTGCTCAATGGCGCGAGAGTCGCGAACGCGCGATGAGAAACACAGAATCGTGCCGCCTTCCCCACCGCGTAAGGGCCATTCTCCTATCGTCGCTGGACGGGCCCGCTTTATCGGATGGAGAGATCGGTCTCGCTTGCGGTCGGGCGCACCCGACCCGGCAACGGAAATGGATGATGACTCGTTCATGGAATCCCTTCCCAAACAACGTGAAGAAGAGCAGTCTACAAACCTGCTGTCCCTGGTTTCCAATCATGGTATCCAGGTCAATTGCCGTCAAGAGACGATCCGCAAAGATCATCGAGGTACCAAACCATGCGCGATACCCTTCGATTCCCATTCATCTGGACTACCCTCCTTGCGAAGCGCCTGACCATACCGGCGTTTCTGCTGGTCTTGGCGAGCTGTGCGTCACCGAACGGACTGTGGTCTTCCGGCCGCTGGGTGGACCTCACCCATTCGTTCTCTGATAAGACGGTGTACTGGCCGACGTCGCTACCCTTCCATCTGGAACCCGTGTTCGTCGGCACGACCGAGAAAGGCTTTCATTACGAAGCCTATCAGTTCCAGGCGGCGGAGCACGGCGGAACGCATCTGGACGCCCCGAGCCATTTTTTCGAACGCGGCCTCCCGGTTGACTGGGTTCCGCTCGAGCGGCTAACCGGTCCCGCCGTGCTCGTCGATGTCTCGTCCAAGGCCACCACAAATCCCGATTACCAAGTGAGCCGCGACGATTTCGCCGCCTGGGAAAAAGACCACGGACGGATACCCGAACAGGCGATCGTGTTGTTGCGTACGGGATACGATCGGTTTTGGCCGGACCCCCTTCGGTATCTGGGTACGGCCGAGCGAGGCGAGGCGGCGGTAGCGAAACTCCGTTTCCCGGGTCTCGCTCCCGACGCCGCGCGCTGGCTGGCGGAACAGCGCCGCGTCAAAGCGGTCGGATTGGATACCGCAAGCATCGATTACGGTCGGTCGACGCATTTTGAGACCCACCGGATACTCGCGGAGAAAGGCATTCCAATCTTCGAAAACCTTGCCCGGCTGGGCGAATTGCCGGCGACCGGAGCCGCGGTGGTAGCCTTGCCGATGAAGATCGAAGGTGGCAGCGGCGCGCCGCTCCGGATCATCGCATGGATACCCAAACAAGGAGACGAACGATGATGCTTGAACCCGTCCGTTCACCGGCAGCGTTCCTGAATCTGATGCTCGGTCCTCGTCCGGAGGCGACGTTCCTCCGGGATTATGCGTCCTGGTGGGAAACGGAAGGCCGGCCGATCTCGGATGCGGTCGACAGAGCAGGAACCCCGTGGCTGCGCATGTTCGATGAATTCGGCAACCGTATCGACGAGATGCTCTATCCGCCCGACTATCGGCGGATGCTCGAACATGGCTACCGGGCGGGTGCGGTTTGGCAGGCTTTCGAAGAACGATCGATGCTGCCGGCTTATGAACTGGGCTATATCACGGCTTTCCACGATCCGGGCCTGTATTGCCCTTATACGGTTTCGCTCTCGACAGCGGCAGTGCTCGAAAAATACGGTGATTCGACCTTGAGAGAACGCTTCTTGCCGCTGCTCCTGCGCCAGGATGATGCCGTCTGGCAGGGAGCGACCTGGATGACGGAGATTGGGGGCGGCTCGGATTTAGGTGCGGCGGTCGCGACCATCGCGAAACCCGCCGGAGACCGATGGCGGCTGACCGGCGACAAATATTTCGCGAGCAATGTCGGAGCCGAGCTCGCGGTCGTGGCGGCGCGGCCCGAGGGGGCACCATCCGGCGTTCGAGGGCTGGCGCTGTTCCTGCTGCCCCGCCGCCGCGAGGACGGGAGTCTCAATTATTTCATCCGGCGGCTCAAGGACAAGATCGGCACGCGTTCGGTTCCGACCGGCGAAGTGGAGCTGAGGGACAGCGAGGGTTTTCTGCTCGGCAAGGCTGAATGGGGCATTTACCTGATCCTGGAAGCGCTCAATATCTCCCGAGTGGCGAACGCCATTGCCGGCGCAGCCTTGGTCCAGCGTGCGCTGTGCGATGCCCTGCGCTATGCGGAAAACCGGCGCGCGTTCGGCAAGCCCGTCGTCGAACATCCGCTGCTGCGTCGGCAATTCGAACGGTGCTGGACGGACCTACAAGCGGCCTTCGCCCTCGCCTGGGAGTCAGTGGAACGCTTGAACGAGGTCTGGCGGGAAACGCCGCCTTATTCCGAACGCTACCATCTGTTTCGCCTCATGGCGCATCTCGCCAAATACTGGACGGCCGAATTGGCAGTCCAAACCGCCCGCTGGGCAATGGAGGTTCACGGCGGAATCGGCACCTTGGCCGAACAGCGGGTGGAACGCTGGCTTCGGGAAGCAATGATCCTGCTGATCTGGGAAGGCACCTCGCACCGCCAGATTCTGGACGGCATCGAGGTGATGGAACGTAAAGCCGCTCATCGACTGCTTTTCGACCGGCTCTCGCCGCTAACCGAGCCCAAGGAGCGGAAAGCGATGCTCGCCCGCGTCGAAGCGCTGCTGGCGCGGCCGCAAGCCGAGCGGGAAGCTTTGGCGGAAGAGCTGTTTTGCGATCTGGCCATGTTCACCGCCAAAGCGTTGTCGCGGAAACATTCGAACCAAACGCCCGACAGCCGTTAAGTGCTCGCGTCCGTCCTTTCGATCCCGGCAGGATTGCGTCAAATCACGCGATCGCCCCAAAACAGGCATTCACTATGCGCGATATGCCATACCGTCTTGAGTGATTTCGCCCAGATTAGCCGGTTTCTCCTTGCGCGTAAGCCAGCCCACACGGGGCTTTCGGGCATTGGCATTGAATGTGCCTCAGCGACCGTTGCCGGTACGACATCCACCGGTAGGGTGCGGCGCGCGAAGGCCGGCAGCTCTCTGCCGACGCCTTCTTACGGCCACCCCCGTTCTCAATGATCGATTCAAGAGAGATCTCGAAATGAGGAACGAAAATAGAAATCCTAAAGTCATCGTTTTCGCAGGCGCCGTCGCGCTCGTCACCACGCTCCCGCAAACCGGCAGCGCGCACGAATCCCGTTACCTGTGCGGCAACGCGGATGGCGTGGACATCACCGACTGCAACGGGGTTCCGAGCACTTTCAAGATCACCACGGGCTTCGTCAACGAGCCAGCCTGGACGGGTGAAGTCAACGGCATCAATCTGACCCTCTCGTTCCACCCCGATGCGGCTCACGATACGGCCAAAACGGAACCCGTCAATACCGGTGCCGGCGACGAGGTCAAGCTCACTACGGCGAAGGTGCAGTACTACGATGAGAAGAACGGCAAGCTGGTCCTGAAAAGACAGAAAAGCATCTATCCAACGGCACAAAACGAACCCGATGCGGCCGGCAACGTGAAACAGAAACACGGGACGCCCAATGTTTACAACATTTATTTCCGGCCCAACAAAGCGGGAATCTACGGGTTCCACATCGCCGGAACCCTTAAACACAAGACCAGCGTGGACGCCGATGGCAATCCCACAACGGAACATATCGTGACGCAGCAGTTCGACCAGACCTTCATCTGCGGACCTTTGGGCACCAAGGATACGCAGAACACACCGCCGTCGAAGTTCAATTGCGTACAGGATGCGCTCGTCTTTCCAACCGGCGCTAATCATTGAGGAGTGCTGGCAAAAAAGCCGTATTCCAGATTGCGTTCGATGAGACATTCGTGTGGGGCGGTCCCAGGACTCCTCTTGGTAGATCCTTCGACTGAGCTTGGGTAGGCCCTTCGGCTGACTCAGGACAAGCTTGGCGTACCCACCCATTCGGGGTTGTCCGAAGGGTTATGGCGCGCCGAACTCGCTAAGCTACAAAAAGGTCGTGAGGGCGCATCTATCCCACCGACACAATCAACATTCGCTCGAATACCGAAATAAATGAGCCGGGAAATGGCGGCAGCCGTTCCCGGCACTCGACCGGCCCCACTACCGCTTTTGCCCAGGATCCGCTTCGAAAAACGAGATACCCTGGGCCAGCGGCAAGCCCTCACCCCAATTGATGGTGTTGGTCTGGCGCCGCATATACATCTTCCAAGCATCGGAGCCCGCTTCGCGGCCGCCTCCGGTATCTTTTTCGCCGCCGAATGCTCCACCGATTTCCGCGCCCGAAGTGCCCGCGTTGATATTGGCGATGCCGCAGTCGCTGCCCGAAGCCGACAGGAATCGCTCGGCCGCTCGGAGATTCAGGGTGAACAGTGCGGAGGACAAACCGTGCGCCGCGTCGTTCTGCATGGCGATGGCCTCCTCTAAATGGCGGTAGCTCATCACGTACAAGATAGGCGCGAAGGTTTCCCGCTGGACAACATCCCAGTGGTTTTCCGCCCGGATCAGCGTGGGTTCCACGAAGCAGCCGGGCCGCTCAAGCACCCGTCCGCCGTAAAGGACTTCACCGCCTTGACGGCGGGCTTCTTCCACGGCCTGGCGATACGCCTCGACCGCCGTCTGGTCGATGAGGGGGCCCATGAGGGTCGAAGGGTCCAGGGGATCACCGACCCGCACCTGAGCGTAAGCTTTGACGAGACGGTCGATCAGTTCGTCATAGATGCTCTCGTGGACGATCAGCCGCCGAATGCTAGTGCAACGCTGGCCGGCCGTGCCCACGGCGCCAAACAGAATGGCCCGGACCGCGAGATCGAGGTCGGCGGTCTCGTCGACGATGACGGCATTGTTGCCGGACAATTCTAGGAGACTCCGCCCTAGCCGTTCCGCGACTTTCACCGCGACCTGGCGGCCCACGGCCGTGGAACCGGTGAAGGAGATCAGCGGTAGCCGCCTATCGCAGACGAAGTGGTCCAGCAGCTCCGGATTTTCCGGCAAGAAGCAGGAGAAAATACCCGGATACCCCATCTCCGCCGTGACTCGATCGCATAGGCGCTGAACCGCCACGGTGCAAAGAGGGGTCTTCGGGGAAGGCTTCCACACCACGGTATCGCCGCACACCGCCGCGATAAAGGCGTTCCAAGACCACACCGCCACCGGGAAATTGAAACCGGTGATGACGCCCACCGGCCCGAGCGGATGCCATTGCTCGTACAGGCGGTGCCCGGGGCGCTCGGAAGGCATGGTGATGCCGTATAGCATGCGCGACAGCCCGACGGCATAATCAGCCATGTCGATCATCTCCTGCACCTCGCCGTCCGCTTCCGCCTTGATCTTGCCCGCTTCCAGGGCAATCAGGCTGCCCAATGCGTCCTTGTGTTCGCGCAGCACATCGCCGATTCGACGCACCAGTTCGCCGCGCTTGGGCGCCGGAACCAGGCGCCATTCCTCGAAAGCTCTCTTGGCTTCTTCCATCACGGTTTCATACTGGGCTTCCGAACACAGCGTGACCTCGGCGATAACCTCGCCCGTGGCCGGGTTGTACGATTTCAGACGCGGAGCATTCGGAGCTTCCAGCCAGCCTTCATAGGCGGCGTAGCTACCGATATTGACGTCCTGAAGGTGCAAAATCTCGAACAGTCGATTCCGGGAAACGATTTCGTAGGTGTGCATAGGCAACTCCCTGTCGAGGCGCAGCGCCTCGTTCCGGTTGGATTCGGGGCGGGAGGAAGAGGTTCGGGCGAACGGATGCGTTCCTCAACCTTCCGAGACTTCGGCTGTCTAAAGGTGTATTCTGACCCAAATTCGGCATCCATCCCAATCCCTTTCCGCATGGAATCGAGCCCAAGCTGCGGTGGCGGTTGCCGAATGCTTGGCTGACGCTGTCCAGCCGCTAGTCATATCTCCTACAAAGGCTGAGAGGTCCTGCAATGTCCAATCTACACGATGACCTTGCCCACGACCTAGTCCGCGAAGTACTTGCGGGTCCCACCACCCTCCGCGCCGACCCGGATCATCCCGGCAAGCTTCTGGTGCCGCGCCCCGACGGCCGGATGGCCGGCATCGACTTGACGCCTTTCGAGGCAGAGCCGCAGCCGATGACCGCTGGCCATTATTTTCACGGGATCAAGACCGTCGACGGCTTGCTGACAGCCTATCGCGACGCTCGGCGGTCGAAGCCATTCGAAGAAGACTTATCAGGCGCGATGGAGCATGTGGATCCCTACGCCCACGAGTTTCTGGATGGCCTGCTGGCCCGTGCCCGCAGTTTTCTTAGCGATGCCGACGCGAAGCTGATCGGCGATTGGGTCGGCCAGTTCGACGTCTACGTAGCAGTCAAGGCGGTCGAATCGCTGCTTTACAGCCAGGCCGACCTGACCTTACTGAAAATCGCACCGCGCTTTGGCTGGACGGTCCATTTCGATCATCTCGCGATCCGCTGCGGCTCAGCCGCACGTGGCGACGCCGAACGGGTCGTGGAGAACCTGCGCCGCCATCACGGCTATGTACCCTCACAGGTCGAAGGCGAGGACTTCTACCAGTTCGAGGATGGTTGGAACGCCTACGTGCTTTACAAGATCCTGGAAAACGGGCAAGTGCTGCGGCTGTTCATCGATCAGTCGGATGCCGATAATCCCACCCAGATCATCCAGCACTGGAACCACGTTTACGGCTATACCGCCCACCATCTTGCGATCCGGGCGACGCGGTTCGAAGAAGGACGGCGGGTCGCGGTCGGCCTGTCCAAGCTCATGCATACCTTGGAAGCAGAAGGCGTCGCCATCATGACCCCGACGGGCGATTACACCGATCGCTTGCTGTTGCAGGTGTTTACTCGGCCGGAACGGAACCGCGAGATTCCACAACGGATTCGGGAGGCATTGAAGTCCTACGGCGCGGATTTGGAAACCGTGATCGAGAACGCGAAGCTCCTGGAACTGGTGTCGCGCCGCGAAATGAGCCCGGCGCTGGCCGAGCGGTTTTTCGCTCTGTACGATATTCCGTACGAGCCTGACAATCCGCTCCATTCCGCCCCGATCTACAACTATTTCCTGCCGGAACAGGCGGCCCACGTCATTCGCACCTCGGTGCAGGGCGAAGGCGTAGCTGCGGCCAACCGATAGAAAGGCCGGGCGACTTCGCGCCCGGCCATGAGGGACTGACACCCTGGCCGTGCCTTGCGATCGATGCGGCTTGCGAAAGCCACCGCATCCTTCGGATTGAAAAGGAACAGGACCGTGAGCTGGTTCCCGTGCGAGTGGGCAGGCAGCGGTTGCACCCGACCGCTGAAACCGGTAGAAGAACGATTGGCGGAAAGCGATGAGGCGTTACTACGCCATCGAGGCGGTTGAACTCCGTTGCTGGGTTTAAGGACGCGCTGTTCCTGAAACCGAAGGACGGCCGTCGATATCCTAAGTGACGGACAAAGGGAAGGTATGGCATTCCACGGAGAAAAACGTATGCGACACGTGTTCGTGCTCGGCGCCGGCACTATCGGCTCCTTGATCGCCGGTCTCCTTTCCCGCTCCGGCGACTATGCCGTCTATCTGGCCGATCACGACGAAAACGCCCTGAAGCGGGCTACCGAAGATGTCGACAGGCAAAACCTGACCACCTTCACCTTGGAGGCGATCCAAGGAAGCGGGTTACGCCATGCCTTGTCGGATTACCCATGCGAGGCAGTCATCTCCGCTTTGCCGTATTACTGCAATCCGCTCGTGGCCGAATACGCCCGTGAAACGGGTCTCCATTATTTCGATCTTACCGAAGACGTCGCCGTCACCCGCTACATCCAGGACCTCAGCCAGGGCGCGGAAACCGCTTTTGTCCCGCAATGCGGCCTCGCACCCGGCTTCGTCAACATCGTGGCGAACGACCTGATGGGACACTTCAAGGAACTCGACACCGTAAAGCTACGGGTCGGTGCGCTGCCGGTGCACCCCAGCAACGCTCTTAAATACTCGCTGACCTGGTCCACCGACGGCTTGATCAACGAATACAGCAATTTCTGCTATGGCCTCGAAGACGGGCGCGAAGTCGTCCTGATGCCGCTGGAAGGTTACGAAACCATCGAAATCGACGGGCTACTCTACGAGGCTTTCAACACCTCGGGCGGCCTCGGCACCTTAGCCGATACCTACAAAGGCCGGGTCAAGACGCTGAACTACAAGACCCTGCGCTATCCCGGCCACTGCGAGAAAATTCATTTCCTGATGCGCGACCTCAAGTTGAACCAAGACCGGGAAACCCTCAAGCGCATCCTCGAAAACGCGATCCCCAAGACCGCGCAGGACGTAGTGCTGATCTACGTCTCGGTCAGCGGCAAGCAACGCGGTGAGTTGTACGAAGAGAACTACGTGAAAAAAATTTATCCTCAGACGATCCATGGAAAGCTGTGGTCGGCCATACAGGTGACCACCGCATCCGCCGTCTGCGCGATCGTCGATCTGGTCTTGAGCCAACCTGAACACTACCGAGGCTTCGTGAAGCAGGAGAGCTTTCGGCTGGAAGACTTTTTGGAGAACCGGTTCGGGAAGTATTACCGGTAAGCGGGATTTTCACTCTCGAGCTACCCCGGCCAGCGATGCTCAAATCAACGTCGGCAAACGCACCACGAATTCGCTGCCTTTGCCGGGGCCCTGACTGCTCACTTCCACTCGCCCCCCGTGCATGCCTACGATGTTTCGCACAATGGTCAAGCCTAATCCAAGGCCGCCCTTGGCGCGGTCCAGGGTGCTTTCGGCTTGAATGAAAAGGTCGAACAAATGAGGCAGCAAATCTTGTGCGATTCCCTCGCCGCTATCCCTCACGGAAATGACCGCTTCTCCATTTTCACGGGTTGCGCGCAACCAGATCCGACCGCCTTCCGGCGTGTACTTGGCGGCATTGTCGAGCAGGTTTGCAATGACCTGCGTCAGACGTACGTTGTCCCCGTTTACCCTCACCGGTTCAGGCGGTACGGAAACTGTGAGCGTATGACGGCGAAGTTCGATGAAGGGTCGACTTTCTTCAACGGCGTGCTCGATCAGGGTGGCGACATCCACGTCTGTTTTTTGCAGCGTCAGCTTTCCCTGCACGATGCGCGATACATCCAACAAATCATCGACCAGCCGCGTCAGGTGATTCACCTGTCGTGCAATGACTTCTCTCGCCCAGTGCAGCTTGGGGTCTGAGCCATCGAGTCGCTGCATGATGGTGACGGCGTTGCGGATGGGCGCCAAAGGATTGCGGAGTTCGTGGGCGAGCATGGCGAGGAATTCGTCCTTGCGCCGGTCGGCCTCTCGTAGCGCCGCCTCCGCCTGTTTACGCTCGGTAATGTCCTGGACGATACCGACCCCGAATAGTGGCTGCCCCTGCTCGTCGCGAACGATATAACCATTGAGCTCGATCCACACGATATGCCCGTTCTTGTGGATGTAGCGTTTTTCTACCCTGTAGGGGAATTCCACGTGAGCTTGGCGCCGAAGGGCTTCAACATCGGCGACGACATCATCGGGATGCGTGATGTCTTGGAAACGCTTGGTGAGCAGTTCTTCGCGCGTATACCCCGTAATTTCACAAAAGCGGTCGTTGACACGAAGGTAATGGCCTTCCAGATCGATTTCACAGATACCGACGGGGGCCTGGTCTTGAACGATGCGAAGTCGCTCGGCTTGCATCCGCATGGTTTGTTCGGCTTCACGGACCGAACGGAGGATATCTGGGATGGTATCGGCCATGACCTATGTTCCTCGACTTTCTCGCATGCCGATGTTTCGGCTTTGAACAACCGAAAGTCTAATCGTTAAAGAGCGACTTGGTGTGCCCCTTCTAAATAGCTGTCTGTAAAGACTTCCTTCGGCCCCTGAAAATTGACTGTTGGACACTGTTACAGGCCAGTTGTGTTCCTCCCGTCTGCGCCCCGCTAGGTGCTTTTCTACACAGCCCGCATTCCCATAGTGCCTTGGAACCGAAAACCGGACAGTGCTCTTAGAACCGTTCCCGGAACATCTGCAACCCTATCGCCATGCCTATAACTTCGACAGGATGATAAGCCCGCACTCCCAGTCCGTCGGCGATCTGGCGGCGGCAGCTGGTACCAGGCGCTACGATGAGAGTATCGGTTCCAGCCTCGCGGATGGCGGGAAACAGCACCAGTTCGGCGATGTCCAGCGAGACGGCATAGTGCTCCTTCTCGTAGCCGAAAACGCCGGCCATGCCGCAGCACCCGGAGGGAATGGGCTGAACGTCTACGCCCGGAATCAGGGATAGCGCCTTCAAGAGCGGCTGCATGCCGACTAGCGATTTTTGGTGGCAATGGCCGTGCACCAGCAGCGTCTTGCCCTTGAGTGCATCGCCGAACGGATTTTCGTCTAACCGCCCGATCTCCCGTTCGACGAATTCCTCGAAAGTCAGGGTGCGATCCGCCACCACGCGAGCCTTTTTCCTAAGCTCCTCGCCCTGCAGCAAATCCGCCGCTTCGTCGCGGAAGGTCAGGATTTCCGAAGGTTCCAGGCCGATGATCCAGCGGCCCGTCACCGCCCACGGATATAGCCGCTCGACGGTCCGGCTCAGCCGTTTCCGGGCGCCGCGCAAGAGGCCCTGGCTGATCTGTATTCGCCCGGATTCGAGACAGGGCGTTGCCGCCATGCGAATCCCGAGCCGTTCCAGGACTTCATATGCCGCGATGGCCAATCGGGGTTCGTAGTATTCGGTGAAGGGATCGTTGAACAGCAAGACGTCTCCGCGCCGACTGGCTGGTTCGGCGCTATGCCGCCGTTTCAGCCATCGGCTGAAAGGCTCGTCGGCAAGCGGCGGCATGGGACGCTCCGGATAAAAACCCAGCCGCGATTTAACCCAGATCTGCGCCAGCAGGCGATTGGACAACGCGGGCGCGAAGCCCGCGATACGGCTGAGCCGGCCGAAGTTCCCTACGATCCACGCCCGCCACGGCACGCCGGATCGGTCGTAATGCTGCTGCAGGAATTCCGCCTTCATGCGGGCCATGTCCACGTTGGCCGGGCATTCCGATTTGCAGCCCTTGCAGGCCAGGCAAAGATCGAGGACTTCCCTAAGCAACTCGCGATTCGTCGCCGTCCAGGGTTCGGGGCTGTCCAGGACCTGCCGGAAGACATTGGCGCGGCCGCGGGTGCCGTGTTTTTCTTCCCGTGTCGCCATATAGGACGGGCACATCGTGCCGCGCCCGGCGCTCTTCAAGCAGGCCCCGGCGCCATTGCATTTGGAAGCGGCGATTTTTAAGCCGGCTTCGCGGCTCCAATCGAAATAGGCGGCAACCGGTTTCCCGTTCTCCTGGGCCCGGAGATCCGAAAGCAGCGGCGGAGGGTCGAAGATCTTGTGCGGGTTCAAAAGATCGTGAGGATCGAAGGCGTCCTTAATCCGGCGCAAGAGTCCGTAAAGCTCTTCGCCCAGCATAGCGGGCAGATAAGGCGATCTCAGACGGCCATCGCCATGCTTGGCGCTGATCGTCCCGCCGAAATGGATCACCTCGTCGAACACCTCTTCGAGGATGCGCTGGTAAAGACGCTTTCCGTCCCGGCTACTCAGATCGAGCAAGGGGCGTAAGTGCAGTAGGCCTCGCCCGGCCGGGCCGAAAACGACGCAATCGACGCCGTGGCGAGCCATGATCGCGAGCACGGCCTCGGCATAAGCAGGCAGATCCTTCACCGCAACCGCGGTATCCTCGATGCCGGTAACGGCCTTGACCGGACCCGGCAGCCCCATGAGCAAACCCAATCCCGCCGCGCGCAGGGCCAGAGCCCGTTCCCGAAGCGGCGAATCGAGCACCTTGCGGGCATAGCCCAGGTTCCGCGAATGCAATTCGGCCATCAGGCCTTCGATCGCGGCGTTGACCTCATCGCCGGTTTCATCGACAAAATCGATCAGCAGCACGGCGGCGGGATCGCCCTCGATCCAGAACCGATTCCGCTGCTGCTCCAGATTGGTCTTGGTGAGTGCCAGGATATGCTGGTCCACCAATTCCAATGCCGCTGGCTGATAGCCCAGCGCCACGGCGACTGCCGAAAGCGCTTGCAAAAGGCTGTCGAATTGGACGCAGACCAAACGGCGTCGGACAGGCAGCGGCACGAGCCCGACTTCGATTTCAGTGACGAGAGCCAAGGTCCCCTCGCTGCCACACAGCAATCGGGCCAGATTGAAAGGCGGTCCCCGCGACTCCCAGGGCTGCCCGAGCGCCAACACGTCCAGGGAATAGCCCGCATTGCGCGGAATGCCGTCGGGGCGGGGAAAGCGGTCGAGAATCAGCGTCCGATGGCGATCGATCGTCTCGAACACGGCGCGGTAAATCCGCCCTTCCAGATTGGCTAGCGCCAATTTGTCCCGAAGCTGGCTGTCGTTCAGAGGTCCGAACCGGACTACGGAAGCGTCGATCAGTACCGCCTCGACGGACAGCAGGTGATCCCGTGTCGTGCCGTAGCGCAGAGCATGGCTGCCCCAGGCGTTGTTGCCGAACATGCCGCCAATGGTGCAACGGTTGGCCGTGGAGGGATCGGGAGCGAACATCAGCCCGAGCGGGCTCAGCGCATCGTTGAGATCGTCGCGGATCACGCCCGGCTGGATCCGTGCCCGCCGTCGCTCGGGGTCGATCGAAACGATGCTATTCATGTGGCGGGTGACATCGATCACCAGGCCGTCGCCGACGCATTGCCCTGCCAGACTGGTTCCCGCCGCACGGGGAATCAGCGGCAGTCGTTCCTGGGCAGCGAATCTCATCAGCGTCACGCAATCGTCCCGGTACTTGGGCCGCGCCACAGCCAGAGGCATCTTCTGGTGGGGCGAAGCGTCCGTGGCGTAAAGCAGGCGCGAGAGCCGGTCGGTCAAAAGCTCCCCTGCGAGCGACCGGCTCAGCGTCAGGAGTGTTGAAGGCGGTTCGGATGTCATGGCGGATGAACTCGTTGACTGGTTAGACCAGGAATAGGCCTGTAGGTTAGGGGGGTCCAAGAAGCTACTGCTCGGTCGGTTACGGAAGCCGGGATTTCGTAGGGTGGGTTAGGTGCGCATGAGGAGCGCCTTTCCGTTTTCCGCTGGCTTGGATGCGCACCGTAACCCACCGGAAAGAATGCCGCCCTGATGGGTTATGACGCGCACGACGGCTGCGGGAAACTTGTAGGTCTTTGGGTATGCGCGCCTAATCCGCCCTACCACGGAAAAGCAAAACCTCACCGAATACGCCTGTAGCGCACGTTAATCATTCGTTGTAAGGTTTGCGAAAAACCGATGGGAGCGTTCTCGATGGGATTACTGGAAGGTAAAAGGGCGCTGGTGTGCGGCAGCAGTCAAGGGATAGGCCGGGCCATCGCCCTGCATTTCGCGGAACAGGGCGCCGAGGTCATTCTCCTCGCCCGCAACGAGGCGGCCTTGAAGCACGTCTGCGGCGAGCTCGAAACCGAGCACGGGCAGAAGCATTGCTATCTGGTAGCCGATTTCAGTCAGCCCGATCGCCTGAGGCAGATCCTGGAAGAGCGGCTGCCGGAACTCCTTCCCATACACATCCTGGTCAACAACACCGGCGGACCGCCCGGCGGGCTTCTGTACGAGGCTCGGATCGAGGAATTCACGGAAGCCTTCAACCGCCATCTCGTCTGCAGCCATATCCTGGTCCAAGCCCTGCTCCCCGGCATGGAAAGTTTGAACTATGGCCGGATCATCAACATCGTTTCGACCTCGGTCAAACAGCCGATTCCGGGGCTCGGCGTCTCGAACACGGTGCGCGGCGCCATGGCCAACTGGGCCAAGACCTTGGCGGGAGAGCTCGCGCCTTTTGGCATCACCGTGAACAACATCCTTCCGGGAGCGACCGAGACGGCGAGGCTGCGGGCCATCATGGAAGCCAAGGCCCGGAGCTCGAACAAATCCATCGATGACGTGGTCGAACAGACTAAACGCTCGATTCCGCTGGGCCGTTTCGCAAAGCCCGAAGAAATCGCCTACGCGGCGGGCTTTCTCGCGTCCGATCTGGCTTCCTATATCACCGGGATCAACCTGCCCGTCGACGGGGGACGTACGATGAGCTTGTAGGTATGCAACGAATCGCGAACTACATCGGCGGCGAACTCGTTCCGCCCGTTTCCGGCCGCTACCTGGAAAACATCGAACCGGCTACCGGCCGGTCGTTTTCGGAAGTGCCGGACTCCGATTCCGCCGATGTCGATCGCGCCGTAGCGGCCGCGAAGAAAGCGTTTCCCGGCTGGTCGGAGGCCCCGCTGGAAGATCGGTCGAAACGGCTGCGCCGAATCGCGGATCTCATCGAAGCCAAGGCCGACGCGCTTGCCCGCGCCGAATCGGTCGATGCTGGAAAGCCTCTGAGCGCGGCGCGCCAAGTCGATATCCCGAGAGCCGCGGCCAACTTCCAGTTTTTCAGCTCCGCCATTCAGCATTTCTTTTCCGAATCCCATGCCATGGGCAGCCAGGCGCTGAATTACACGCTCCGCGTGCCGCTCGGCGTGGTCGGCTGCATCTCGCCCTGGAACCTTCCGCTTTATCTTTTTACCTGGAAAGTCGCGCCCGCGCTGGCGGCAGGAAACACCGTCGTCGCCAAGCCCTCGGAGCTGACGCCGATGACGGCTTTTTACCTCTCGGAAATCTGCCGGGAAGCGGGGCTTCCGCCGGGGGTTTTGAACATCGTCCACGGCACCGGCGCCAAGGTCGGGCAAAGCCTGGTCGAGCATCCGAACGTCGAAGCCATCTCCTTCACCGGCGGCACCCAGACCGGAGCCCGGATCGCCCAAACCGCGGCGCCTAAGTTCAAAAAGCTTTCCCTGGAACTGGGCGGCAAGAATCCGAACATCATCTTCGCCGACTGCGATTTCGAACGAGCAGTGAGCACCACGGTGCGCTCGTCCTTTTTCAATCAGGGCGAGATTTGTCTGTCGGGATCGCGAATTTTCGTCGAACGGCCGATCTACGAAACGTTCAGAGACGAGCTTCTACAACGAACCCGGGCGCTGCGCGTGGCCGATCCCCTGAGCGGAGACTGCGATGTCGGCGCGCTCATTTCCGAAAATCACCTCCACAAGGTGCTGTCCTACATCGACCTCGCGCAGACCGAGGGCGGGCAGATTCTGACCGGCGGCAAGCAGGTGCGTCTCGAAGGCCGTTGCGAAAACGGTTTTTTCGTCGAACCGACGATCATTGAAGGGCTTACTCCGGACTGCCGGGTCAATCAGGAGGAAATCTTCGGCCCCGTAGTCACCCTGATGCCTTCCGATCACGAAGACGAAGTGATCGAGTACGCCAACGGTACGATGTACGGGCTTTCTGCCACGATCTGGAGCGAAAACCTCACGCGCTGCCATCGCCTCGCGAACCGGATTCATTGCGGGGTGATCTGGATCAATTGCTGGCTGCTCCGCGACCTCCGAACGCCGTTCGGCGGCATGAAGCAATCGGGCGTGGGGCGGGAAGGCGGCTTCGAGGCGCTCAAGTTCTTCACCGAAGCCAAGAATGTGTGCGTTTACTTTGAGTAAGGAAGGCAACCCCCTATTCGAATCGCCCTCACCCCAACCCTCTCCCAGAGGGAGAGGGAGCTCTTTGCTATTTGATTTCCGAGGATAGCGCGCATGGCAGGTGAGCGTATCGACTCTGAAAAAGCACCGGAACCCGTAGGGCTCTATCCCCATGCGAGACGAGTGGGGAATCTCTTGTTCCTGTCCGGCATCGGGCCGAGAAAACGCGGCAGCAAAGCGATTCCGGGCGTCGAGCTGGACCAGGACGGGAACATCGTGGCCTACGATATCGAAGCGCAGTGCCGCTCGGTGTTTGAAAACGTCCGCCTGATCCTCGAGGAAGCGGGCTCCCATTGGGACAATCTGGTAGACGTCACCGTTTTTCTGACGAATATGGAAAAGGATTTTCCGGCTTACAACCGGCTCTACGCGGAATACTTCAGGACCAATCAGCCCTGCCGGACCACCGTCGAAGTGTCGCGGCTGCCGACCCCCATCGCGATCGAGCTGAAATGCATCGCGACCATCGAATGAAAGCGGAGAACCGCCGTGAGAGAACTCAAGCCTTTCAACTTCCGCGAGTGGATAGACCAACACCGCCATCTGCTCAAGCCCCCGGTTTGCAACAAACAGGTGTTCGAGGACGCGGAATTCATCGTCATGGTGGTGGGCGGCCCCAACCGCCGCAAGGATTATCACTACGACGAAGGCGAGGAGTTCTTCTACCAGATCGAGGGCGACATGGTTCTCAAGATTATGGAGGACGGGAAACCCAAGGACATCCACATCCGGGAAGGCGACATCTTCCTGCTACCGCCGCGCGTCCCCCATTCCCCCCAGCGCTTCGCCGACACGGTGGGACTGGTCATCGAGCGGAAGCGAAGACCATCGGAAAAGGACGGTCTCCTCTGGTACTGCGACAACTGTTCGACCTTGCTCTACGAGGAATATTTCCATCTCGAAAACATCGAGAAAGATTTGCCCCCGGTTTTCGAGCGGTTCTATTCGAGCGAGCAAAACCGGACGTGCAAGAAGTGCGGGATGGTGATGGAGGTGCCTTGAATACACACTCATTTAATCCGTAGGCTGCGCACGTTACGTCCGCCCCTCAGTTCCCTCTCCTTTCGGGAGAGGGTTAGGGTGAGGGGATCAAAACTAGGTTTTCTTCCGATGAAACAACTGGCGAGATCGCTACGAAAACAACAGACCAACGCGGAAAAATTATTGTGGAGCCGGTTGAGAAACCGCCAGCTACAAGGTTGCAAATTCCGCCGGCAACAACCCATTGGCCCCTACATCGCAGACTTCCTCAGCCTAGAACCGAAGCTGATCATCGAACTCGATGGTGGGCAGCATGCCGAACAACAGGAACAGGATAATCAGCGAACCCGATACTTACACGCTTTGGGTTATCGGGTGTTGCGATTTTGGAACCACGAAGTACTAAACGATCTTGATGCGGTGTTGGAGGCAATTCGGATTGCCATAGTTGTTCGATCCCCTCACCCCAACCCTCTCCCGGAGGGAGAGGGAGCAAAGGCGGTTTGAACAAAGCTCGTCAGTGAGCGAGTGGAAAGTAGACATGCTCAAAATCGACATCCATACCCACATCCTCCCGAAGAACTGGCCCGATCTTCGCGAGCGGTATGGCTACGGCGGATTCATTCAGCTCGATCATTACCGCCCGGGCTGTGCCCGCATGCTGAGGGACGGCGAATGTTTCCGGGAAATCCGGAGCAACTGCTGGGATGCCGGGACCCGGCTCAAGGACTGCGATGAATTCGGCGTGCAGGTTCAAGTGCTTTCTACCGTGCCGGTCATGTTTTCCTATTGGGCGAAACCGGAGCATACCCTTGACCTTTCGAAACTGCTGAACGACCACATCGCCGGCGTCGTCGCCGAGTTTCCCAAACGCTTCGTAGGGCTGGGCACCCTGCCCATGCAGGCGCCTGACCTCGCCGTCCGGGAGCTGGAGCGTTGCGTCCGGGAGCTTAAATTGGCCGGAGTCGAAATCGGCACGCACGTCAACGGCTTCAACCTGAACGAGACGCTCTTCTTCCCTGTCTACGAGGCAGCGGAAGACTTGGGAGCGGCCATATTCGTCCATCCTTGGGACGTTCTCGCTAACGAGCGGATGAAGAAATACTGGCTGAGCTGGCTGGTCGGCATGCCTGCGGAAACCGCCCTGGCTATCTGCTCGATGATCTTCGGCGGCGTCTTCGAGAAGTTTCCGCGGCTTCGGGTGGCGTTCGCCCATGGCGGCGGGGCGTTTCCAGGCATTTACGGCCGTATTCAGCACGGTTTCGAGGTGCGTCCTGATCTTTGCGCCGTGGACAATCCAGTTGGGCCGAGCGAATACCTGGGGCGCTTCTATGTGGACTCGTGCGTCAACGACCCCCGCCTCTTGCAGTGTCTGATCGGTCTCCTAGGCGAGAACGCAATCGCCCTCGGTTCCGACTATCCGTTTCCGCTGGGAGAGCTTCAGCCCGGCAAGATGATCGCCGAGATGGCGCTGCCGCAATCGACCAAGGCGCGGCTGTTTCACGGCACCGCCCTGGAATGGCTCGGCATGACAGCGGAATCCTTCACATGACCGCCGTCGATTTCCATATTGGGCCACGGGTCTACCGAATCGATTCGTCGAACTACTTCGACCTGTCCATACCCGTCGCTTTCGACGGCGCAGGACTCAGCGCCTTCGGCCTACCGCCCGCCGGCGTGAGCACGGTGGAGAACGCCTGGTTCGTTGGAGACACCCGGCGCGGTGGCAGTTGCAACGTGAAGGAATACCAATTCATTCCCCACTGCCACGGCACCCATACGGAATGCGTGGGCCATATCGTCGATCAGGAAGTGTTGGTTACCGAAATTCTGAAGGATGCCTGGATTCCGGCCACCCTGATTTCCGTGAAAGTCGAAAACGGCGCGGACTGCCCGGAAACCTACATCCCACACAAGGCCGACGACGATAGGCTCATTACCCGGCGAACGCTCATCGAAAAGCTAACGAGTCTGGACGACGAAGACTTTCACCAAGCCCTCATCATCCGCACGCTCCCCAATTCACCGTCCAAACGAACATGGCGCTATGTCACAGCGCCTTATTTTTCCAATGAGGCCGTGGCGGAAATCGTCCGCCGCGGCGTGGAACATCTCTTGGTGGATATTCCGTCGGTCGATCGCATGGAAGACGAGGGACGGCTGTCGAATCATCGCCTTTTCTGGGAGCTGCCGCCAGACGCCCACGATTTGAATCTCTGCAAAGCGCCTTTTCGAACGATTACCGAGTTCATCTTCGCGGCCGACAACATTCCGGACGGTTATTGCCTGCTCGAGCTTCAAGTCGCGCCTTTTCTTGGCGACGCAGTGCCCAGCCGGCCCCTGGTCTACCCCGTGGAGGTTCCATGAGGTTCGAAGCCCACCGATCACTCGCCGAAGCGATGGACCGCGCCGACGCGCTCGGTTCCTATCGGGATTGCTTCTATATTCCGAAACGGCAAGACGGCTCGGAAGAGATCTATTTCTGCGGAAATTCCTTGGGCCTTCAGCCGAAATCGGCGCGGAACTACGTGGACGAGGTACTGGTGGCCTGGAAGCGCATGGGTGTGCGGGGCCACTTCGAAGGAGACCGTCCCTGGCTGCCTTACCATGAATTCGCGACCGAGAAGCTGGCCCGGCTGGTGGGCGCCCTGCCGGTCGAAGTGGCGGCGATGAATTCGCTGACGGTCAACTTGCATCTTCTGATGGTGAGCTTTTACCGTCCGACGCCGGAGCGCCACAAAATCCTCATCGAGGAGCACGCTTTTCCCTCGGACCGCTACGCCGTGGCATCCCAGATCGCTTTTCACGGCTTCGATCCGGACGAATCGCTGATCGAGGCCAAGGCACGTCCGGGCGAAGCGACTCTTCGCACGGAGGACGTACTGGAGCTCATCGAACGGGAAGGCGACGACATCGCGCTGATCCTGTGGCCGGGAGTACAGTTCTACACGGGGCAAGCCTTCGCTATGGCCGAAATTGCCGAGATCGGGCACCGGAAAGGCTGCGTGGTCGGTTTTGATCTGGCCCATGCTGTGGGCAATCTGGTCTTGAAATTGCACGACTGGAACGCGGATTTCGCCGTCTGGTGTTCCTACAAATATCTGAACGCGGGACCCGGTGCGGTTGCCGGTTGCTTCGTGCACGAGCGTCATGCCGAGCGCTTTGATCTTCCCCGTTTTGCCGGCTGGTGGGGGCACAACAAGTCGACCCGTTTCGTCATGCCGGCGAGATTTAGCCCTTTGCCCGGCGCCGAGGGCTGGCAGTTGAGCAACCCGCCCATCCTTTCCCTGGCACCTTTGCTCACTTCATTGGAGCTGTTCGATCAGGTGGGAATGGATGCACTGCGAGCGAAGTCGGAAAGCTTAACCGGTTATCTGGAGACTTTGTTAAAAGAGTGCTGTGAAGACCGGATCACCATTCTCACCCCGTCCGAACCCAGCGCCAGGGGCTGTCAGCTTTCGATCAGGCTGAAAGGGAATGGCGGAAAGATGCCCTCTCTAGGCCCTCACCCCCTGCCCCTCTCCCAGGGGGAGAGGGGGGGTCATGTCCCTCTCCCCCTGGGAGAGGGATTTAGGGTGAGGGACGACAAACGCGGCAAGAAGGTCTACGACGCTTTAATCGCCTCCGGAATTACTTGCGATTGGCGCGAACCCGACGTGATCCGCGTGGCGCCGGTTCCGTTTTACAACCGCTATACCGAGGTCTTCGATTTCGTGGAGCGGCTTAAGGGAGTGATCGACAATGAAAGATAAGGAAATCACCCTCGTCGGCGGCGGACTCGCCGGGTGTCTGCTCGCCGTTTTCCTGGCCCGGCGCGGGTTTCCCGTTCGGGTTTTCGAGCGCCTGCCGGACATGCGCAAACACCCGATCCCGGCGGGCCGCTCGATCAATCTGTCCTTGTCCGCTCGCGGCATTCATGCCCTAAAGGAAGCCGGTCTGTATGGCGAAGTCGAAAGGCATCTGGTCGCCATGCCGGGCCGTATGATTCACGACCGAGAGGGCAATCTGCTCTATCAGCCTTATGGCCGCGACGAATCCGCCGTCCATTATTCGGTGGAAAGAGCCGTGCTCAACAAGATCCTGCTTGATGGGGCCGAGGCCGCCGGAGCGCAGTTATTTTTCGGCGAAAAATGCGAGGGGCTGGATTTCAGCGACCGTTTCCTGCAACTCTATCGGGAAGCGGACGGCTACCGGCGCACCCTCCCCTTCGAAACCGTGATCGGCACCGACGGCGCGGGCTCGGCGGTGCGCCGGGCGATGATCGTTCAGAAAGGCATCGACTGCCGCGACGAGCATCTGCCGCACGGCTACAAGGAACTGGTCATTCCGCCGAAGCCCGACGGTGGGTTCGCGTTGGAGAAGAATGCCCTGCATATCTGGCCGCGCGGCGGGTTCATGCTGATCGCCCTGCCCAACCGAGACGGCAGTTTTACCGCTACCTTGTTCCTGCCGCATTCGGGTCCCGAGAGTTTCCGGACGCTAATGGACGAACAGGCCATCCTGCGCTTTTTCGCGACCGAATTTCCCGACGTGCTTCCCCTGATGGCCGACCCGGTTCATGATTTCCTGAACCGTCCCACCGGGACACTGGGCACGATCCGCTGCTTTCCCTGGCATGTCGCCGACAAGGCGCTGATCCTGGGCGATGCCGCCCATGCGGTGGTGCCTTTTCATGGGCAAGGCATGAACTGCGCTTTCGAGGACTGCGTCGTCCTCGACCGGCTGCTCGACGAACACGAGGACTTCGAAAGCCTTTATCGCGACTTCGAGGCCCGCAGGAAGCCGAACGCAGAGGCCATTGCCGACATGGCATTGGAAAACTACGTGGAGATGCGTGATGCCGTCCGCGACCCCAAGTTTCACTTGCGCAAGCACATCGAGTGGCTGCTTGAGGAGCGTCATCCCGGCCGGTTTATCCCGCGCTACGCCATGGTCATGTTTCACCGCATTCCCTATGCCGTCGCCCAGAAGCGGGGCGACATCCAGGCCGAGATCATTGACCGGTTGTCGGAATCCATAAACCGCGTGGACGATGTGGACCTCGATCTGGCCGACCGGCTCGTCGCGGAAAGCTTGGAACCCTTGGCTTCACAGGCCGCGTACGATCTCCGATAGCGCTCAGGCTCATGAAACAGTGACAGGTCTTATGGAGAAGGTGCTTTCGGTTCCTTTTCTCTCAGGAAGAACGTTGGGGTGAGGGGGACGAAATGAAGGAACTTCCTTTTCTATCCCCTCACCCCAACCTTCTCCCGGAGGGAGAAAGGGCGGAATGCATAAGTCCTGAGTGAAACATTCTTGATCGGTTGCCGTTTCCGGGTTGATGCGCCACTCTCTTGTCCGACTGAACAGGCCCGATCGCGTCCGGGTTTTGTTTCGGCTGAGTCCGGCCGCCGGAGCGAGCCGCATGCAGTTGGAGACCCGTCGGGGGGAATAGAACAATACGGCAATCGGGCTCGCCGATTTCGTCACTAGAGCGTTTTCATTTTGTTTATACAGTAGATCTACGTTGCGGAAATCATTTAGCTGTAGTGGAAGTAGGGTGTGGTGAGCGAAGCGAACCGTTCGCGGATGGCTTCCAGTATGGAGTCCAGTTAGTCCTGCCTGACTTCCTTTCCCCTCGGTTGCCTTTCAATGAAGATGAAAACGCTTTAAGGTCTGAATGGGGGTTACAACGATGGCGCTACAAGAATACGAAAAACGGCTCTTAGAGTTTCTGGTCGCGGAGTTCGAGGCGTGTCACATCGACTCTGACGATCCGATCGCCAAGACCGGCAAGGAAATCGTTCAGCTTTACAAGGATCAACCGGATAGTCTCAGCCGAAGCCACATCTTCAAGCTGGACATGATCATGCTCCATCTGCAGCCGACGGAGCGGTTGCTGCAGCGGGCCGACACCCTACGACTCAAATATATGGAATTTGCCGGAGCGAAGATGGCTGCCGTCTATCGTCCGCCGCAACTGCCGCCGCTCGATCAATTCAACGACGCCGCCAGGCGCCTGTTGCTGGCCGACTTGCAGAACATGCTCCAGTTCATTCACTGGAGCTACTTCTTCACCCCTATCCGCGAAGGCATATGGAACAGCATCGTGCGTTGGGCGGCCGGCGCCATGGCCTTTTACACCTCCATCTGGCTCGCGGGCTGCTGGTTCTTTCTCCAAATCGGAAGGAATTTCTATGCCACGCTGCTCACGGTCGTTTATGCCGGCGTCATGGGAGGATTCATCAGCTCCCAGCGGAGGATGCAGATGATCCCGATCGAGGGCGATCCCCTCGCCAGCATTTACGCGCTCGAAAACGGACGGAATTTTTACTGGCTGGCCCCGCTCATGGGAGCAGTTTTCGCCGTCGTTCTGATGCTCATGTTCCAGAGCGGGGTCATTGAAAGCTCCGTCTTTCCCAAGTTTGGGACACCGGAAATCTCAGACAGCCAGGTCGCAGCCGCCGAGTCGATAGGACCAATCCCGGCCGCCTCGAAAACGCAGAAATTCGTCTTGCCAGTCAATTCCACGGACGACGCACTCCTGTTTCTCTGGTGCTTCCTCGCCGGGTTCGCCGAGCGCTTCGTGCCCGATGCCTTGGAACGGCTTATCAGCCGCACGGACGCTTTTTCCAAAGCCCCGCCTCCGCCACCGGCCGCGCGGACCGAAGGAGTCGCACCGCCGTCCAAGGGTGTGGGCGAGCTTGCGGCACCGTCCGACGACGCCAAGCAACCCACGCCGGCGGATTCGCAATCGGAACCAAAGGATCGATCGATGATTCAAAGTTGAGAGACTTCGGGCCGATTTTGTCTTCGCTGGAAAATCCGCAGGGAGGCGAGTATGCGATTCGGTAGCAAGGCGATTTCACATGGAGCCGCCCCCGTATGGCTAGGCGGCCTGGTTCTTCCCCTGGCGATGGCCTCGGGCCCGGTCGGCGGCAAGCCGTATGATGCCGCGGCCGAGGCGCAAACGCCGAGAGCCGCTCCCTCGTCCCGGCCGGAGTCGCAGAAATCGGAGCATGACCGTTCCGATGTTTTCCGTGCCTCCGAATCCCCGCCTTCCTCGAACGCTCTCGAGAGCCAGCCCGACCAGGGCAAGGCACTGGGCTTCGATTTCTACCGCGACCCCCTCAATGCCAAGAAGCCCATGCAGACGTTCGAAGAAATCATGAAGGAGGACAAGGCGGCCAAGCCCAAGATCATGGAGGATCAGCGAAAACTCTTGGAAAGCCGCTACGATTTGACCCCGCGATTCCATCCCGAGGCGAAAATGTCGCGGGGCAAACCGATTCCGGTGGGTCCAACCGCGCGCTTGCGCGACGGCGTTACCTGGGACTCGCTGGCCGCGATGACGCCCGAGGAGATTCGCGAAAAAGGACTTTTCCCCTACCCGGCGCTGCCGCATCCGAAGCAAGCCACCGGCGGCCAGGTCTTCCCGAAGATGCAGATCGAGATGTTCCCGCGGCTGGAGCGCTTCGACGTGGAATTCGATTTGCCCGAAGCCTTCCTGCCCGAGTTTCCGCCCGCCATGTTTCTGCAGAATCGGCCCGAACTGGGCGACGTATCGCGCGGCGAGGTGGTCTCGATCAACAATTATTACCGGCTGTTCAAGGACATCCTGACCCCGGTCCAGCTCGATGGGCTGCGCTTGCTGCTGACGCCGTTTCCGCAGGAGGAATTCAATCCCACCGACGATCGGAAAAGCGAACAGCCGAGCCTCGGCGTCACCTGCCTCGACTGCCACGTCAACGGCCATACCACCGGACAATTCCACCTAAATCCGGACAACCGGCCGCAGGAACGGCGTCTCCGTCTCGACACGGTCAGCCTGCGCGGCGTGTTCAATCAGCAGCTGCACGGCTCTAAGCGGAGTCTCCGCTCGGTCGAGGATTTTACCGAATTCGAATTCCGCACCGCCTATTTCAACGGCGATCCGATCCACGCCATGAAAAAAGGTTTTACTCAATTCGATCGCGTCCAGGTTTCGCACATGGCGCAGATGCAGAACATGTTCGACTTCCCGCCGGCGCCCAAACTCGACGTCGCCACCGCCCGGCTCGATCCGACGAAAGCCACCGATGCCGAGCGCCGCGGCGAGCAAGTGTTCTTCGGCAAGGGCAGATGCGCCGAATGCCATAGACCGCCCGTCTATCTCGACGACCGCATGCACGATCTCCGGCTCGAACGTTTCGTCAACGAGCCGCCCACCGGACCGATAAAGACGTTCACCCTGCGCGGCATCAAGGACAGCCCGCCCTACATGCACGACGGACGCTGCCTGACCCTGGAGGATACGGTGGAATTTTTTAACCTGGTGCTGGGGCTCAAATTGAACGCGCAGGAAAAGTCGGATTTGGCGGCGTTCATGCGAGCGTTGTAAGCGCCCACTTCCCGCTTCTTGGCGAGTTCCCAATTCCCGATCGGGAAAGCCGCGCGGGAAGCTCCGGATTCTCGCAGCACGTAGGATGCGGTGACCGAAGGGAACCGCATCGTTCGCGGGCGCCACCGGTGCGGTTCGTTCCTCACCGCACCCTACGCAATCGCATACGGTCTGGCCGGGAGCGCCGGAACCACCCTTCCAATCGCAAACGGTGTCTCCGGGAGCGCCGAAGCCACCCTTCCAATCGCAAATGGCGTCTCCGGGAGCGCCGTCCTACGATCGTACCGCTGTAGGCACGTAGGATGCGGTGAAAACCGAACCGCACGATCTTACTTGGGAACGAGCGCGAACCCGAACATGAGGATCGGCGGCCAAGATCGCCGGCCTGGGCTAAACTAAGCGTCAAATCTTTTTCAGACCCGAATGTGAAGGAATATCAATTCATCGAAACGCGGCGAGCGGATTGGGAGGCCTGGGATCGGTGGCTGAAGGGCGGGACTGGCGATAAAGGGGAGCCGAACGGGGCTTCCGGCACCGAGGCGGCCGCAGCGTCGATTACCGCGGAAACCTTGCCGCGACAGTTTCGGAGCTTGTGCCGGGATTTGTCTCTGGCGCGGGACCGCCGCTATTCGGAACCCCTGCTGGACGCTTTACGCGACCGGGTTCTCGCAGCCCATCAGCGCATTTACGGCGCACGCAGGGCTGCGGGCAGGCGGTGGCTTCGTTACGTGCTGCACGATCTGCCGGTTCTGGTGCGGAGCGAAGCCAAGCTGGTCTGGGCTTCGGCAGCGCTGTTTTTCCTGCCTTTATTCCTCACCCTCGGAGTACTTCAGTTTTATCCGGATGGCGTGTATTTTCTGCTGTCGCCGGAAACGGTGGGCTCCATGGAAGAGATGTACGCCCCCACGGCGGAACACCTGGGACGCCCGCGGCATGCGTCCGACGACGTGATGATGCTGGGGTTCTACATCGCCAATAACGTGCGCATCGATTTCCAATGCTTTGCCGGCGGCATCGCCTTCGGCCTCGGGAGCGTTTTTTTCCTGATTTATAACGGGCTGGTAATCGGCGCCGTGGCGGGGCACCTGACGCAGATCGGCTATATCGAGACGTTCTGGGGGTTCGTCGCCGGACACAGTGCGCCGGAACTGATCGGCGCCGTACTTTCCGGAGCGGCCGGCCTGAGAATCGGATTGGCCCTGATCGCGCCGGGAAGACTGCGCCGTGCCGATGCGGTCAAGAAGGCCGCGCAACGCGCGGTGCATCTCCTTTACGGCGCGGCTGGGCTCACCTTTTCCGCTGCTTTCGTGGAAGCATTCTGGTCGCCGATCCGAACGGTCCCGGTGGCGCTCAAATATGGCGTCGGCCTCGCCTTCTGGCTTGCCCTGCTGGTCTATTTCACCCTGGTCGGACGCCGCCGTGCAGCTTGAACGTCTTCAGCTGGATCTGCGTCGGCGTACGCCTTGGGAGGCTTTGGATCTCGGGTTGGTCGCACTGAGACATTGGCGGGGGCCGGTTTATCGCGCCTGGTTCGCCACCATGGTGCCTTTCGCCCTGATCGTGTTTCTGCTGCTCTATCGATGGCCCGCCGTCGCCGCGCTGGTCGTGTGGTGGTTCAAGCCTCTGTTCGACCGGATTCTGCTGAAAGTGTACGCGGAAGCCTCGTTCGACCGGCCGCCCAACGTGCGCGAGGTTTGGCGGGCGTTGCCTGGGCTCGTCCGGAGTTCCGGTTTGCTCATGGGGCTGACCCTTGGGCGTTTCAGCCTGGCCCGTTCGTTTTATCTGCCAGTGGTACAACTCGAAGGGCAACGCGGACGTGCGGCCGCCGCTAGGCGTCGGGTGCTCGGGGGTAAAACCCGCGGCTGCGCGGTGTGGCTTACGTATGTCTGCGCCCATTTTTCGGCGTTTCTGCAGTTTTCGCTGATCCTCCTGATCGAGCTATTTCGGCCACGCGAAGTTTCGTCGGCTTTCGAATGGCTGGCTTTCTTTCGTAGCGACTTCGAAACCTGGCGCATCGTGCTGACCGATCTCGCTTATCTCGTGGGGGAAAGCCTGGTCGAGCCGTTCTATGTCGCCGCCGGTTTCACGCTGTATCTCAACCGCCGCAACGAACTCGAAGGCTGGGATATCGAACTGGGCTTCCGACGCCTGACCCAGCGCATCCAGGCTCAATCCGACCGAACTAGCGAGATGCCCCGCAAGGCGGCCTTTCTGATGGTCTGTTTTTTCTTTGCCGGCTTGTTGTGGCTTCAGGCTCCCCGCGAAGCCATCGCGGAACCACAGCCGGCGAGCGTCGGCGAAACCGGCGAGGCGGCGCAGGCGATCCGAGAGATCTTGGCGGATCCGGTATTCGGACGGAAGATCGAGGAATGGGGGTGGCGCTACCGCGACACGGACAGCGACTCGCCATCGGACGATTCCATCAACTTCGAGTGGCTCAAGACCTTGGCGGAGTGGATAGCCAAGGGTTTTCGAAGCTTCAGCTTCATCACGTTCGCCGTTTTGCTTGCGAGCTTGATCGTCTTGCTTTATCGCCATCGCGAAACGTGGTTGACACGCAACGCCGCCGCCCGCGAAGTACCGGAAATCCTGTTTGGTCTGGACGTGCGTCCGGACTCGCTGCCGCTCGACCTTGTAGCCGAGGCGAAACGGCACCTCGCGGCTGGGGAACGCGCTGCCGCGCTTTCGCTGCTTTACCGCGGCGCTCTTGTCGCCCTGATTCATCGCGCTCATGTCGATTTCCGGCCGGGCGATACCGAGGGCAATTGCCTTAGCCGGGTGCGGGGACGCATTGACCAGGCGGGCGAACGCTATTTCGCCGAGCTGCTGCAGGCCTGGACGCTTACCGCTTACGCCCAGGCCGCGCTACCCGTGGAGGAACTGGCCGATCTCTGCGACCGCTGGCCGGCGCATTTCGCGAACTGAGGCATGACTCGCAAGTTAATCTGGTCGTTGATAGGGGTAGTGGCGCTGATCGTCTTGGTCGGCACCTGGTTTATCTCGCATTTCGAGTACGTACCGGTCACGACCTGGCAAGAGCCGGGCAAGGAGGCACTGCGCGATCCCTATTTAGCTCTCGGCCGCCTCACGGAACGGCTCGGTCGCCCCTTGGTGCGGATCAGCAATGCCCTGGCGTTGGATCAGTTGACGCCTGGCGGCGTGCTGCTGCTGGATCGCAATCGCCGGATCCATGTCAATGCGCGCCGCGCCGAGGCCTTGTTCGAATGGGTGCGCCACGGCGGCTATTTGATCGTCGCGGCGGAATCTCGCTCGGTCGACGACCCCATTCTGGAACGTCTGGGAATCCAATGGTATCAACCTCCGAAACCGGAGCCCAAGCACGGCGCTGATGCCCGGGACCGGCGGCAGGGTTTGCGATCGGACGCCGGGTCACCGAAGCAGGAGCCGGGACAGAACACCGATGCCGGGAAAAACGGCGGGAAGGGGGGAAATGAACAAGAACCGCAGACACTCGAGCTTTCGGATTCGCGCTCGGGCACCGAGCCGGATGTAATCGAGGTACGCCTCCCGACTCTCGACAAGCCGCTGCGCCTTAAGCGGATTTCCCGCTGGAGCAACGCATCGCTGGTGCCGACCGACCCGGTGCCGGTCTGGAAAGCAGGCGTCGCCGAAACACGCAGCACCGTGCTGCACTACGATTATGGCGAGGGCCGGATTACCGTGTTCGACGATTTCGACTTCCTGTCGAACAGACAAATCGGCGAGCACGACCATGCGGAACTGATCTGGGCGCTGATAAAGCATTATCAGCCCCAGGGCGAAGTACGCCTGGCCACCCGGCTGGCCGTTCCCAGTCTTTGGGAATGGCTGGCCGAATCCGCGTCGACGGCGCTGATCAGCGGCGCGCTGCTGATCGCGGCCTGGCTTTTGGCCATCGTGCCGCGGTTCGGCGGAACGCTGCCGTCGCCTGATCCGGAGAGACGCAGCCTGGCCGAGCACCTGTCCGCCGTCGGCCGAGCCGTCTGGCGTCTCGGCAACGAGGGGCAGGTCCACTGGGAAACGGTGGTGCGACAAGACCTGCGGACGCAGATTCTTCAGCGACACCCGCACATCGCACGGATTCCCGCCTCCGAACAGGCGCGGATTCTCGCCGAGATGAGCGGGCTTCCCGAAACCCGTGTGGCAACGGTCCTGGGCCCACCGGACAAACCTTCGCCGCGACATTTCGTCGACTGCGTGCGCACGGTGCAAGAACTGGAACAACGAATGTGAGGATTTATGGCGGTAACCCGTTTACTCGATGAACAAGTGGACAAGGCGGGCGCGGTGCTCCGGGCGATTCGCACTGAGCTCGGCAAGGTCCTGATCGGCCAGAGAGGGATGATCGACGAGGTGTTGATCGGCTTGCTGTGCGGTGCGCACGTGCTGCTCGAGGGCGTGCCGGGCCTGGGCAAGACTCTGCTGGTGAAGGCGTTGGCCAAAACCTTTTCCGGCCAGTTCGCGCGAATTCAGTTCACGCCCGATCTCATGCCCTCCGACGTGGTCGGCCACACCTTCTTCGACATGGGCAGCAGCCAGTTCGTCACCCGTCAGGGACCGGTCTTCACCCACCTCCTTTTAGCCGACGAGATCAACCGCGCTCCGGCGAAGACCCAGGCGGCGCTGCTTGAAGTGATGCAGGAAGGCCAGGTGACCTTGGAAGGCCGTTCGATCGCCGTTCCTCAGCCGTTCATGGTGCTGGCCACCCAGAATCCGATCGAACAGGAAGGCACTTATCCGCTGCCCGAAGCACAATTGGACCGGTTTCTGCTCAAGATACGCATCGATTATCCCGATCTGGACGAAGAACTGGCTCTCACCCGTCGGGTGCTCGAACGCCGGTCCGGAAGCGATTTGGCCGTGGACGAAGTGGCGCCCCTGATCGGACCGGAGCAGGTCATGGCGTTGCAGCGGTTGGCTGCCCACGTGGTGGTGGACGACCGCGTGCTCCACTACGCGGTCTCAATCAGCCGAGCCACCCGCGAACATCCGCGCCTGTCTATAGGGGCGGGTCCACGCGGCAGCATCGCCTTGGTGCGCGCCGCCCGCGCCCGCGCGTTGCTGTCGGGGCGAAGTTACGCTTCGCCGGACGATGTCAAATCCGTGGCTCTGCCAGCATTGCGCCATCGCGTGGCGACCTCGCCCGAAGCCGACATCGAGGGAGCGAGCGCCGACGCGCTGCTCCGCGTGCTGCTCGATCAGGTGCCTTCGCCGCGACTCTGACCGGGTTTCGTACGTGCTCCTGCCCAACCGCTCTCTGCTCATAACGCTCCTCGGCTGGTTCGGTCTCGCCGTGGTCGCGACCGTGTGGCCGTCGTGGCTCGGCGTCTGGCAATTCAGTGGGGCCGCGCTGCTGAGCGCGGCGCTGGCGGATGCGTGGCTGGCCCTCAGCCGCCGCAACCCGGTTCGCGTCGAACGGGAAATCAAGACAGCCTGGCCCGTGGGGGTCACGCAAACCGTCCAACTCCGGCTGACCAGTTCCGAGCGAGACGCCGCCGGCTGGCTGTTCGACCGCCATCCAGAAGCGTTTTCCGCCGAAGGCTTACCTTTGTTTTTCAAACTGCCGCGCGGCCATTGGGTGAAACTCGGCTACAGCGCGCAGCCGCTCGAGCGCGGGCCGCATGCCTTCGGCCCTATAGAGCTACGCCTTCTTTCGCCGCTGCGGCTATGGCTGACCCAATACCGGGTCGGCGACGGCGGCACGGTGCACGTTTACCCCGATTTCGCAAAAATCACCCGATACGCGCTGTTCGCTACCGATAACCGCTTGTCCCAGATCGGCGTTCTACGCCGTCAGCGGCGCGGCGAGGGACTGGACTTCCACCAGCTGCGGGAATACTGCCGCGACGATGACCTGAGGCAAATCGACTGGAAAGCCACCGCCCGCGTGCGCAAGCCCCTTGCCCGCGAATACCAGGACGAGCGCGACCAGAACATCATGTTCCTGCTGGATTGCGGCCAGCGCATGCGCGCCAAGGACGATGCCCTCTCGCATTTCGACCATACGCTGAACGCGATGCTGTTGCTGTCTTACGTGGCTTTGCGCCAGGGCGACGGCGTCGGATTCTCGACCTTCGCCCGGGCCGAGCCTCGCTACGTAGCTCCACGCAAGTCGCTAGCCACCGTAGAACGCCTGCTCAATGCCGTGTACGACCTTCAGCCCTCGCTGCAGACGCCCGATTATCTGAACGCCAGCCAGGCCCTGTGCGAGCGTCTCAGCAAGCGTTCACTGATCGTGCTCCTCACCAATCTGCGCGACGAGGACGAAGCCACGTTGCCACCGGCGCTCGCGACCTTGCGGCGGCGGCATCTCGTGCTCCTCGCGAATCTGAGGGAAACAACCTTGGACGCGGTGCTCCGCGAGCCGGTGATTGATTTGGACGGTGCCTTGACTTATGCGGCGGCGGTGGATTACCGCCGCGGGCGGCGGCGGCAGTTGGCGGCCTTGCGCGCCCAAGGCGTCGTGGTACTGGATGTCGCTCCGGCGGAACTGCCGGTAGCGCTCGTCAACCGCTACTGGGACATGAAACGTAGCGGCGTTTTTTAAACAACCAAAATAGAGAGGTTCCTTATGGGCAATAATCCGTTCGCGAAAGATGCCCCCCATAATCCATTTCAGGCTCCGCGTTCGCGGGTAGCCGATCCCACTCCCTCACATTCAGGCGTGCTGCTCAAAACTCCGAAATCCAACGCTGCCGGGCACGGCTGGTCATGGTTAAGCGAAGGTTGGGGATTGTTCAAGGAGGCGCCGGGGACCTGGATCGGAATCATTGTCGTCATGTTCGTCCTCGCACTTATCATCAACCTGATTCCGCTCGTAAACCTGCTGTCCACCCCGCTGTTCACCGTGGTGACCGGCGGTCTGATGCTCGGATGCCGTTCCCTCGAACAAGGTCAGGAACTCACCTTCGGCCATTTGTTCGAAGGATTCAAGAACCATGCGGGCAAGTTGCTGGCGGTGGGCTTTTTGTATCTGCTCGCGAGCGTCGTGATCGGAATCGCGGTGTTCGTCGTAGTACTGGGAGGTTCGGGCGCGCTGGACTTGTTCACCGGAAGCCCGCCAGAAACCTTGAATCCCCTAGGCCTGATATTGGCCACTCTAGTCATGTTGGCCCTACTCATTCCGGCGATGATGGCGATATGGTTCGCGTCCCCTCTGATTGTGTTTCACGACCTGGGAGCGCTACAGGCGATGGGTCTCAGTTTTAGGGGATGTCTACGCAATCTAATGCCGTTCCTGATCTACGGCATCGCCGGCTTGGTTCTAACTATCCTGGCGATACTTCCCGTTGGCCTGGGTTGGTTGATCCTGGCACCCGTGCTCATCGGCTCCATATACAAGGGTTATCAAGACATTTTCGTTGCTTGACCCGGTATGTCCGCCATCGCCCCGCTCGACACCGTCCGTTCCGTCGCTACCCCCGAGGGCTGCGAACTGCGGCTGCGTGTCGCCGGGCCGGTGGTGCGGGCGCGCGCTTTCCTGATCGACGCCGTGATACGGTTTCTGATTTTCGTGGCTGCCGTCGTTGTCTTGCAGTATTTCGGCAACTTGGGCCAAGGTCTGGTCCTCCTAACTTATTTCGTTCTCGGCTGGCTTTACAACATCGCATTCGAGGCCCTGAATCACGGCGCAACGCCGGGGAAGCGCCTATGCCAACTGACCGTGTTGCACGATGACGGAACACCGGTCAGCTGGGATGCCGCCTTCATCCGAAACACGCTGCGCTTCGTCGACGCGATGCCGATCGGCTATGCGTTCGGGCTCATCGCCATGGGCTTCAACGCCGCCAGCAAGAGACTGGGCGACCTTTCGGCCGGCACCGTGGTGGTCTATCGGACGGATGCCGCGCCATCCGCCATCGTCGACGACTATGCCGAGGCGGAGCCCCCGCCTTTTTCCCCGACCCCGTCCGAACGACACGCACTCATCGAGTACCGGCGGCGTTCCGCCACACTGACTCCCGAGCGTGCCGAAGAACTAGCGGAACTGGCTTTACCCCTGACTGAGGGCCTTTCTCCCGAACAAGGGCGGTTGAAGCTGTTTCGCATCGCCAACTACTTGATGGGTCGTACGGTTTCGGTAAACCCTGGGGCGGACCAGGAGTCTACCCGGGCAGACCGTTCGCCCTGAGCTTCATCGAGAGGCCTGTCCTGAGCTCGGTCGAAAAGGCGCGATGCTGCCGCGTGAAAGTCTCCGGCGAGTCAGGAACAAGGCTGCCAGTCGGCCCGATCGCTGTGCAATCGGGTTCACCCGAAAGGTGAAATCGGCGGAAGGGACGACGCTCGGAATTCTCACGGCGTTCCTACTGCATCGAGGCAGCCAATGGCTGATTCTAAGATCCTAAATCCAGCGCATTCAACAAATCGTTGGCTTTAGCGTCCCGCTCACCCAGCGGTTTCAAACCGAAGCGGGTTTCGATGAATTTCAGGATGGAGGTGGTGTCGTAAACGGTATGATCGACATACCCACGCTTGGCGAACGGGGAGATGATGATCGCCGGCACGCGGCTACCCGGTCCCCAGCGGTCGCCAGGCGGCGGCGGGACGTGATCCCAGAATCCGCCGTATTCGTCGTAGGTGACGATGATCACGGTATTCCGCCACAGCCGGCTTCGTTCGAGCTTGCGGATCACCTCGACGGCTCGGGTTTCTCCCGCAATGAGGTCGGCGTAACCCGGATGTTCGCTATCGGCGCCGATGGGTTTATAGAAGGAAACCGCCGGCAATTTACCTTTTTCGATAGCCTTCAAGAAATCCGCTTCATCCTTGAGATGCTTCGCTCTTTCGCGAGTCCCTTCGGCATAACGGGCAAAATAGGCGAACGGCTGGTGATGGTACTGAAAAGTTTCGTCGGCGTGCCCCGCAATCGCGTCGTTCCAGCCGCCGGAATACCAGGCCCATGAAATATTTTCCCCCGACAGACGGTCGCCGATGGTCGGAAAGGTCTGCGGAGGCAGAAGCCGGCGCGGATCGGTAATCTTGGGGTCGTGGGGCACTTGCATCGTCTGGATGGTGTTGACCGCGTAGCCGTCGGGCGTATACACGCCATCCTTGATTAGCTCGCCTTTTTCGTTCAGGACCGCGGTCAATTCAGGGGGCGGATTGTCGTGGTGCGGCGTGCAGGCGCAGATCAGCCAGAAGTGATTCAGCAGCGATCCGCCGAATGCCGCCTGAAAGAAACGATCCGCCACGGTGTATTTTTTTGCGTATTCCCACAGCGGAAGCTTGCGCCCGTCGTAATAGCCCATGGTCAGACCGCCGGCATTCGATTCCGCTACGAAACGGTCCATGCGCCCACCATTGATCTGGGCCTGATGCTGGTAAAACCGGTGCACCGGATCGCCGATTTTCCGGTCGATCGGAACGTATTGGCTGATCTCGAACGGCCGGTTCGGAAGATCGGACGGAAAGCGCTCGTCGGGGACCGGGGGCTTTTTTACGGTGTTCATGATCCTGGGCAAGACGGTGTAGACCCGACCTTCGCGATCCGTCTGCCGCATCGTCTCCTCTGGCGCGTTCGCCAATCCGTCGGCTCCTGGGAATAGCCCGTAGAGATTGTCGAAGCTGTGGTTTTCCAGGTAAATCACGACGATATGGCGAATCCGCTCCAGCCCGGAATCCCGGCCGGATCGCGCCGAGACCACCAGAGGCGTGGACAGGATCATAACGATTAGGAGGATTGTCAGAGAGGACGTTTTTTTCATCACAGATCTTGTGAAAAACTTTAAAGACGCCGGCGCCATTCGAGTCGCAGTCGGCCATTGTAAGCGAACCAACGTTACCGTCGCGTGACAGCCTGACCATGAATTATTGCGTTCGAGTGCCGCCGTGAGCCAACAGCAATGATCACCGTAACCGACGAAGAACCCGTCCGTCCCGTCATCCTCATCGGGGCAAGCAATCTCGCCCGAGCCTTCCCCTTGATCGTCAACGGCCTGAGCGCGGGACTTCGAGAACCTCTGACGGTGCTGGCGACTTTCGGGCATGGCCGATCCTACGGGCTCCGGAGCCGTATGTTGGGACGAGCACTTCCCGGCATCGTTCAGTGCGGACTATGGCAGGCTCTCTCACAACAGAGTCCGAGCTATCTTGCACCGCTCGCGGCCGTAACCGATATCGGCAACGATCTGGTTTACGGCGTTACCGATCCGAAACTGCTCGCCTGGGTCGACACCTGCCTCGACCGGCTGGCCGAGCAAGGCAGCGAAATCGTTCTGATGTCGCTGCCGATGGCGAGCATCGAGCGGCTGCCGCGCTGGAAATTCGAATTGTTGCGCAGGGCTTTCTTTCCGGCGCACCGGATCGCGTGGCCGGTGCTGTACGAGCGGGCGCAGCGCGTCCACGAGGAATTGCGACGGCTCGCGACGGCATACCGCATCCCCTTGATCGAACCTGTGGCCGCTTGGTACGGCTTCGACCCGATTCATATACTGCGCCGCCGACAGCCGGAGGTTTGGCGGAAACTTTTCTCACAGTGGCAGGACTGGGACCGATCCGCCTCCATGGCCTATCCGCCCTTGAGCGAATCGCTGCGCCTGCGGGCGCTTCGTCCCGCAGAACGCGATCTGTTCGGACGCCGGCAAATCACCCCGCAACCGGTTTTGAAGCGGGATCGGCTCACTCTTTCCCTGTATTGAGCGCAAAAAAATGGGCTCTCTCGAGCCCGCTCAGGATAAGTCGGGTTGGATTAAACCTCACTCTTGACCAATCTGGTAAATCTCTTCTTCGTCGTCTTCGACGATTTTGCCGGTCGCAGCATCCACTTCCAGCTTGACTTCCCTGCCATCCGCGAGCTTGATATCGAATTCATAGGACGCATCGCCGTTGGACTCGATCTCGTATTCGGTCTCGACGATCTCGCCGGGATGCTTTTCGAGAGCGATCTTCTTGGCTTCCTCTTCGCTGATTTTCGCCTTGGCTTTGAACAGCGGATCGTTGGGGCTGTCGACCTCCTGCTCCTCCTCGGTGATGGCTCCCGTGTTGGCATCACATTCGTATTCCCAGCTCTTGCCGTCTGTGCCGGCAATCTCGAATTCGTAGATGGGCGTACCCCGCTCTGTCTTGAATTCGAGCTTGACGATCTTACCGTCTTTCTTGGCCAGTGCCGCTTCCATACATTTTTCCATGCTGACCTTGGTCGGCGGCATCTTCAATTTTTCAGCGAATACCGCGGTAGCTCCTAAGGATAAAAACAGTGCGGTGACTGTCGTTATTGTGATGGGCGTCTTCATCGTGTTGCCTCCGGTGGCTTTGGCGGGAAACAAGGCAATCCTTTTGAGAGTTTGATCCGGAGATCCGCATTTGTTCTCCAAATGGGATTCCAGATCTGCGTATAAGAGCCTTCTTTTTAATAATAACAAGCTGCCAACGAGCCGAATAGGAAATTTTCCTAGTCCATTCCCAAAGCCAGGTCGTGCATACTTCTAACCGACTCCACATAGGGACACGACGGATCGGTACGGCCATGGTGGCTTTGTGTGTTATCTCCGACCTGATCTCGATCCTGCTGGAGAATGTGGCTGTCGTGTTGCTGATGGGGCCGATCGCTCTGGCAACCGCCCGCAAGTGCGAGATCAGCCGGACTCCGCTGCTCACCGGCATTGCGGTCCGATTAAACCTTCAAACCAACGGAATTCCTTCTATCGGTCTGCTTTTCTCGATCGTCTCGCCACTGGCTTCAACGCTGTTCGCCTCGTCTTGAGCATCCATCCTTCAGCGCTCTTCCAGCCGGAATTTCATTGTTAGCGTGGCTCGCTGCGAAACGGCGCGGCCCTCTTTGAAGGCCGGCTGAAAGCGCCAGCGCCGGATTGCCTTAAGCGCAGCATCGTCGAACACCCGCTCCGGGCTGGCCGCCACGACTCTCGCCGCGCTGACCGTACCGGAAGGGCTGACCTCGACCTCGAGCCGCACCCAACCCTCGATTCTTTGCGCCCGCGCTCGCGGCGGATACTGCGGCAACACCCGCGAAATCACGACCAGACCGCCACCGCCCGTGCCGCCTTCGCCATTCGTACCGTTACCCCCTCCTCCGGGCTTCTTTTCCGGATTCCATTGCCCGGGGGGTGCCGTAAGGCGCGAGTCGGAGCCCGGCACAGGAGTGAGAGGCGCACCCGTACCCTGTTCCGGAATGTCCAGCCGAGGAGCCGGTGCGCCTGGCGCTGGAGCGGGCTCTTTCCGGGACTTGGAGGCGCCGTCGCGGCCAGCTCCGCGCGCCGGCTTCTTCGCGGAAGGCTTGGCGCCTCCGGATGATGACGGCCCAGGTTTCGTCGGCCGAGGCTCGGGTGCCAGTTCGTTCATCGGGGCAGGCGTGGATGGCGGAGCCGGTTTCGGTTCCTCGGTCTTGGGAATGATTCGGATGAAATCGACCGGTTGCGGATTGGGAGCCGATCTCAGCTCGGTCTCACGGTGGCTGATCAACGCGCCTATCAAAAATAGCAAGGCCAAATTGACGACCACAGCCGCGGCGAGAGCCCCGACAAGGACCCAGCCCGGTCGGCCGGGAAAAACGGCAAGGGATGTTTTCATGGGACATCCGGAGCCGAACTGGCCGCCACCGAGATGTTGACGAAACCGGCGAGGCGCAACTGATCCATCACTTTGACCAACAATCCCGTGCTGGTTTGGGCATCAGCCAGGATGATGGCGGCCTGGGCCGGATTGGCAAGGCCCAGTTGTTCGAGTCGGGCGCGCAGCAGGCGTATGTCGACGGATGCGTCGTTGAGCCAGATTTGTTCGTCAGCGGTGATGGTGATAATCACCGCCGCGTCCGTCTGGGGAACGGCCGTCGCGGCCTTGGGGCGCTGCACCGTCACCGTCGACTCGCGGATGAAGGACGTCGTCACCAGGAAAAAGATCAACAGGATGAACACCATGTCGATGAGCGGCGTCAGGTTGATCGCGTCGGAGCTGTCTTCGCCGTCGTCGAGGCGGCGCGTGAACAGGCCGCGTTTTCTCATGGCCGCAATAAACGCTCGGCATAGCGGCGCTCGAAGGTCCTGGCGCGCCGGTCGAGATTGTAAAAGACCCCGACACCGAAAAGTCCCATGACCAGACCGGCCAAGGTCGTGATCAGCGCCTGCGACACGCCGCGCGCGACGATGCGCGTTTCCGCGCTGCCGAATAGGCGGATCAAGTCGAAGGTTTCGATGATGCCGGTCACCGTGCCCAGAAGGCCCAACATCGGCAGGATGCCGGAGAGAGTCTTGATCAGCCGTAGATGACGTCGCAAGGCGATTTTCATCTCGGCCATCTCGATCGTAGCAGCCGGTGAATGCGGGGGCGGAGCGGGACGTTCAAGGAATCCGGGCAGACTACGAAGAAAAAACCAGTAGCGTTCCAAAACCAGGGTCCACAGCAGCAGGGAGACGGCCAACAAAGGCCACATCACCGGCCCGCCCAAATCCATCAAGTCCTCGATGTGCTGCTCGGACTCGTGCAAGAAACTCGAAAACGTGTCGAGAAGCCGTCCGCTCATGTTGTCTCCTCGCCGTGACCCAATTAGACCGAGCTCTGCGACCGGTTATCCTCGTCCGGAGGCGGGTCCAGTCGTTCGAGGCGAGCCGCGAGGGCAGCCGAGGCATGTGCCTCCAGCAAGGCTGACAGCGTCTGGCTTTTTCCGGTCAGTAGGCTGTGCAATAGCAGAATGGGGATGGCGGTAACCAACCCTTCCACGGTGGTAACCAAAGCTTCCGAAATCCCGCCCGACATCAGTTTCGGATCGCCGGAGCCGTGCAAGGCGATGGCCTGGAAAGTTTTGATCATGCCGGTTACCGTGCCAAGCAAGCCCAACATCGGCGCGATGGCGGCCGCCAGCTTCAGGAAAGGCAGGAGTCGCTCCAGTCGCGCCTGCTCGCCGCTCAACGCCTCTTCCACGGTCAGATACAAAACCTCGTCCTGGTTCGTCGTCGTCTGCTCGAGCCGTGCGAGCACCCGGCCCAAAGGGTTGTCGAGCCGAGGGCGCGGGGACCTGAGCTGGTTGCGGATGCGCTGCCCGATACGGGTCAGCTCGACAAAGCGGTAGCCGGCCAACGCGTAGGCAAAGGCTGCGAGCCCCAGGATCAGATAGCCGACGATGCCCCCCTGGGCGATACGTTCGCGCAGATTCGGAATCTGCACGATTAACTGTAGAGTTTGTCCCGACGAGGGGTCGATTGCGACCGGGGCCAGCGACTGCGCATCCGAACTCGCATACTCCCGAGCCATCTCCAGTAGATTCGGAGCCGGCTGTCGGGGCAGTTCGAGCAAACGGTCGACTTCGGGTGAGTAAACGAGATAACGTCCTTCGGAAAGAAAGGTGAATCCGCCGAGCCGAAGCACTTCTTTCTCGGACGCCTGCCCATTCGGCGCATAAACTTGTGCTTTAAAACTCGATACCGTGCCCAGGGCCTCCAGCTGGTTCTGCAGACTGGCGAACAACTGCGTCAGTTCGTCGGCGGTCGGGATGTGGTGGCTGTCGGCGAGCCGGGTGATTAGTTCCCGCTGGCTCGCGGCCTCACCCGCCAAAACCAGCTGCTGATAATAGGGTTTGAGATTCGCGGCACTCTCGCGGATGCTCAAGAACAGCTCCTCTTTAGCCGCGAGTTCCGTCGCCAAGCGGGCTTCCGCTGTCGACGGCGAGGCCGGCCCTTCGGATTGCGCCTGAGGTGCAGCCAGGACAGGCAGAAAAGCCGCGAACATCGCCCAAACGGACACGATCCGGAGGAAGCAGAGAAAGCGTAGGCGCTTCACGGCGACTTGGGCCCCGGTAGCGGCAGAACCATCAGTTGCGGCGGTTCAAGCTTGCGCGCCGCGCGCAGCCCGCGGACGATCGCCTCATTCTCCTCGCCGGACAACCGCTGCCAGCGCCGCTGATCGTTGCGCCAGATCCCCGATTCGTGGCCGTCCAGGGTCTGATAATAGAGCGCCAGGCGGCCGACGCTGAGGAAATCCACCAGACGTTCGTCGTTGCCGATCCGAAGCACAGCCCGGTAAGCCTCAACGCTCCTGGCGTAATCGAGCTCGACCCGGTAGGCTTCCAACACGCGCCGATATTTTTCCGCCATATCCGCGGCAGGATCGCCGACCAGCTTTTCCAGTCGCTCGATTCGGCCGCGGCGCTCGTCGAGCAGAAAAGGGGGGCCATTGTCGATGCCTCGCTTCAGCGCGGAAACGGCATCGGACAGGATATCGTTCAATCGCTGGTCGAGCTCGGAAAGCTTCTGAAGCTTCGTTTCCGCAGTGTCCGGCTCGGACGGCCCCGGCCCGTCAGCGGGTCGAGGCGGCTGAGCCGGCGTGAGGGACGAAGCGAAGGCCAGCAGGCAAGCGGTTATCGCGGGCAGTACGTGGCGACGAAGGATCACCTTGGACGAACCGATTCCAGGTATTAGTCGTCGCAGAATATCACAGGCGTTTCAAAGCCCAACAACGGGAAAATTTCCCAAGCAGAGGATGTTCTCAAGCTGTTTGACCAACCATGAAACGTCCGATGCAAACCTTGCATGGTCTATATGAATTCGAAGATTCTCGATACCGCAGGCACCGTTCACTCGCGGACGGAAACCGCTTCCCGGCGCCGCACCGACAGAAGCAAGAGCGCTCCCGGCAAAGCCGTCAACAAATGCAAGGCGCCGAAGATCAGAGACACGGCAAGGCTTTGCTCTGGCGTCAGCCCGGCGGGAGCGAGCAGAAACACAGCGGCCGCCTCCCGTTTGCCCCAGTCAGAAACCAGCGCCGGCAGCGAGCTGACACCCAGCAACAACAGCGGCCCGAGCATAAACACGGTCAGCGCATTGCCGGAAAGGCCCAGCCCGGCAGCTGCCAGGGCAAAGTTCGCCGCCAGCAGAAGCTGGATCAGCAGGGATAATCCATAATGCCCGGGCGATCGCAACGGATTGCAGAGGGCGAGTACAATCCTGGTATGGGATTGCGCCATCGGCCAAAAACGCCGAAAGACGACGACGGCCACGCTTGCCAACGACAGCAGCATCAGCGCGAACAAGACGATTTGAAGCGCGGGAAATTCGCTGTACAGTCTCAAGTAAACCGGCGTCAGTCCGAGCGCAATGAGCAGCAGGACGATTTTTCCGGAGAAACGGTCCACGGCCTGGCCGACGATGAGCTGCCAGTTTTCCGCGCTGCCCCGCATCAGCTGAAACCGCGCCAACTCGCCGACCACCAGCGGCGGACCACACTCGCTGACGCTCTGGCTAACCCAAAGGACGCGGATAAAGTCTTTGAACGGCGCCTGAACCCCCAAAGCTCGGCAAATCCGCCACCAGCGCAAAGCGAATGTGGCGATCGAGAGCAGGAACACTCCGACAATCGCTGCGCCCATGGTCGGGTCGAAGCGGCTGAGGTGAGCCATCAGCGCGGAGCGGTCGATCTTAGCGAAAATGAAGGCGAACACCGTCAGCATCAGGACGAAACGCACGCTCCGCCGGTTGAGCCACGTCCCCGATTTCAGGAGAACTTGTTTCACTACCTCAATGCCTTATCTGATATGGAAACCGTCGTCGGCTCGGGCGCCGTGAAATCGAACCCCGCGCGTAGTTTTAGAGCATGTTTCATCGGGTTTTTCGCGATCGTTCTCGCCTTGGGAGTGGCCGGCTGCTCCGGCAATTCGCCCGAAGCGATGTTCGAAAATTATCTCAAGCGCCTATCGAACGTAACCGAGGTTGAGCTCGACGAAGCGGCGGAAAAACCTGTCGTACCGCCTTATCCGAGAGCACGGGACATCGTGCTCCCGGTCGATGATATCCGAATTGGCGTCATCACTTATCTCGAGATGACCCGCTGCGGGCTGATCGCTGAAATCAGCTCGCGCAATAGCTCTCTCGGGCGAGTGCAGCGGGAAAGCGGTCGTTTCCTCTACGAGCTGAATACGTTCAGAAAACTTTCCGAGTGCGACGCGCGAACGCGAGGCCAAGACGAAGATCCGGAATTCGCCGACAAACTAAAATCGCTCCTACAAGCGAAAGCCGACAATTTACCTAAGGTATTCTGGAATGCTACCTTCGCGGCCAAGGAGTTCCGGGTTTTCATGGATACGGCTACAGACCCGCTTCAACGCAGCGAGGCGGTTTCCGTGGCCCGTTTCGAAAGGCCGATTCGGTATTTGGCCTCGCTGGGCGCGAGGCTCGAGGAAGCGCCTTCGATTCCCCCGGAAGAATTCGAACAGCACTATTTCGAACTCCAAATCGACAAAACCGGCGGCAAGATCGTGCGCGCCCTGAGCCTGAGCGGGTTTTATCTGGACCGGGCCGGGGAGCTTTTGGAACAAGCCGCCTCAACCGGACGAATGTGTCCGATGGGCAAGAAAACCCGACGGGCCGAATATCTTTTCAACGTCTTCGTCAAGTTTTACGCGGGCGAAGTGCAGCCCTACATCAGCCAGCTGCACCAAGCCGCTTCCCCTTTGGTCGAAAGCGTGAAATTGCTGAAGGAAGGCCAAAGGGTCGAGCTTCCCCCCGCCTTCGAAAGCTATTACGCCGCGACGCTCGATCCGGCAGCCGAGCAAGGCCTCTGGCATCGCTTCAACGCCGCACTGCAACGCCACACCCGGGCATGGCAGAGTGTGCTGAAACCCTGCGGAATGATGCCTGGCGGTCCCGTTACGCCGAGTATGTCTCAATGAGCCGTTCCTCGCGAGCCGGATCGACCGGCATAGGCGCTTACAAACGCGAGTCGCCCCTTGTCCCGCTCTGGCCGCGGAGCGGCCGTTCGATGCGGCCGGACCAAGCTGAACGATTGCTCCCGTGCTGAATGACATGTCGCAAAAGACGGATAAAATTGTCGTAGCCGAAGGATGACGCGGAACGCCCACCCGCCGCTCGGCACAACGAAATTCTGCTTTCATTTGGACATAACCAGGAAAATCCATGAGCACTCTGACACTCGATATCGCCAATGCCATCATCGACGGTGCCTTTAGAAAAGCCCGTGACTTGGGATTGGCGCCGTTGGCTGTGGCGGTCTTGGACGACGGCGGTCACTTGAAGGCCCTGCAGCGGCAGGACGGTGCCTCTTTCATGCGCGGGTCTATCGCTCTGGCCAAAGCCTGGGGAGCCATTGGAATGGGGGTATCCTCGCGGGAGTTGGGTAAAATGGCGAGAGAACGGCCCCATTTCATGACCGCCCTGACTGAAATAGCGGATGGTCGTCTCATGCCGGTTCCGGGCGGGGTTCTGATACGCTCGGCGGATAACCGAATCATGGGGGCGGTCGGCATCAGTGGCGATCTGTCCGATCTCGACGAAAGCTGCGCAGTTGCGGGAATCGACGCTGTCGGCCTAATCCCGGATTATGGGAAGAAATAGCAATATACTGGCGTTTCCATTCCGTTCAAAAGTCGATCGGCAGAGCCGTTTGAGCCTACTCGACGCCAACCGACCCCGTTGGCACGCCGATATTTTCCGGCGAGTGCAACCAATCTCGGCGCACGAGCCTCGTTTGGTATCGACTCCGGAATTTTGCTGTTTATACTGTTTGCCTTTTTATCGCTACCCCCGCAGAAATCTCTAGTGAAGAACCTGGTCAAGACTCGAATTCCCACCGGCTACGGCGAATTCACACTTTATCTTTATAGCGAGCACGGCAAGGACCACCTCGCTTTGGTGAAATCGAACGTAAACGGTGAGCGCGGCGTGCCCGTCCGGGTCCACTCGGAATGTCTGACCGGCGACGTCTTCGGCTCTCGACGCTGCGACTGTGGGGATCAGCTCAAGCACACGCTTCAGTACCTCGGGCGCTCACGCTGCGGCATTCTGCTTTATCTGCGCCAAGAAGGACGCGGCATAGGCCTCCGCAAGAAATTGGAAGCCTACAACCTGCAAGACCGCGGCCTCGACACCGTGGAGGCCAACATCAGCCTGGGTCACCAGCCAGATGAGCGGAACTACGGCGTCGCCGCCCTGATGCTCAAGGACCTGGGCGTTCGTTCGATCCGGCTCATCACCAACAACCCCCGCAAGGTCGACGAACTCACCGAATACGGCATCGAGGTCGAGGCGCGCATACCCATAGAAGTCGGCCATCACGACGACAACGCCGGATATTTGCGCTCCAAGGCCGAGAAGCTGGCTCATTTGCTGACGTTCCGGGAAAGAACGCCGTTCCATCGCGAACTAGCCTTCATCGAACCTTTGATCGACCAACTCTCGCTGGCCCAAGCATCGGGCGAAGGTGGCCCCTTCGTCACCCTGACTTACGCCCAGAGCATAGACGGTAGCATCGCCGTCGACAGTCAGGCTCCCTACGCCCTGAGCTCTAGGCAATCGCTGACACTCACGCATTTCCTGAGGGCGCACCACGACGCACTACTGGTCGGCGTTAATACGATCCTCAGCGACGATCCCCAGCTCAACGTCCGGTACTACGAGGGCGAGGACCCGCAGCCGGTCATTCTCGACAGCACTCTGCGGACACCCCCGTACTGCCGCGTACTGAGGCAGTCGAAAAAACCGCCCGTCATCGTAACGACTGGTGGGTCGGACCCGGCGAGGCGTGAGGCGCTGGCCGCGGCCGGCGCGAAAATTCTCGAGGTGGGGGCAAGCGAGGACGGTTGCGTCGACTTGAACGAGACGCTGCCGAAACTAAGCGAACTCGGCATTCGGACCCTCATGGTCGAGGGCGGATCAAAGATCATCAGCACCTTTCTCAAACATCATTTAGTGAATTACTGCGTGATTACGATAACTCCAAAAATCATAGGCGGACTTAAAGCCATAGACGATCTCTGCCGCTCTGGCGAACGAGCGCCCTTGCAAATCACGGACTGCCAGTACCATATCCTGGGTTCCGACATCATCGCCTTCGGTCCTGTCGGTTATCTCTGATGCGAGTAAAAGCCATTTATCATGTAGCCCCGAGAACGGTAGCGGAGCAGGAAGTCGATTTGCCCGCGCCGCGAAACGGAGAATTACTGATCAAAGCCCTGTGCTCTGCCATCAGTCCGGGCACCGAGTCGCTCATTTTCCGGGGCGAGGTACCCTCGGATCAGCCGCAGGACATATCCATCGGCAGCCTTCAGGGCAGTTTCAGCTACCCATTCCGTTACGGTTACGCCTTGGTCGGGGAGGTCGCCGCCGTCGGATCGGATGAAGACCGAGAGTGGCTGGGCCGGCGGGTTTTCGCCTATCACCCCCATCAAAACTACGCCGTAGTCGATAAAAAGGATTGTCTGATCGTGCCGGAGGACATTCCGGCGGAAAGAGCCCTGTTTCTCGCCAACATGGAATCCGCGCTGAATCTGGTTTTCGATACGGCACCCCTGCCGGGCGAGCGAATCATGGTTTTTGGACAGGGTATCGTCGGGCTGCTCGTTACGGCCATTCTCGCCCGGTTTCCGCTCGAGGAACTGATTACGGCCGATCCCGTAGCCATGCGCCGGCAGAAGTCGGTCGAACTCGGCGCTGCCTTATCCATCAATCCAGAGGTCAAACGCGAGTTCGCCGCTCTCAAGGACTGCCTGTTCTACGAAGGATTGGACGGGCTGGATGCCGCCATCGAAGTTTCGGGAAATCTTGCCGCCCTGAACCAAGCGATCGAACTGACCGGCTTCGCCGGCCGCGTTATCATTGGCTCCTGGTATGGGCAGAGCGAGGTGCCGCTCGACCTCGGCAGCCATTTTCACCGGCAGCGGATCCGATTGATTTCCAGCCAGGTCAGCACGATTGATCCACGTCTGTCCGGGCGGTGGACCAAGAAACGCCGGCTCGACCTCGCCTGGCAGTGGCTGACTGAAATCCGCGCGGAAAGGCTGATCACCCATCATTTTTCACCCAGCGCCTGCCAGGACGCCTTCGAGCTGATCGATAGCAAACGGGCGGGCGTGTTGCAGCCTGTCTTCGAATACACCTGACGACCCGAGGAACAGCGATGTACCAGCTCGCCATCACCCGCGATTTCATCGCCCGCCATTTTTTGATCGGGGGAGACTGGGGCGACGAAAACCACGAGCACAGCCATCACTACAAGGCGGAAATACTGATCGAGGGCGATCAGCTCGACCAGCACGGCTATCTGATCGACATCGTGGATCTCGAGCAAGCCGTCATGGCCCTGATCGGAGAGTTCAAGGACCGCGTGCTTAACGACCTGGAGCCTTTTCGGGGCATCAACCCCAGCCTCGAACGCTTCGCCCGCGTTTTCTGGGAACGGCTCAGGGACCGAGTAGACCTGCGCGGCGTCAAGATGACCGTCAAGCTCTGGGAAAACGAGCGGGATTGGGCGGCTTTCGGCGGACCGCTTTAACGCCCGCGGTGGACATTCCCTTTCACGACTATCTCGAAGCCAAATTCGCGCTCGATGAGCGCAGTCTGAACCATGAGGTTCGGAGCGAGTTCGCTCGCTGGGTATTTGAACAGCCGCGCTTGACCTGCCTCGATCTCGGCACCGGCACCGGCGCTTCCCTACAGCGCCTCTTGAGTCTACCAACGAACGCTCATTTGCACATCACCGCTGTGGATCGGGACCAAGCGTTGTTGGACATTGCCCGAGCTGGAATAACAAACCTATTACGGCAAAAAGGCCTAGGCGTCGCCGAAAAGGCAGACGGCGTCTGTGCCCGGCAAGGGCAACGCGAGATTGTCGTGGAATTCGTCTGCAGCGACCTACGGCATTACCAACCGAATAGAGCTCCCGGCTTCTATGATGCCGTCATTGCCCACGCCGTGATGGATCTCCTGCCGCTACGAACTATGGCCGAGCGGATAGCGCGTTGGCTGCGTGCAAAGGGAGTCTTCTACAGTACCATCAATTACGACGGCGAGACCGCGCTTTTCCCAGTCTATGCCGACGAAGTCTTGGAAAACCGCATCCTCGACGTGTACGACACCTCCATGGAACAACGCCGGATATGGGACGAAAACAGTGGCGGCGCCCTTGCAGGAAGACGGCTGCACAGTGTGCTCTGCGAAACCGGTTTCGAAGTGATCGCCTACGGCACCTCCGACTGGAACATCATCCCGTCACGCCGCGCTTATCGCGACCACGATGCCACTTGCCTCGCCGCTTTGCTGAACATGATCCGGAACGAAGCCGAAAGGTCCGGACAATTCTCGGGCGATTCGCTCGACCGGTGGTACCGGGAACGATCCGAGCGATTGGCCGCGGGAGAACTCGGCTTGATCGTCCATCAGATCGACCTCTTCGCGCAGAAGATTTGATCCACACGAACGGAAAGCTTCGACGGACCGTCACGTTCTATCGCCTGGCCTGCGTCATGGGAGCGGCCAAGACCATCGCCCAATAAGGCGAACCGCCGCCTCCAGTGCTCGCACAGGCGACTCCGACATCCTCGAAATCGGGCTCCATAATGGCGGAACAGTGTGACGGGCTATCCAGCCAGCTGCGCATGGCTTCACTGACCGTAAGCTGTCCCTGGGCGATGTTCTCCCCGTAAACCTCCCAGTCATAGCCGGTCCGGACGATTCGGTCTCCTGCCCTCCGGCCGTCTAGCCCCCGGTGGGAGAGGTAGTCTCTGCGGCTCATCTCTTCGGCATGTATTTTGGCCGCTAGGAACAGCTTTTGATTCCATCGCAGTGGTTTGGCCGGTCCGAATAGTATCCGGCCGCAGTATCTCGCCTGTGCACGTATGGCTCGCAGCTGGTCGAGGATTTCGCGCCTGATGCTGTCGGTGGACGGGCATCGGACGCTTGTAGCCTCGCGGGCGTGGGCGGGCAAAACCAGCCCCGCGCTTAGAACCAGACTGAGAACAAGTCTTGTCATATCAGCGATTGGGGCAATGTCATCATTTCAAGGCAAGAAACCGCATTTCCGGTGTCTGCCTATCGCGTTTCAACCCATGAGACAGGCCGTCCCGGTGGACCTTCAATACCCGCTGGTGTTTTTTTCCAGCCAGCGTTCGCCCAACGCCAAGGTTTCTTTCTTCCAAAAAGGCGCGCGGCTTTTCAGCTCTTCCATAATGTAGCGGCAGGCATCGAAGGCCGCACCGCGATGCGAGGACCACACCGCGACCAGCACGATGGGCTGATCGGGGAAAATTTCACCGACTCGATGAATGACGAGCGCATCCAAGAAACGCCAGCGGGTCTTAGCTTCCTCGACGATACGCTTAAGCTGGCGCTCGGTCATGCCGGGATAATGATCGAGAAACATGCACCGGACCGTCTCGTTCTCGTTGAAGTCGCGCATGGTGCCAACGAACGAGCAGGTGGCGCCGTATTTTCCGGCGTGACCCAGCGTTTCTGTTTGATAGCGTTGTAATTCCGCGTAAGGGTCGAATCCGGTCAGGCGAAGCTCGATCAGCACGTCCAGCCCCCGGTGACCGGCGGGAAAAACGCTACCTCGTCACCATCCTTGACCGGCGCGTCCGGCTCGGCATAGTCCATATTCACCGCGCAGAGAATGCGATCAGGCAGGTACTGCCCCTCACTCACCGCTTTCCACACATCGCTGACCGTGTCGATGCCTTCGGCGGCGAGAATGTCGTCCACTCGGCCCATTCTTTCCCGAAGGCTTCCGAAATAACGCACTCTAATCGACATGAGAGTCAATCTCTTTCACCATCACTATCCAAGGTTGCCGCCCCCTTCTTGGAATATCCTGAACTGCACGCAATCCATGGGGCGTTCACCCTTACTTCGATCAAAAGCGGAACTTTTTTATCCTGCGAAGCGATCCACCTGCGTGAACACTCCGGCGGGTTCTCTCAAACCTTCCCGCGCGCGTGGATAATCTTGCCGGTGGCCAAGCCAGGCCGCAAACGCGGCGCCGGAGGAAAAGTATTGGAAAGCGCCATCGACCACACCTTGTGCGAGAAGTTCAACATAGGAGGCAGTACCCGAAGGTATCGCCGCGGACTTTACCAAGAGCAGATTCGCCGCACCCAGACGTTCCGCCAGCCAAGCGGCAAGACTGTCCGAGGTAACATCCCACGATGCCGGAATGCTTGGATCGTCGATCAAGGATAGGTCAGGTAGCCATACCATCGATCGGCCGGATCCCGCCGAAGCCCGGAGCTCCCAAATGTCGCGCGCGGTGCCGAGTTTTGGGCACAATCCGCTCAACATCAAACCGTATTGTCCCATCGCCAGGAGCGCCATGGCGTGAGCCGTCTCGTCGCCGAACGACCAGCTTCGCTGCGCCGAGCGAACCTGATCGGCAAAAGGTCCTCCGCCAGGCACGATGACGACGTTCGAATCAGCCAGGGCATCCAGCCAGAACGGGAGCGTATCCGAGCCGGCCAGACTGCCCCCCAATTTAACGACCCACGTGATCGACACCGATTTTTTGAACCCGGAACTGCTCTAGCAAATGCAGGAGGGCCGAGGCCTTGTCGTAGCATTCCTGGTACTCCTGGTCGAGGATAGAGTCGGCCACAATGCCGCCGCCAGCCCAGAAGCGGATCGTGCCCTCCGAGTGCACCAAGGTACGGATGGCGATATTGCTGTCCATGTTGCCGTCGAAACCGATATAGCCGATCGACCCGCAGTAGACGCCTCGGCGATGAGGTTCGAGCTCTTCGATGATTTCCATGGAGCGAATCTTCGGCGCTCCGGTGATGGACCCGCCGGGAAAACAGCCGCGCAAGAGATCTACGGCGCTATGCCCTTCGGCTAATCGACCGCGGACGGTGCTTACCAAATGGTGGACGGTGGCGTAGCTTTCGATCTCGAACAGACCAGGCACGTGAACCGAACCTGGTTCGCAGTTCTTGCCGATATCGTTGCGCAGCAGGTCCACGATCATCAGGTTTTCGGCCCGGTCCTTAATGCTATCGCGAAGTTCCTGCGCCTTGGCGGCGTCTATCGTAGGATCCTGCGAGCGAGGACGGGTACCCTTGATTGGCTTGGTTTCCACGATACCGTTCGTCACTTTGAGAAAACGTTCCGGCGAGGAACTCAGTACCTGAACCTGCGGGAAGTTGAGATAGGCACTGAACGGAGCGGGATTGTACGACCGCAAAAGCTGGTAAGCCGCCCAGGGATTGCCTGTGCAAAAGGCCGAAAAGCGCTGGGCCAGATTGACCTGATAACAATCGCCCTCACGAATGTAATGCTGGACGCGCCTGAAAGCCTTTGCATAATAGGACTGGCTCATATTCGACACGACGTCGCTGAGCAGGTAGAAATCGGCCTGCTGCCAACCGATGGTCTGGATTTGGCTGAAGGCCCGAACCAGATGGGGCCAACGCACCGCGATAGAGGGATCGCGTCCTTGCGCAACTAGCCAGGTGCGACGCGCCCAGTGATCCACGACCACCGCCCAGTCGTAGATGCCGACAACCATTTCCGGGATGTTCTCCGCATCCAGAGCTTTTTCGGGCAGTCTTTCTAGCCTCCGTGCCAAGTCGTAGCCGAAGTATCCGATGGCGCCACCGCAAAACGGCAGATCCGGTAGTTGTGGAATGTTTTCGCCGAGGAACTGCATCACCAAGGAAAACGGGTCTTCCGGCGACAGGGTAATCGAGCCGTGCGATCGAATCTCGGTAAGCGGCCCGTGCGTGACAAGGGTGGCGAACGGATCGGCCGCAATGATGTCGTAGCGGCCTTGCCGACTATGCGGAAATCCGCTGTCGAGGAAAACCGCCCAGCGCCGTTCCGCCCACGGTAGAAACAAGGCGGCGCTGTCCTCGAAATAGGGCAGCTCTTCGACTCTCATGACGCCCCCACCTCCCTCATCGCCAAGCAAGCTACGGCTGCGGCGGGTGCGCAGTCCGAAGCCTGAAAATCGTTATGCGACGTCAACATTGAAAACAGTTCGCTGAAGTCTTTATAAGGAAACCCCGAACGCGCCGCCAATTCTCGCACCAGAAACCGCCCTACGCCAGCACCGATCAAAGGCGCGTCGTCGCCTATTAGACCGCGCGAGAGCTGACGATCCAGCGCCGAGCGAAGCTTCATGAGTTGTCGCTCGCGGAAGAACCGGGCCGCCTGCCGCCATTGCTTCATCGGCGCTGACTCCAGGTCCCGCCCAAACAGGCGAGCGAGACGCCGTGCGCTTCCCGTAAAGGTTTTTTCGCCACCGTCCGCCGCCGGCATCTGGTCGGCATGCTCGGGCAATTCGCCGCACAAACGGTAAACGTCGGCAGCGGTCGCGAAGTGCTCGGCCATCAGACCGATCCACTCGCCTTCGAAAGGGGCCCGATCGGCGATTGCCATTACCGGGGTTCGGACCACCCCTGAATAAATCAGCTCATCGTAGCGCATACGTTCGAAATCGGCATAGCCTCGGGTTTCGACCCGATGGTCGTGAATCAGCGCGATATCCGTCGTCGTGCTCCCGACATCGATGAACACGGCTTCGCGCAGATTGTCCGCCACCCACAGCGCGCTCGCCAGCCAATTCGCCGAGGCGATCTTGAGAATGCTCTCCGGAGTAATGGCCTCGGCATCGAGAAATCCGTCATATCCCGCGAAAAAACGAACGATGTGCTGCGGACAGCGCTGAGTCATCGCTTGGACCAAGGCGAGCACGCCTTGCTCCCGATTCTCGAAACAATCCGCGAGTTCGCCGGTCATGGTCACCGCATGGCGGCAGCCGGATCGTGGCGAAACAGTGTCCAGAATCCGACTCATCGCAGCGTGCAAGCGATCTATCCCCTGCCATAAGGGACAGGGCTCTTGGATGATCGCGACGATCTCGCCCGCACCGTTCAAGGCGGCTGCCTTGAGATGGGCGCCCCCGACGTCCCAACCGATTACGTCAACCGTCATCCCACCGCTCCAAACCGATCTCGACGGCCATTTCCGCTATAGGATGGACCTCCGGTAAGCGTCCGCTCCGCCACAAATCCAAAACCAGCGCGGCCGGATTGAAGCCTAAGAACTGCCGCAGCCCGGCGTAGGACGTGGTCAATCGAGGATTGACCTCGAGCACCTTGAGCTCCTGTTCGCACCGCAGCACGTCGACCCCGACATAACCCCAGAGTTCGGGCAAGGCCTCCGCAAGCTTATTGGCCAAGTCCTCATACGCGCTAAGACTGGTCCGGATGGCGCCGACCTCGCAACCGCGCAGGCTGAACCCGCCCCGCGATCTGTCGATCCGCTGCCGGTTGCAGCTCAGAAGCCGCGCCTTTCCGTGACAAAAGAGTGCGGACAGGCTCAAGGGCTCGCCTTCAACCAAAGGCTGTACGACATAGCCGGTGGGATCGCCGATCGCGGTCACCCAGGCTTGCCACTCGCTCTTGGTTTCGAGGATACGGGAACCTTCGCAGCCGACGCCGTCGTCCGGCTTCACCACCAAAGGAAACTCCAAAGGCGTCGATGTGTTCAGCGCAAATGTCGGAATTGCTGGGACACCCTTTTTTTCCAAGCGCTTTACGGTTTCGAACTTGCTCGCGGCAAGGCTTACGCCATCCCCTGAACTGGCCAACAGCGTCTTGCCAGCCGATTCGACCCGACGGCAAATCCGCTCCAGAATACCGCCGGTTTCAGGCGCGATAGGCCAGACGGCATCGCAGTATTCGATTTGATCATCAAGACAACGCTCGAGATCGTCTTTCCGATCCAAAAAAATCCAGTCAGTTCCGGAAAACGCTCGGTCGGAAATGGGGAAACGTACATCCCTGAACGCGATCGTCCGGATCTCCGGCAAATCGGATAAGTCCCGCAGGAGGGCCGTAAGCATCAACTCCCCTTCCTGCGCCAACGAACGCGGAATCGCTTCGCCGAGCATTCCGCCGCCGGTAATATATTCGAAAACCAGTATCCTCATTCACTCAGCCGATGGAAATCATTCCCGTCATTGACATCATGGGCGGCCTCGTGGTCCACGCGAAGGAAGGACGGCGCGAACAGTATCGCCCGCTGCAAAGCGCATTGTGTTCGACCGCCGAACCGGAGGCCGTCATACGCGGTCTGCTCGCTGTTCATCCGTTCAAAAGGATTTATGTGGCCGATCTCGATGCGCTGATGGGCAAAGCCCCCCAAACCAATCTGGCAATTGACCTTACGCGCAGATTTCCGGATATCGAATTCTGGATGGATCGAGGACTTCCGAGCGACGGGGATATACCTTTTTTTCAAACCGGGTCGAATGTTCGCGCCGTTATCGGTAGCGAATCGCTTTCCGAAAAATCTTTGGCGCTTCTAACCCGCTTGGAGCGGGACTTCATTCTATCGCTGGACTTTCTCGGCGATCGACTCCTGGGCGCGGCATCATTGCTGGACAGTCCAGAGCTTTGGCCGGAGCGCGTGATCTTGATGAGTCTAGCCCACGTGGGCAGTACGGCGGGTCCCGACTTCCACCGTTTGGCATCGTTTAACCTGAAGCACCCCGACAGGCGCTTCATTGTAGCCGGAGGCGTGCGGAATGGACATGATCTGAGGCGGCTCAAAACGATGGGAGCGGCCGGGGTTCTGGTTGCCAGCGCGCTGCATTCTGGCGCTGTCAACCCACGGCTGATCGAGGATTTGGGGAAAACGGTGATTTGAGGAGACTGCGCGATTCTGGACGAAAAAACGTTGCCCCGCTGCGGGGCAACGTTTTTCGACAAACGCGATTATTTGTGCGCGGCGAAGGGATGCTCGACCTGTCCCTTCTGGGCCACAACTTCGGCAGCCTTGGGCTCGCCGGCAACGGCGCGCTTAATAGCCAGCTTAGTGGCTTCGTAGTTGTAGTCCTGGATTTTCGCGTCGTCTTCCGCTAGCCAATGGATAAATACGCCAACACAGATAAAGATGTCGTCAGCTTCGTCGGCAGGAATGGTGCCGTCCTCAACGCAATCAGCCACAGCCATCGCGACACCGCGTTGCGCCGGCCCAAACATCTGGGTGGCCTGCTTGCCGTTCTTGATCGTCACCTTATTGAACATGACGGTATTCGGCTTGACCATCAGGTTCGGCGCTACCACCGCAAGCAAGCTGCTGAATCCGTCCTTGTTATTGGTGACGCAGTTAGCGAAAGCCGTCTCTGCAGCGCTGCCGCGAGGCCCCATAATCAGATCGATGTGAGCGACTTCATTGCCGCCGCCGCACAAAGCCTCACCCACCAACATTTTATTGATTTTCCCCATTGCTAACTCCTCTTTGGTAAAAGAAAAAACGTTCGAAGTAACGACACTGCCTTATCCTCCTCCCTCAAGCGAAACAAAATTCCCTATTTGTGCCGACGTGCCTTTACGCTTCCCGGAAACGGCCCGTCTTTAGCTGGCACTGACTCAGCAGCGTTTCCAGCCGCACGGCCAGTAAACACGCCACTGTAAGATCGGCCGTCGTACCCGGATTGATTCCGCAGGACTTGAACTCTGCATCCACTTCGCGCAGGAGCGGCATAACCTGTTCTGGTCTATCGGAAACGGATAACGCCTGATCGATCTGTGTCATTCGGCTGGCAATCATCCTTGTATATCGAGCACCGAATTTGCGCTCGACGTGGCTGTCGGGAATACGCTTGAGCAAGCCTGCGAACACCGCCACTGCCGACCATTCTTTATCGCCCCACTGGGACAAATTCCTATGATAACTTGGAATGGCAAATTCAAAAATATCTACAAAAGAATTAGTGTATTGATAAGCAATTCGATCACGATGTTCCGAGATGCGCATGGCTTCGAGCAAAGTGACCTGCGGCGTGTCGCGAACGTCCTGCTCCGGAGCTTCGCCAAGGCCGCCCGGCTGCGCCAGCCGTATGGCCTTGTAAGCCCAGTCCGCATCGACCTGTGTCGTAGCAAGCAAAACTCTCCGCAGCGCAGCCCTGAGCGTCTCGTCTTCGTGAATCGTCTGGGCCGCCTGCAGTAGCGGTGCGGCCAACAGAATGATGCCGAGATTAGTATTGCAGGGGACAACCGCGCGGGTGGCCCGAGTCGCGTGGTAGATCCTCTCACCCAAGGAAAGAGCGGGGTCGCAAAGGAAAGGCCCGCTGGCCGCGGCGCTGCGGCGGAAGTCTTCCACGGTCATATCGTGGGCTTCCGAATAAACGCTGACATTACCGGGTTTAAAAGCGCGAAGTTCCGTTTCGCAGGCGTCGAGATAAGCGGACAATAAGGCGTCCCGTTGAACAGGCATCGGCACCGTCGTCACCGAACCCGGATTTCCTCACGGGATTCGGGCTGGCAAAGCGACAGAAAATCTTCGACCAGTAGATCGGCGATCGAGACCTTGCTGACGCTTTGAAGCCCCTTCCATGCCGGAATGCTGTTGACTTCGAGCACGCTGTAACGACCGTGATGATCGCGTATGATGTCGACCCCGGCGTAGTCCATGTCCAAGACCTTGACCGCATCCTCCGCCAGCCGGCATAGCAGCAAATCGTCGAGGCGCACCGGCTCGCAGCGAGCGCCTTGGGCGACGTTGTTCAACCAGCTGACGCCGCAGCGCCGCATGGCGGCTACGGTCTTTCCTCTAATGACGAATACGCGGAAGTCGTGGGACTGTTCGCCGCAGCCGACGAAACGCTGCAGGTAGAAGACACCATTGGTGTCGCTCAAGCGGGCCAGGTCATCCGGCTTCTCATACCGCTGCAAACCTTGTCCCTGGGAACCGAACAGCGGTTTGGACACGAGTTGATGGCCCGCTCGCAACTCCCGCTCGGCCAATTCGAGCGCCTCATCACGGCTGCCCAGCACCCAGGTGGGCGGCGTCAGAATGCCGGCTCGCTGCAGCAGGAAGCTGGTCATGGCCTTGTCGACGGTACGCTCGATTGCCCGACCATCGTTATATACCGTAATCCCGAGCAGTTTCAGGGCGTGCAGCACGTCCAAGTAAAACACCACCTGATCCAGCGAGCCACCGGGCACGCCGCGCACGAAAACGCCATCGGGGAGTCTATCTTCGAATCCCGGCAGAATCACCGGTAATCCGCCGGACTCGAGATTCAGCCGGCAGGCGGTCAAAGAGACGTAACGATAGCCATAACCGTGCGCAGCCAAAGCCTCGCGCAGCCGCGCACCGTGCCAGCCCGGATCTTCGGTAATAATCGCAATAGTGCCCAAATTATTCTCCGAAGGACCGCTCCAGTAGCGCTTCGTCGAGCTTGCCCGCGTGGAAACTGCGGCCGGACTCGACGGCCGTGACAATGACGCTAGCCGGGCTGAACAGCATCGGATCGATTTTGAAGAAATCGTATTTGTAATCCTTGAACACCTCGGCAAACGGCCTGCCGTAATCCCGCGAAACCGAACTCGGCAATTCGTTGGCCAATGTCTCTGCCGCCTCGTCGCTGCCTTTCACGAACAAATGGACGGTGCCGCCGAACAGAATAGCGTCGTTGGTCCGCCCCATGGCCTTTACGAAATTGGGGTGAGGCGGTGGTACCGGGGCAGTTCCGGTGCCATCGATGATGTTGCCCAGCGGGAAATGGAGCGAATGGGCCTTGTGCAAGGCGACTTCCAGTACGCGGCCTACGACCTGCATGCCGCCGGCGAGGCTGGATGTCGGGGTTAGGATGACGTGCACTCCGCTCGCATCCACTTTGCATGCCTTGGCGATCTTCTCGATCACTTCGACCGGCGGCACCTTGTCCACCTCCATGACGATAGCCGTCTCGTTGCTATGGTCTCGATAGCCCAATTCCTTATAAAGCTCTTCCACGGGCTCCTCGTTGCCGTCCTTGACCTTCGTCGCCAGCGCACGCGCCGGCCCCGAACCGAGCGCATAAAAGGCGTTCTTGCCCTCTCCATGAGACAGGCTCCAGCCGGCATACTGGCTGCCCAGGCAGGCAATTACGGGATTGGTGGAATGAACGTTGACGGTGAGCGGCCAGCGACTGAAGGTTGCCGAGTGGGTCAGCGTAACCGTTCCGAGTCCGCCCATGCAGACTTCCGCGATCAAGCGCCCCGCCTCCAGACCGCCCACAGCATCAATGCCGGCGTCGATGATTGTGCAGCCGTTTCCCAGCTTGTCGACTTTAAGCCGCAGCCTGTCGGCATTGGCGATCATATATTTGACGATGGGAAGCGCGTGCGCATTAACGCTGACAGTATGTTGCATGGTTACCCTCTTGCCCGGTTCATTGACAAAAATGTGATTGTACTCGGCTAGCTTCGAGCTGCGTACAATCGCTCGAACAACTCGCTCTCCAGCCGTTCGATCAGGCATTCTACCTGTCGTTGGTCCGTCCCCTCGGCGCAAACGGTGCATACCGGCTGACCAACACCGATTCGCGTACCGGTCACCGGCGTATCCGTGCACCACTCGGGCCATCTCGTTTCCTCCGATACCTCGAGATCGAACGGCGCAAAAAAAACCTTGAAAGCCCGAACGGTACCACTTGCGGCCATTTCATCCGGCATTTCGCCGCGGCACGCTCGAATATGCGCGGCTAGTAGTCCGTGTGGAAAATCGTCGTCGTACAGGGCCATGGTGGCGCTTGGCCTTGGATTCACTTCCAGCACCCGACAGGTTTCACCATCGAGCATGAAATCTAGGCTGTTCAATCCTCTGAGCGAAACCGCTCGAGCCAGGCGCGCGACATACGTCTGCACCTGCCGACGCTGTTCCGGCGTGAGGTCCGCTCGATTGACAGCACCGGCAAACAAGAACGGCTGCCCGACAAGATGACCAGCTGTGCGCAGCGTATTGAAACCGATGATGCGCGCGTCTTCGCCATTCGCGAGAAACAAGGCGGACAGCGCCTTACCGGGAAGCCGGCGCTGGTAATAGGCACTCGAATCGGGTTCCACTCGAGAGCAGGGACGCACGCCCTTGCCGCCTTCGCTGCGGGCGGATTTGAGCAGCCAATTCTCCGGATCGGGCGGCAGTTTACGGCTCGATTCCGGATAAGGAATACCGAGCCGCCGCAGTGTCTCGAAAAACGCATCGGGCGTTTTCAATAAACGGAGAATTTCCGGAGGATTGCCGTATAGGGTCCGCCCTCGCGCGAGTTCTTCGAGAGCGGCGGAATCGGCGTCTAAGCCACTGCCGTAGACCAAAGCATACCCATACCCCGCAGGCGCCAGCCGCGCGGCGGCCCGCAAAAGGCTTTCCCGCTCGAAACCGATGTCGGCGGCGTTGACCGCCTCGCAGTATGCCGAACAAGCGCGCGTCTCCCGATCGGCGAAAAGATCGATCGAGACCGGCCGAATTCCGGCGCGCGCCCCCGATTGCGCCAGCATTCTCGCCGAGCTGCCGACCAATAGCAGGCGGTGCGGCAAATCGTCCAGGACTTCCAAGGATCGATCAGCGGTTTCACGGCCCGGGGCCCGGAGCGCCGGCGTCACACACGAAAGGACTTTTCCCGTGACGCATCCACACGCTCAAAGACGACAGCAGCGCCCTGATTGCGCGGCGTCGCCAGCAGGAACTGGATGCCGGCCTGTCCGGCAAACTCCCGCCGCGCTGCACGGACCAGCGCTCCCCCTTGCGTCGCGTTTTCGACCAGGCAAAAACCGGTCGGACCCCAGGAGCTTTGACCGATGCCGACGGCGCCTTGCGATTCCAGGAAAGATAGCGCGTCGGCGACATCGGCACTGGTGAAACGTCCGCCCTGAGCCGGCGCGAAATAATCGCCTATCGAACGCTGTAACTCCGCGATGACATCCCCGAAACCACGGATGTCGCGCTCGACCAATGCGGGTAAGCCTTTCATGAGCAGCAAATGGCAGAGATGCGCGGCCTCCTCCGCGGGAAAAGCCGGCAACGCCCGGAAAGCCTCGATCTCGTCCTCGCCATGAAGCCCGGAATCCCGCTCGTCCAGAACCAGAATGAGACGCCAATCGGCGGGAAACTCGAGGCGGGTGATCACCGGCGGGATGAGCGTGTTTTCGCCGCGCCCCCCGTCGACTACCAAGCCGCCCTGTTCGAATACGGCAATACCGATACCGGAGCGTGCCCCGCGCTCGACGATCGGCGCGAGATCTCGTACCGCTAAATCGAGGTCGAACAGTCGCGACAAGGCCATGCCTACGGCCAATTCGAGCTGGGTGCCGGAGCCGAGTCCGATATGCCCCGGTATCGCTTCCTCGACATGAACGTCCACCGCGAACTCCCTCCCCAACGCGGAGACGAACTTGTTTACGGCGGCGACGGCCCGATCCGCGCTGGGTCCATGTGCCGTCAGCCGATCCGAAGGCGTCAACGACACTCTGGTCGCAATTTCGTTGATGGCGAGTCCTATACTGCCGAAACGCCGCCCCAAGGATCCGCTGAGATCAAGGAAGCCCATGTGCAGACGCGCCGGCGCGACGACGCGCACGCGAAGCTCACGGTGGGATAAAGAATTGATCGGCATTGGCTAGAACGACTTCCGGAGAACTACGGTCGATTCTGCTCGAGACGTAAGCATGAAGAGACATGCTATTGCATGGTCTTCGCTTTGTCGACCGTGGAAAAACTCGAATTTTCCAGGCTACACAGTTCATCTCAAGTTGAAAATTCCGGCCGAAGACCCTATGCTTGACCGCTCCCGACACCTCCTTGTTCTTGAGCCTTTTCGCCATCCAATCCAGTATCCAGTTAGGGAAGGGCATGACCGAAAATACCCAAACCCGCGTGTTCGAAAACGTTCCCAGCCCGTTTTGCGGCATTGCCTCGGACGATTTGAAAATCGAAGTCGAAGGCCACCGGGTTAAAATCATCGAGAATGGTGACGCCGTAACGACTGCCGGTTTCGAACGGCCGATCACCGATACCGCTCCGCGCATCGCCGGAAACACGGCTACCTTGGATCAGGCGGTCGCGCGTGCTGCGGAGATTCTGAAAAGCGCTCGCCTTCCGGTGTTCAGCGGCTTCGGCACCGACGTCAACGAAACCCGCGCGGCGTTGTCTCTGATCGATCGTTGCCGCGGCATTTTCGATCAAATGCGGTCCGAAGGCGGTTTGCGCAATCTTTTGGTCTTGGCCGACTCCGGCTGGATGGCGACCACCCTAGGCGAACTCAAGAATCGGGTGGAGGTTCTGGTTTCCTTCGGTACCGATATCGAACTCGATTTTCCGCGTTTCTTCGAGCGTTTCATCTGGAACAAAGAGACCCTATTCGAGGGAGACACCAGCAAGCGGGAAATCATCTTTATCGGCCGCGCCCCGAGCGGACAGGCGGCTGACGCGCCCGACGGCCGCGCCCCGAAAGTCATCCCTTGCGCTCAAGAAGCCTTGCCGGACGTCGCCGCAGCGCTTTCGGCTCTTGCAAAAGGCGCGAAACTACAGGCGGAACAGGTCGCCGGCATTCCTATCTCAGAGCTGCAAGCGGTCGTGGACCGGCTGCGCCAAGCCCGTTACAGCGTCGTGACCTGGGCTGCGGGGCAACTCGCCTTTCCTCACGCCGAACTGACCGTCCAGCAGCTGTGCCAAATGGTGTCAACGCTAAATAAAGACACCCGCGCCGCGGTACTGCCGCTAGGCGGACAGGATGGCGACCGCACGGCGAGCCAAGTATGCGCCTGGATCAGCGGTTATCCCACTCGCGTCAGCTACGCCCGCGGCTACCCCGAATACGATCCTTACCACAACAGCACGGCACGACTCCTCGCTAGTGGCGAAGCAGACGTCTTGTTCTGGATTTCCAGCCTAAGCACGACACCGCCCCCAGCGAGCAGTGTGCCTACGGTCGTCATCGGCCGCTCGGGCATGCGCTTCGAATCCGAGCCCGAGGTCTTCATTCCGGTGGGCGTCCCCGGTATCGACTTCCCCGGACATATGTACCGTTGCGACAATGTCGTCGCCCTGCCGCTGTATCAAATCCGCGAGTCCGGCCTCGCCAAAGCCGCTGACGTACTGCGTTCCATTGAGCGAATGCTCGGCGAGAACGACTGACACCACAAGCCGACAACCCACGGCCTCCCCGAACGCTCCGCGAGGACTCGGGGAGCTCGACTCCACCACTTCCCAGTAGGCCCGAAAAACCTTTCGAAGGGCCTGTCTTGAGCTCGGTCGAAAGGACTGTCCTAAACAAAGTCGAAAGTCTCACGACGAACAGAGGCGATCAAGGAACCAGTTTCATGTGATACCCAATCGACCTTTCCGAGTTTGCGAAGACTTCTCGACAGAGGGTGACGCAGCGGGTCTTGCCTCAGCAGGATTGCCCAACCTCTTCGTACGCGCGAGGAGGCGTTCACCACTAAGTTGAAAAGTCAAACCCGGTTGCTTATTCTTACAAAATTTGCCACGTCGATAGCAGAGTCTTTGCATCAGGGCACACCCTGCGGCTAATAAGGGCGTAGGCAACTCGGCGTAATTTGGGCAGAATACATAGCCGATAACTTTTTTACGACTCGATACTGGTTTTGCGCCCAGGGACGGCGGCTGATTGGAACTCTTTACACCACTCCGATGCTAGTACCGCCTTCCGATCCGGCTAATCGTCCTTCAGTGTTTCGCCCCCAGTCCGCTACAGCAAGACCGCTCCGCTGAAACGATTTCCAAAGGAGATTTTCATGTTGATAAAACTTACGGGCGGCACCGTCTACGATCCCATGCACAACATCAACGGCGAAGTGCGGGATATCTATATCCGCGACGGGCGCATCATCGCCCAAGCCGACGTTTCCGACGCGATGCCCGATCAGGAATACGATTGCCGCGGCAAAGTGATCATGGCCGGTGCCATCGACATGCATACCCATATCGGCGGCGGCAAGGTGACCATCGCCCGCAACCTCCTGCCGGAGGACCACCGTGCCGATCCCTCGCCACGTTCGGCTTTGACACGCGCGGGCTGCGGCCATGCGGCACCTTCCACGCTGACCACCGGCTATCGTTACGCGGAAATGGGTTACACCGCCGGCTTCGAGCCCGCCGTGCTCCCCATCAATGCTCGCCAAGCACACATGGAAATGGCCGACGTGCCGCTCATGGACGTAGGCGGCTATGCCATGCTCGGCAGCGATGATTTCTTTCTGCGTCTGCTCGCATCCGGCGCCGACCAGAAAATCATCAACGATTACGTAGCCTGGACCCTGCATTCCAGCCAATGTATCGGCATAAAAGTGGTCAACCCGGGCGGCATCAGCGCGTTCAAGTTCAACCAGCGCAAACTGGACCTGGACGATCAGCACAGCTATTACGGCGTTACGCCCAGGCAGGTTCTTCAGACACTCGCCAGAGCGGTGCACGAATTAGGCGTACCCCATCCGCTGCACGTACACGGTTGCAACCTGGGAGTCCCGGGAAACCTGGAAACGACGCTGAACACGATCGCCGGCATCGAAGGCTTGCCGATGCATTTGACCCATATTCAGTTTCACAGCTACGGCACCGAGGGTGACCGCAAGTTTTCCTCGGGCGCGGCGCAGATCGCCGAAGCTATCAACAAGAACCGCAACATCACGGCGGATGTAGGGCAAATTCTGTTCGGACAAACCGTTACCGCATCGGGCGACTCCATGCGCCAGTTCGCCAACTCCAACCACGCCCATCCGAACAAATGGGTGTGCATGGACATCGAATGCGATGCCGGCTGCGGCGTCGTGCCGTTCAAGTATAAGGACCAGAATTTCGTAAATGCCCTGCAATGGTGCATAGGTTTGGAAATCTTCCTGCTGGTGGAGGACCCTTGGCGAATTTTCCTAACCACCGACCACCCCAACGGCGCACCGTTCACCACTTATCCGCATTTGATCCGGCTCCTGATGGACAAAAGCTTCCGCAACGACATGCTGTCGACCATCAATCCCGATGCCGCCTCAATGAGCACGCTCGGCTCCATCGACCGGGAGTACAGTTTGTACGAAATCGCCATCATGACCCGCGCCGGCGCCGCCAAGCTTCTCGGCCTGAGCGACCGCGGCCACTTGGGGGCCGGGGCCGCCGCGGATATCACCGTGTATACGGAACAGGAAAACAAGGAAGCCATGTTCGCCAAACCGGACTATGTATTCAAAGACGGCGAATTGGTCGTGCGCAACGGCGAAGTCGTCAAAATTGTCTGGGGCAACGTGCACACGGTGAAACCCGAATTCGACCGTGCCGGCATCGAAGGGCGGCTGCGGGACTATTTCGAGCGCTATCACACCATGAAAATGGACAATTTCATTATTCGCGACTGGGAAATCGAGCACGACGGGCGCAACAAGATTCTGGTCCACCCCTGCGTAGGACACGCCTAGCGAAAAGCGGCGAAAGACGCCCTCTCCACTGAAACGCAACGGTACCCCGATAACATAGAACAAACGAGCCGCGAGGAATTGAATGAACATCAACGGCGTTCAGATCGATGCGACTTTCGCCGAAGCCTTTCCAATGAGGGCCACGCGGGTCATCATCACCGCCCAAAACATGAAATGGGCCTACCATGCGGCCCAGGCCATGACCGGCTTCGCCACATCGGTTATCGCCTGCGGCTGCGAAGCAGGCATAGAGCGTGAGCTCGATCCGAGCGAAACCCCGGATGGTCGCCCGGGTATTTCCGCATTGATTTTCGCCATGGGCGCCAAGACCTTAGCCAAGCAGGTGGAAACCCGGGCCGGCCAGTGCGTGCTGACCTCCCCCACATCGGCATTGTTCGCCGGCCTCCATGAGGGCGAAAAAATGCCTTTGGGCAAGAATCTCCGTTTTTTCGGAGACGGGTTCCAAATTTCCAAGCGCATCAATGGCAAACGGTACTGGCGCATCCCGGTCATGGACGGCGAGTTCCTCTGCGAAGACACGACCTACAGTGTTAAGGCCGTAGGGGGCGGCAATTTTCTCATCCTGGCGGAGAGCCAGCCGCAGGCTTTAGCCGCGTGCGAAGCGGCCATCGAAGCCATGAAAAAAGTCCCGAACGTCATCATGCCGTTCCCAGGCGGGGTCGTGCGCTCAGGCTCGAAGGTCGGCTCCAAGTACAAAGCCTTGTCAGCATCGACCAACGATGCGTTTTGTCCAACGCTCAAGGGCCAGACTAAGACGGATTTGAGTCCGGAGATCGAATCGGTAATGGAAATCGTCATCGATGGACTGACAGACGAAGACATCAAAAAAGCCATGCGGGTCGGTATCGAGGCTGCCTGCAGCTTGGGTGCCCAAAACGGCATACGCCGCATCAGTGCGGGCAATTACGGCGGTAAATTGGGTCCTTTCCTATTCCATCTTCAGGAGATCATGGCATGACGGCGCTTACCTTCACCCAGAAGGCCGAACTCAAACAACGGGTCGACGTATCCCCGCTGACGCCCGACCGGCTCGCCGACAAGTCTGCAAGCGAAATCGGGGCCGAGTTGCTGCAATACGGTAACCGGCAGGTGCGCGTCGACGAGTTGTTTTCCATCGAAGGTCAAGACGCCGATTGCCTAGTCTTTCGCGGCAGCAGCAAGCTCGATTATGTCGGCAGAGGCATGAGCCGGGGCGAAATTCGCGTGGAAGGCGATGCCGGCAGTTACCTAGGCATGCAGCTCAAGGGCGGACGTATCGTGGTCGACGGTAACGTCGACGCCTATGCCGCCTGCGAGATGAAAAACGGCGAAATCCTGATCCGCGGTAATGCCGGGGATTTTCTCGGCGCCAGCCTTCCCGGCAACAAAAAGGGCATGGCGGGCGGCATCGTCATCGTCAAAGGAAACGCCGGCAACCGCGTGGGCGACCATCTGCGCCGCGGCGCCATTCTGATCGAGGGCGACGCAGGAAGCTATCTTGGCTCCCGTATGACCGCCGGGACCATCGCGGTTCTCGGTAAAGTCGGCGATCACCTGGGCTATGCCATGAATCGCGGCACCGTGTTGCTCGCTCAAGAACCCGCCTTCCTTTCCCCCACCTTCAACGATTGCGGTACCCATACGCTCGGCTTCATACCGCTGCTTCTCAAAGGTTACCAGGGGCTCGAAACCCGTTTTTCCGAGATGTCCGACACGCTCAAGCGGGTGCGGCGTTACGCCGGCGATATGTGTGCGCTCGGCAAGGGCGAGATTCTGATAGCCGTGCGCTGAGCGACGTCTAGGAGTCGACGCGCTGGTCGAATTCGGCGGCGTCTCGCATCGGGGCGTCAAAAAACGCCGTAAGTTGACGGACTCGGGCGTGCACGGTTATCATTCCGTGTTTATCGAAGAATTTTCTGCGTTTGGAGCCAACAAAAATGTACGCGGTTATACAGACAGGCGGCAAACAATATCGGGTGAAACAGGGCGACGTCGTCAAGGTCGAGACGCTCAAAGCGGAAGCCGGTCAACAAATCGAATTCGACAAAGTGTTGATGGTTCAGACGGATTCCGGCTTGAAAGTAGGCAAACCCTTTGTCGAAGGAGGCAAAGTAACCGCAACCGTCAAGGCTCACGGTCGACATCCGAAAATTAAGATCATCAAGTTTCGCCGACGCAAGCATTACATGAAGCGGGCCGGCCACCGGCAGAATTACACAGAAATCCAGATCACCGACATCACGGCCTAATCGAATAGTGAGGAATCACAATGGCGCATAAAAAAGCAGGCGGCAGTTCACGCAACGGCCGCGACTCAGAATCCAAACGACTTGGCGTGAAACGCTTCGGCGGCCAATTCGTGCATGCGGGCAGCATTATCGTGCGGCAGCGGGGCACCAAGTTTCACCCCGGCGACAATGTAGGCTGCGGAAGAGACTACACGCTTTTCGCTTTGACTGACGGGCATGTCCAATTCAAAGTGAAAGGCCCGTTCAAACGGAAATACGTCAGCATCGTTCCAAGCGAAGCTTAAGGAACAAAGCGGCTTACTGGCCATCCTCTTGAGTAGGAAGAAGCCTCGTCCATGACGGGGCTTTTTTGTCATTGCCATGAAGTTTGTTGACGAAGCGGAAATTCGGGTGGAAGCAGGTGACGGCGGCAACGGCTGCGTCAGCTTTCGACGCGAAAAATATGTTCCTTTCGGTGGCCCCGACGGGGGCGATGGGGGCGACGGCGGCAACGTTTATCTTGTAGCCTGCAACAACCTCAATACCCTGGTCGATTTCCGCTTTCATTCCCGTTTCCGGGCCGAACGTGGCCAGAACGGCTCAGGCGGCAACTGTACCGGCCATTCCGGCGCCGACTGCATCATCCAGGTTCCTACCGGTACGGAAGTATTCGACGCCGAAACCGGCGAAAAGCTGGGCGATCTGGTCAATGAAGGTCAACGGCTATTGGTGGCCAAGGGGGGCTATCACGGCCTCGGCAACGCCCGCTTCAAAAGCAGCGTCAACCGTGCGCCACGCAAAGCCACCAACGGAACGCCAGGCGAAAAGCGCACCCTGCGCCTCGAGCTCAAACTGATCGCCGATGTCGGGCTGCTCGGCATGCCCAATGCCGGAAAATCTAGCCTGATCCGCAGCGTGTCCGCCGCTCGTCCCAAGGTCGCGGATTATCCTTTCACGACGCTTTATCCGAACCTTGGCGTGGTGCGCGTCGACGAACAGCGTAGTTTCGTCATGGCCGACATTCCCGGGCTTATCGAGGGCGCATCGCAGGGCGCGGGACTCGGGGTTCAGTTCCTGAAACACCTTTCCCGCACCAAGCTGCTGCTCCACGTGGTGGATGTCGAACCTTACGAAACCCTGGAAGACCCGGTTACGGCAGCCCAAAAAGTCATTGCCGAACTGGAACAATGGGATCGGGGACTGGATCGAAAGCCGCGTTGGCTGGTGCTAAACAAAATCGATCGGCTCGACGAGGACGCTGTGGAACAACGTTGCCGTGAAATCCTCGACGGCCTCCATTGGACCGGCCCCGCATTCAGGGTTTCCGCCGTTCGCGGCGACGGTTTGAAACAACTCATCTACAGCGTGATGGAATTCCTCGAACAAGAACAAGCAAAAGATGCAAGACAGGACTGAGTTCGCCCGCGCCCGCCGCGTCATTGTTAAGATCGGCAGCGCTTTGCTAACCTCAAGCGGGCGTGGGCTGGACCTACCCGCCATCAGCGACTGGGTACGCCAAATCGCAGGCTTGCGCCATACGCAAAAAATGGAAATCGTGCTCGTGTCTTCGGGGTCGGTCGCCGAAGGAATGTGCCGGCTGGGTTGGAAAACACGTCCGCGCTCCCTGCACCAGTTGCAAGCGGCCGCTGCCGTCGGACAGATGGGCCTGATTCGGACGTACGAATCTCTTTTTCAACACCACAATCTCCGAACCGCGCAGATTCTGCTGACCCACGACGACCTATCAGATCGTCAACGCTATCTCAACGCTCGAAGCACCATGCTCACATTGCTCGAGCTGGGCGTCGTGCCGGTCATCAACGAAAACGATACCGTGGCGAACGAGGAAATCCGCTTCGGAGACAACGATACACTTGCGGCCTTGGTGGCCAATCTTCTAGAAGCGGACCTCTTGGTCATTTTGACCGACCAAAAAGGACTGTACGAACGCGACCCCACGCTGGATCCAACTGCGAAGCTTGTTCATCAGGCCAGCATCAACGATTCGCGCCTCGGTGAAATGGTGGGCGAAAGCCGCAGCGGACTGGGACGGGGCGGCATGATTACCAAACTCCGTGCCGCTCGACTAGCGTCCCGATCCGGCACGGCAACGGTCATCGCTAGCGGGCGGGAGCATGATGTCATGCCAAGGATCATTGCTGGCGAAAACTTAGGCACCTTCCTGGTGCCGGACGTGTCTCCGATGCTGGCGCGCAAACGCTGGCTGGCCGGGCAGCTGAAGCTCAAAGGTACACTATACCTGGACGAGGGCGCCGCGCGTGTTTTGAAGGAAGACGGCAAAAGCCTATTGCCTATCGGCGTGACCGCCGTAGAGGGAGACTTTCGCCGAGGCGAGCTGGTAGCTTGCGTGGATGCGGAAGGACGCGAGATAGCCCGGGGACTCGTGAATTACAGCGCCGATGAAACCCGCATCATCATGCGCCGGCCGAGTTCACAGATCGAAAGCTTGCTCGGCTATGTCGATGAACCAGAGCTGATCCACCGGGATAATCTGGTCTTGGCTTGAGAGGCAGGCTAAGCCCGCCTCGCCTTTCCGCCGGGTGTCAGGCGGACGCTTTCAGAGCCAGCGCTTTGACGCGAGCGTTGAGGCGGCTCTTGCTACGAGCAGCCTTATTCTTATGGATCAAGCCCTTGTTGACTGACGAATCGATAATGGGAACCGCAGCGCGATAGGCGGCCTGAGCTTTCTCCAGGTCACCGGATTCCACCGCCAAAATGACCTTCTTAATGAAAGTCCGCAACCGGCTGCGCAGAGCCGCGTTGTGGGCGCGACGTTTTTCCGATTGTCTGGCGCGTTTTTTTGCAGAAGCAATGTTAGCCAAGGTGAGAACCTCTAATCCAATTCATTGGCAGCGAATTCGCTATTTTGTTCTCAAGTCACCCCAGAGTCAATAGATCAAGTCCCACAAACTTGCCCGGCCGAATAGATGGAGCGCCCGAGACTCATATGCGGAGCCTTGTCAGCGGCGCTTTTTCGGCAGTGCCTTGATCGACTAAATTCCTTATACTACGGCCCTTTCTCCAACTCTAACGACAGCACTGGTTTTAGGCTCTGAGCAAGCATCTACTGAAATCCACGGCGGCCGTCGGCGGATTGACCTTCGTCTCCCGCCTCTTGGGCTTCGTTCGGGATGTCATCATTGCCCGTTATTTCGGTGCCGACCCCGGCACCGACGCGTTCTTCGTCGCTTTCAGGATTCCCAACTTCTTGCGCCGCCTGTTTACGGAAGGCGCCTTCTCGCAGGCCTTCGTGCCGATCCTGTCGGATTACAAGGAGCGCCACGACCAGACCCAGCTCAGGCCGTTCTTGGACCGCACCGCCGGCAGCCTGTCGCTAGCCTTGTTGCTGGTGACGTTCGTCGGAGTCCTCGCAGCACCGTTCTTTATCCTGCTGTTCGCGCCCGGTTTTTATCGAGACGCGAAGCAATTCGAGCTCAGCGTGACGATGCTGCGCATCACCTTTCCGTATCTATTTTTCATCTCCCTCACGGCATTCGCCGGGGCGATTCTGAACACCTGGGGACGTTTCGCAATACCAGCTGTCACGCCGGTCTTCCTGAATCTTTTGATGATCCCCGCGACGATCTGGCTCGCCCCCTACTTACCCGAACCCATCACCGCCTTAGCCTGGGGCGTGCTGGTCGCCGGCTTCGTGCAACTCGGCTTTCAAGTGCCGGCGCTCGTTCGGGCAGGTCTGCTGCCAAGACCCCGCTTCGGGTTTCACGATTCCGGGGTTCGCCGCATGATCGCACTGATAGGACCTGCGATTTTCGGGGTTTCTGTAACTCAGGTGAACCTTCTGGTCGATACACTGATCGCATCCTTTTTAGCTTCCGGCAGCGTATCCTGGCTTTACTATTCTGATCGCCTGGTGGAATTTCCGTTAGGCATTTTCGGCGTCGCTATCGGCACTGTGATGCTGCCCCATTTGTCGAAAAATCATGCGAGCCGCGACCGGGACGGATTCTCCCGTTCGCTGGATTGGGCCCTACGCTGGGTCGTTCTCATTGGCTTGCCTGCAACCTTGGGACTCGCTCTGCTCGCAGGACCGATGATTTCCACTCTTTTCCAGTACGATCGGTTTTCATCCTATGACGCCGAAATGGCCAGTCGGAGCCTGATGACTTATTCCATAGGATTGATCGGTTTCATCGCGATCAAGGTGCTCGTCCCGGGTTTTAGCTCGAGGCAGGATCTCCGTACCCCGGTCCGATACGGCTTTTACGCGGTTCTGGCGAACCTCGCGCTGAATCTCGCTCTGATCTTTCAACTCGCACCCATAGGCTGGGGCCATGCGGGACTCGCCCTAGCGACGGCGCTTGCGGCTATCTTCAACGCCGGGCTGCTCTTGGCAAAGCTTCTCAAGGAACGAATTTACAGACCGGAACCCGGCTGGACGATCTTTCTCCTGCGCGTGGTATTTGCCAGCGCAATGATGGTCCCTATCCTGGTCTACGCGTCCAATGCCTATCCGTGGCAGACCTGGTCGATGATCGAGCGGGTCTCTCATCTCGCGTTATGGATTTTGCTGGGTTTCGCGATCTACGTGTCGTGTCTCACTCTGACCGGCCTCCGTCCCCGGCACATGCTCGTTCCTGAAAGCACCTGAGGACCGTCGCATGCGCCTGAGCCGAGGACTCGCCGAACTCAAGCTTCCCGAAAAGGGATGCGTTGCCACGATTGGTAACTTCGACGGCGTCCATATCGGCCACCGCCAGGTGATCGAGCGGTTAGCAGAAGCGGGTCGCAGGCTGGAATTACCGGTCGTGGTCGTTCTGTTCGAGCCTCAACCGCGCGAATATTTTTTCCCGGACGAAGCACCGGCCCGCCTGACCCGCCTTCGCGAGAAATTGGCCCGCTTGGCCGAATTGCCCGTCGATCATGTTTTGCTGCTGCGATTCAACTGGCATCTGGCCATGTTGCCGGCGCAAGACTTCATCCGAACCATCCTGCTCGAAGGATTGCGCATCAAATATTTGGTAGTGGGAGACGATTTCCGGTTCGGCAGAAACCGAGTCGGCAATTTCGCCATGCTGCGCGAAGCCGGAAGAGCATTCGGTTTCGACGTGGTCGACACCCCGTCGGTCCTGGTGAACGGACGGCGCGTCAGCAGCACCTGGGTCCGCAACGCTCTCGAAGCTGGCGACTTGGCCAGTGCGGCTCAGCTCCTGGGGCGCCCGTACTCCGTTTGCGGACGTGTCGTGCACGGTGCCAAACGCGGCCGAATGCTGGGCTTTCCTACCGCCAACGTCGCAATGAGACGGAAAAACACTCCTGTCCAAGGGGTGTTTGCCGTTACAATGTCCGGAATCGGCGAACGTCCGCTACCGGGAGTTGCGAACGTAGGCATACGCCCTACCATCGGGGGCGGACGCACGGTACTCCTGGAAACCTATTTGCTGGACTTCTCCGGAGATCTCTACGGAAAACAGGTGGAAATCGTTTTTCACCGCAAACTCCGGAACGAAAAGCGCTTCGACAGCTTAGGCGAACTACGGGCCCAGATCGAACGGGACGTCGCAACTGCACGAAGCTATTTCGCCACCTCCAATCCAATACCATCCTCTGCATCATGAGCACGGATTATAAATCGACACTCAATTTACCCAGGACCGACTTTCCGATGAAGGCCAATCTGCCGCAGCGCGAGCCCGAGCAGCTCGAGCGCTGGCGCAGCTTGGATCTTTACCGGAAGATCCGCGAGACGTTCCGTGGACGCCCCAAATTCGTTCTTCACGATGGTCCGCCCTATGCCAACGGCGAAATCCACATCGGCCATGCCGTAAACAAGATCTTGAAAGACATTATCGTCAAGAGCAAGGGACTCAGCGGTTTCGACGCGCCCTATGTGCCAGGTTGGGACTGCCATGGCCTGCCCATCGAACTGATGGTGGAGAAAAAGATTGGCAAAGCCGGCGTTAAGGTCGACGCGTCTGAGTTCCGCAAAGCCTGCCGTTCCTATGCGACCGAGCAAGTGGACGTCCAGCGGCGCGAGTTCATCCGGCTCGGCATTTTAGGTGATTGGGACAATCCGTACCTGACCATGGATTTCCGTTACGAGGCGGATATTTTGCGCGCTTTGGGGCGCATTTCTGCACGCGGCCATCTGGTGAAAGGGGCAAAGCCCGTGCATTGGTGCACCGATTGCGGCTCCGCGCTGGCCGAAGCCGAGGTCGAATACGAAAACAAGCGTTCGATCGCTATCGACGTGCGGTTCAGAGTACTCGACGAAGCTGCGCTGATCCAGCGTTGTCATTCGGTGCCCGGCCACCCTGGCGAAGGCCCGCTCTCGATCGTCATCTGGACGACCACTCCTTGGACCCTGCCTGCCAACCAGGGCGTGGCGCTCAATCCGGATCTCGATTACGCCGTCGTTCAATGCCGGGAGCCGACGGAACGGCTGGTCGTGGCTGAGGCCCTGATGAAGGATGTGATGATACGTTACGGCATCGACGATTACCACGTCGTGGCGTATGGCAAGGGCTCGGATCTCGAAGGCTTGCTGCTTCAACATCCTTTTTACGAGCGGGAAGTACCGATCGTTCTCGGCGAGCATGTGACGCTCGAGGCCGGTACCGGTGCGGTGCATACGGCACCCGGACATGGCCAGGAAGACTACGTCGTCGGTCAGCGCTACGGCTTGCCGGTCGACAATCCGGTGGCTGACGACGGCAAGTTTCTGCCGAGCACGCCGCTGTTTGCAGGCGAGCACGTGATGAACGCCAACGACCATGTGGTCGAGGTGTTGAAGGAACGCGGCGCGCTGCTGCACGAGGAGCGCATCGAACACAGCTACCCGCACTGCTGGCGGCACAAGACGCCGGTCATCTTCCGAGCGACACCGCAATGGTTCATCGCCATGGACAAGAACGATCTTCGCCGCCAGGCCCTGGAAGAAATCAAGAAAGTGCAATGGATACCGGACTGGGGCCAGGCGCGCATCGAAGGCATGGTCGCCAACCGGCCTGACTGGTGCGTCTCCCGCCAGCGCAACTGGGGCGTGCCGATCGCCTTGTTCGTCCATCGCGAGACCGGCGCGCTACACCCGCGTAGCGAAGAGCTGATCGAAGCGGTCGCCCAAAGAGTCGAGGAAAAGGGGATTGACGCCTGGTTCGAACTCGATCCCGTCGAATTGCTCGGCGAAGAGGCGGCTCAGTACCAGAAGATCAACGACACACTGGACGTCTGGTTCGATTCCGGAGTCAGCCACTTCTGCGTGCTGGATCGGCGGGAAGACCTGTATTCTCCAGCCGACCTCTACCTCGAAGGATCAGACCAGCATCGCGGCTGGTTCCAATCATCTTTGCTCGCCTCGATCGCGATCCGGGACACCGCGCCGTATCGGCAGGTCTTGACCCATGGCTTCACCGTGGACGCGGAAGGCAAAAAAATGTCGAAATCCAGGGGCAATGTCGTAGCCCCGCAGAAAGTGATGCAGAACCTCGGAGCCGACATCCTGAGGCTCTGGGTCGCGGCCACCGACTACCGTGCCGAGATGAGTGTCTCCGACGAAATCCTAAAGCGCACGGCGGACGTTTACCGGCGCTTGCGCAATACCGCCCGCTACCTGCTCGCCAACATGAACGGCTTCGATCCGGAGCGCCATTTGGTTGAGCCCGAAAAGATGCTGGCACTCGATCGCTGGGCAGTCGACCGGGCGTTTCGTCTCCAGCAGGAAATCGTCAAAGCTTACGAAACGTATCAGTTCAACCTGATCTACCAAAAAGTCCACAATTTCTGCTCCATCGACCTAGGCAGCTTCTACCTCGACGTGCTCAAGGACCGCCAGTACACCTGCCGTGAGGACAGCCTCCCGCGACGTTCGGCACAAACCGCCATGTACCACATCGCCGAGGCCTTGACCCGCTGGCTGGCCCCGATCTTGAGTTTCACGGCCGATGAAATCTGGCGTTATTTGCCCGGCAAACGGAGCGAATCGGTCTTTCTGGAGACCTGGTACGAGGGGCTGTTCCCATTGGACGAATCCTCGCTGTTCGACCGCGAGTTCTGGGATTTCGTGCTCAAAATCCGCGAGGCGGTGAGCAAAGAACTGGAGGTGCTGCGCGTACGCGGCGAGATCGGGGCGTCGCTGGATGCCGAAGTCGAACTTTACTGCAGCCAGCCGATTCTCGAACGGCTTGCACCTATCGAAGGCGAGCTCCGCTTCGTGTTCATCACGTCGTACGCGAGCCTTCGGCCCGAAGGAACCGGCGACACGCTTCCGACAGGGATCGAGGGACTGGAGCTCAAAGTTCGGGCTTCCGATAAACCCAAATGTGTACGTTGTTGGCATCACCGCGAGGATGTCGGCCAGCATGCCGACCACCCCGAGCTTTGCGGACGTTGCGTCGAAAACGTCGTGGGTCCGGGCGAAACCCGTCTTTACGCCTGACGCTTATGCTGCATTGGCTTTGGCTCTCCGTGCTGGTCGTCGTCTTGGACCAACTCACCAAGCTGATGGTCGACCGATCAATGGAACTCTATGAATCGGTCGGCTTGCTGCCTTTTTTTCAGCTCACTTACCTACGCAACCAAGGCGCAGCGTTTAGCTTTCTGAGCGAGGCCGGGGGCTGGCAGCGCTGGTTCTTCATCGGCCTGGCGGCGATTGCCAGCGTCGCGATCTGTTACTGGCTAAGCCGACTCGGCAAAAATCAACGCTGGGAAGCCGCCGCCTGGGCGCTGGTACTCGGCGGTGCGCTAGGCAACCTCATTGACCGGGTCGCTTACGGATACGTTATCGACTTTATCGACGTATTTTACGGAGAGTGGCACTGGCCTGCTTTCAACGTCGCCGATTCGGCGATCACCATAGGCGTCGTGATGCTGTTGATCGACTCGCTGAGACCGCGGCAATCGACGGCCGATCTGGCGTAAGTTAGAAAGCGATCTGCCGGAAACACTCCGCCACGACAGTTGGGCCTTAGGCGCGAATAGCGTCGCACTCGGTCCGACGAAATCCTCTCGCGGACAGCAACCGGTAAAGCCTTCCCCAATCGAAGCTCGGACCCGGATCGGTCTTGCGTCCCGGAGCGATATCGCTATGACCGACTATCCGGTTCGGGGATAGGCTCGGATAAGCCTCGAACAGCGCGGCGAGCACATCGGCCAGGCCATCGTACTGTGCGTCGGCATAGGGAACGTCGTCGGCTCCTTCCAACTCGATACCGATCGAAAAATCATTGCAGCGCTCCCGCCCCCGATAGCTGGACGGCCCGGCGTGCCAAGCCCGCCGGTGAAACGGAACATATTGAACGAGTTCGCCGTCGCGCCGTACGAGCGCATGGGCCGATACCCGTATGCCGCATATCCGCTGGAAATACGGATGGGCGGTAGGCTCCAAAGTACTCGTGAACAGTCGGTCTATCCAGTCGCCGCCGAACTGGCCCGGAGGCAGACTGATACCGTGAATCACCACCAACGAAATATCCCCTGCATCAGGCCTGTCGTCGCAGTTGCAGCTCTCGACACGCCTCGCATCCGTCAGCCAATGGTCGATGACTTTCATGTATCTAACCGAATTCAAAATTACCGGAGTTCCATGTTATTTGCGCAAGATCTCGACAATCATTATTCCCATATTTTCGGTTTTGTGAATCCGGTCACGATACCGGAAACGCTTACCCTTTAAATTAATGACAACATTCTGATACCGAGTATTACGGTTATCATTGAGTCGAATTAATAGCACTGCTGTGCACAAGTCCTAAAGTCCATATTCGATGTTGAAGGATCGACGCCAAATTCGCCTGAAGAAGGCTCCGAAAAACCGCCTTTCCCCTGGTTTTTCTTTTTACCGAGCTCAACACCGTCTTTTTCTACTTGGCTCACATGTTCAATCATTTCTCCGATTGAACACGAAAGAACATTCCTCTTCCATACGCGTACCTCGATCATTTTCGAGGTTTTCTGAAACGGATTTAAAGAATCGAGAATACCTAAATATGTCCCTTCTCAACACGATTGCGAGCAGGAATCAGAGCCCTTCTCCTTCGAAACCGAGAATAAGAACAATCCAATCGGATAAGAGCTGTTCAACCGAAAACGACTCGATCGAAAAACAAGAATCGTCTCGACCACGAACGAAAAAATACGGTTTCTCACGGCAGCTTCCATGAGGCGAAAACGCGTCCTCATTATTCTGTAATTCTCCAGAGAGCAATCCAGGTGCGCTGTATATTTTACGGTTCCCGAATACCGGTGCACTTAGATAGTTCAAATCTTACGCAATTTTTAGACGCCAATCACAACTGCCTTAGTTATTTGTCACGTCCCGTATGATTATTTACCGAGAAGGAGTTATGCTCTGTTCGAAGCCCGGAGCCTTCTCCAGGAGATATTCGGTTCGTCCAAGTGAGGTTTCTCTCCATGCAGATTCGTCTTCATAAGAACGCCCGTACCACCCCGGCCGTTCGGCAGGCCATTCAAGCGTCCACGTTGAGCGAGCGCGCCTTGGCCCAAAAGCATGGCATTAGCCGAACGACCGTCCGCAAGTGGAAACACCGCTCCTCGGTCGAAGATGCCTCACACCGGCCCCACACCCTCAGAACCACGCTCACGCCCGCCCAGGAAGCCATCGTGGTCTACCTCCGCCAAGCTCTGCTCCTCCCCTTGGATGATCTCCTGGCCGTGACCCGGGAATTTCTCAATCCCGCCGTGTCCCGTTCCGGGCTAGACCGCTGCCTGCGCCGCCACGGGGTGGCGTCCCTCAAGACCCTGCTTCCGCCTACAGAGAAGGCGAAGGTCAAACCCTTCAAGGCCTATGAGCCCGGCTTCCTTCACCTGGATGTTAAGTACTTGCCCGCCATCGACGGCGAACCCCGCCGATACCTGTTCGTCGCCATCGACCGCGCCACCCGCTGGGTCTATGTCGCCCTCAAGCCCAACCGCACCGCCTTAAGCGCAAAGGACTTCCTCAAAGCGGTGATTCAGGCCGCGCCTTTCCGCATCCAGAAATGCCTGACCGACAACGGCTCGGAGTTTACCGACCGTTTCCTGACCCGAACTCGGCAGCCCTCGGGGACGCATGAGTTTGACCGCCTCTGTACTGAACAAGGCATCGAACATCGCCTGATTCCGCCGGGCCGGCCCCAAACGAATGGCCTGGTGGAACGCTTCAATGGCCGCATCGAGGAGGTGTTGCAAACCCATCACTTCGATTCAACCGCCGATCTGGACACCACCCTGCACCGCTATGTCGAGCTGTACAATCATCACATTCCCCAAAAGGCCTTAGGCCATCTCACCCCGATCCAGGCTCTCAAAAACTGGCAACTGTCCCATCCTCATCTTTTTCGAAAGAAGGTTTACGATCTTGCGGGACTTGACAGTTATTCGATAGCGATCAAGGGAGGATTTACGCGATGAACAATCTACGATTATGGAAAGGGCTCGCATTCGCACTGGCGGGAATCGCTTTCGAGCCCATGGCGGCAAGCGAAGACTCGGCGGAACCAGCGCTGCCCGGCAACGACCAGATCAGAGCCGCTTTCGCCGAGCTGAAGGCAGGCGAAGGCGGCTACACACCGGCGCGCCCTGCCCGCGAGTATTGGGACGCGGCTCGCCGCCGTGTGACGGGGGACCCGCGCTGGGCAACCTGGTTGCAGCAACGGACCGACTGGCTCAACACCTGGATGGCCCAGCCTCGTGAAAGTGCTGACTGGATCGCCGGCTGGGTTCACGACTATGTCGATCCGAACACGGGCGTTCTCCTCAATTGGACTCCCGACCAGCCGATCCCGCCTGACGAACCGGGCTCTGAAAAGCTACGCGCGGCCTGGATCGCCCATAACCGGATCTACAACATCGATCGCGTGCTCGACGCCGCCCGGCTGTTCCGCCTGACCGGCGATAACCGCTACTTCGATTGGGCTGCTTCGCAGCTCGATTTCTACGCCGATGCCTACCACGGCTTCCCTTTGCAAACTTGGAACGGCCGCGCCCAATTGATGAATCAGAGCCTGGACGAAGCCACCCGAGCCCTGGTGTTGATCGAAACCGTCCGGCTGCTGAAACCCCATGTTCCGGCGGCTCGCGTCAACCATTGGCGCGACGGATTGTTCCTGCCCCTCGCCGCCAACCTGATGGCCTCCTCGCGCGAGGTTCACAACATCGCCGTCTGGCATGCCGCGGCCGTAACCTTGATCGGACTCGAGTTCGACCAAACCGAGCTGATCGCTTTCGGCAAGCACTCACCTTTCGGTCTTCGCTCGCTCCTCGAGACCGGCGTGTCACCCGATTGGTTCTGGTACGAGCACTCCCTGTCTTATCAGGATTACGTGGTCCAAGCCATGGTAGAACTGCTGGTCGGCGCCTCGTTGCGCGGCCGCCTGGCCGACTTCGCCCGAGAACTCTGGATCACGCAAAATCTGATGATCGCCCCCATGACGGTGCGCTTTGCCGACGAAGACGCCCCCACCCTCAACGATTCGCCGCCCAACCGCAAGGCGCCGAATCGCCGGCTGTGGGCGGCCTCCCGCCGGGTGTTGCCGACCTGGATCGGGCTCAAAGAGGCCGAGAACCAACTGAGCTGGGATAACCTGCTCGATCCGCCCAAGGCCGTCGACTCGGTGCCTCCTTTACCCGAGGCGGTATCGGGCCCTGTACCGGGCCTCGACGCGGTTCAAGTCGTGAAGAATGGCTGGCACGCCCTGCTGCGCTATGGCCAGAAAGCCCGCTTTCATGCCCAGCAGGAAGCTCTCACCTATGAACTCCAATACGGCGATACCTGGATTCTCAGAGACGCCGGCACGGTCGGCTACGGCTCGCCGCTGCACAAAGACTATTTCAGCCGGGCGCCGGCGCACAACGTGCCGCTGGTCAACGGCGATGGGCAAACCCCATGGCCATCCGAGGGACAGCTCGACGAGATCGCTCCGGACGGCTCGTCCGCGACGGTGTCCCATCCGAGCTATCGTCCCGGGGTGACGGCAACGCGGCGTCTCGCTGTCGAAGGCGGCGAGTTTATCGACGAGGTCGGGGTGACCACCGGATCGGACACGCCGCAGGCGATCGGCGTGGTCCTGAACACGCCCTGTGCGGTGACCGCCGACAGTCCGTCTATCGTTGAAGGAGCGTCATTGCCTACCGCAACGGCTTTCCACTACTGGAAGGACTGGACCGCCTATGCGGCGCCGGGCACTTGGAGCGGCACGCTCGACTGCGGTGGCCGCCAGTTTGCCCTCGACGTATCCGGACCTGCCATGCAGCGGGTGTATGTGGGAACCGTTCCCGATTCCGCTCAACCCTATACCCGCCGGGGGATCTATGTCGAAGGCATAGCGTCGGTGGCACAGTTCTATTTGGCTTTCCGCCCGCTGTGATCAAAGCGAGCTGCGAATTCGTGCGGACCGGCATTGGCGCGGCTGCCGTGTGACAGCGCCGCGCCGGTCTCTCGAGCCTCACAAAGAGAACAGGATCTTATCCGATTCGGCTCAGATCGTGCCGTCGCTCCTCCGAAGCGGGTAGCAGCGCGTGTCCATGCAATTTCGCCGAGATACTAGCAAGAGCAGCCCCTAAAGCTTCGACGGCGGCGCGCTGTTTCGGGTTGGCCAAAGTACCGTCCGGCTGAAACGCTTCGTGAGCCCTGGCCACTGCCAACTGATCGGGCAGGACGATGACACCCATATTTCCCAAAATCGCCCGCAAGTGGACCAGACCGCGGAGACCGCCGAAACCTCCCGGCGAAGCCGACAACAACGCGGCGGCCTTGTTCCGGAACGGCGCCAGGCCATCCTCGCCGTCCACCGGACGGGAAACCCAGTCGATGGTATTCTTAAGGAGCGGCGTAATCGAGCTATTGTATTCAGGAGAAGCGATCAGAAGTCCATCGTGCGCCATCATCAATTCCCTGAATTTTCGAGCATTGGCGGGAATGCCGTCGCGCTCCTCCAAATCGCCGTCATAAATCGGCATCGGATAGTCGCGCAAATCCGCCACGGTCACCTCGGCGCCGACCCGCTGAGCGCCCGCCGCTGCGATCCGGACCAGCATTTTGTTGTATGAGCGCTCCCGCGCACTGCCGGCGAAAGCAAGAATTTTCGGTCTGGTGTCCATGGCTATCTCCTCTAAACTTGGCTGGATACTATGCCCGCCTGTCGTTTTAAAGCTCTAATTGTACCGGCTGGTGACGCTCGTCCCATGCTTTGGGATCGAACACTTGCCCGCCTTTGACGACGCGGAAGACGCGGCGCAAGTGCGTAATGTCGGCCAGCGGATCGGCGTCGAGCAACACAAAATCAGCGAGCTTACCTTTCTCTAAGGTCCCGAGTTCGGCACTTCGACCCATCACGCGAGCCCCGCCCCGTGTCGCGGCGGTCAAAATCTCTTGGGGCGACAGCCCTGCCTCGGCCATAAGCTCGAACTCCCGATGCAATGCCGGTCCGTGCAGAGTACCGATATTGCCGGCATCGGTCCCGGCAGCGATCGTGACGCCGCTTTGTTGTAAACGCTTCAAGTTCCAGAACACGGTTTCCCGCCCGAACCAGTGAAAGGCCCAAAGCCTTTTCCGGGCAGGCAGTCGAGCCAGGTCGCGAAAGGATGCAATCGCTTCGGGATCGCCGAGGCGGCGTTCGATATTGCTCAAGCGGACCTTCTGCCCCAAAACTTCCTGATAGCCTTCGTTGACCACCAACGTGGTCACGTACACCACGTTGCGATCTTTTAGGAGCTTGATAAAGGCGTCGTCTACCCGGCGGTCTTCGACGCTATGCGCGAGAATGTCCGCACCCGCCTGCACCGCCAGGCGGGCGGTCTCCAGTTCGGTTGCGTGCACGATCACTCGCCTGCCGGCGGCATGGCTGGCTTCGACCGCGGCCTGCACGACGGCGGTCTGCAACGCGAGGCTTCGACCGGGCAATGGAATGAACCAGATTTTGATGAGATCCGGCTTTCTCGCCAAGATTTCGCGAACCACGGCGCGGCTTTCCTCCGCAGAATTGACCTTGATCAGGGCCGGATCGTCGACTTTGAGCTCCTGCGGGAAATACGTCGCGATCAAAGGCCCGGTTACCGCGACGCGCGGCGCCCATTCGGTCTGCCTTGCGAGGTCACGCACGTCGAAGGTCCAGAACGGACCGCCGACATCGACCACTGAGGTCACACCGCTCGCGAGATACCGCGCCAGGGTCGCCGGAATCCGTTCCTTGATACTCGCGATTTCATCCGCATAGGGACGAACATCCCGCAGGTCGATCACGTCCGGGCGGGTATAGAGCCCACCCGACTGAAAGAAGTGTATGTGCGCGTCGATCAAGCCGGGAACGATCCATTTGCCGCTCGCGTCGACCACGCGGGCATCGGAAGGAATCGGTATCTCGTCCCGGCTCCCCACCTCCACGATCCGCTCGTCCTGTACGAGAATCACCGCATCGGCGCGCGGTGCGCCGCCCGTTCCGTCGATCAAGGTACCACCGACAAAAGCCTTCATATCCGCTACCACCCATTTAGTGCACGCGAAGAGTGACAAAAAGATTGCCAATAGTCCGCGTGCACACACCAATCCTTGTCGTTTCATCATCCAATTTATGTACCGATAAATCATCTCTTTCGACTGCGCCTCGAGGCATTCATTGCAGCGATCGATAGACCGGCACAAATAAGCAGCAAATGGCAGGGCAAAAAGCGGGACGAAGATGGTTTCCCGTCGAAGGGGGAAGAGCGCGCTTGGGTTCCTTTTCGGGCGACACCATCCGACGACTTACGATCACGGACCCAGATCTGAGATTCCCTCTGCTGGGGCCAGTCTGATTGATGAAACAAGCCTCTCATGAGCCCGATTCCGGGCTATGTCGAAAGAACGTTGTGTTCACATCGACAGGGATGAGATCGTAGAAAAAGTGTTACGGTTTAAGGATCGACGTCGGCGGTTCTGGCTGGCGCAATCGTGCCCCTGGGCTTCATGAGGCAAGCTGGCGCAGTACATTCTCGATACCGCTTCAGACGTAAACCCGACTGGGCTTCCGCGCTTCCCAAAAGGTTCCGCTTATAAACCCGGTCGGTTCACTAGTACTGCATCAATCGTCGATTGCCGAGTCCAAGGAATGACGGTCCGGCGTTTCTGGCCGGATCCTTGGTTAGGAGACGAAGATGGCGAAAAAATATCGGGTGACGCTGACCTGTGAGGAGCGGCGCGAACTGGAAGGGTTGGTCAACAAGGGTAAGAGCGAAGCGCGAAAACTGGCCCATGCCCGGATTTTGTTACAGGCCGATGAAGCCGAGGGCGGACCTTGCCGCACCGATGACGAAATTGCTCGGGCGTTAAACGTCCACGTTCGTACGGTGGAACGGGTGCGGCAGCGGTTCGTGGAACAAGGTCTGCCGGCGGCCTTGGTGCCCAGGCCGAGCGAACGCGTGTATCCCCGGCGGCTGGATGGTGCCCAGGAAGCCCGGCTGATCGCGCTGGCTTGTTCGCCGCCGCCGGAGGGCAAGTCGCGCTGGACCTTGCGGCTCTTGGCTGAGCGTCTGGTCGAGCTGGAAATGGCTGAGACCGTCTCGTACGAAACGGTCCGGCGCGTGCTGAAAAAAACGAACTCAAACCGCACCTCTGCAAGCGGTGGGTCATTCCGCCGAAAGCCTCGGCCGAGTTTGTTGCGGCCATGGAGGATGTCCTAGAAGTTTATCAGCGGCCGTACCGGAGCGAACGGCCGGTCGTCTGTTTGGACGAGACCTTTATCCAGCTGATCGGCGAGGTCCGAGAACCGCTGCCGAGGGAGCCGGGGCGGGTGGCACGTTATGACAGCGTCTATGTGCGGAACGGGGTGGCGAGTGTGTTCTTGGCCTTCGAGCCGCTGGCCGGGTGGCGTGACGTTCAGGTCACCGATGGCCGGACCCGTCAGGACTTTGCCCAGGTTGTGCGAACCCTGCTGGAGGGGCGCTATCGGGAGGCAGATAAAATCGTGTTGGTGATGGATCAGCTAAACACCCATTCGACGGCGAGCCTCTATGAAGCTTTTGCGCCGGAGGAGGCTCGACGGCTCGCCGAGCGGCTGGAGATTCACCACACGCCGAAGCACGGGAGCTGGCTGGACATGGTGGAAATTGAACTCAGCGCTTTGGCCCGCGATCTGCCGGAGCGGATCGGCGAACGGGCCGACCGGGTCCGGCATGTCGCCGCCTGGGCGCAGCGCCGTAACCAAACCCAAGTGAAAGCCAACTGGCAATTCACCACGGCCGACGCGCGGATCAAACTCCGTAGGCTTTACCCCACGTTTGACGGGTGACGGAGCACTAGTAACCTTGCCCAAAGTACGGACCGACTAGCGCGTATTCGATCAGGCGCACTCCACTCGGATTCAGAGGAGACTCACCATGACGGAACCCGCTCTCATACGCGGACTCTGGTGCGCGACGCTGACACCACTCGGGCGCGACGGAAATGTCGACCACGCGAGACTCGCGTCGCACGTGCAGCGGCTACTGGCCAAGGGCGTCGACGGCGTCGTGCCGTTCGGTACAACCGGCGAAGGTCCTTCTTTCTCCGTCGCCGAGCGCTGCGAGGCTTTGGATGCGTTGTTGACCGCCGACGTCAGTCCGAACCGCCTGCTTGCCGCTACCGGTGCCGCCGCGTTCGCCGACACCCTCGCGCTGACGCGGCATGCGCTGGAATCCGGCTGTCCGCGCTGCTTAATCCTGCCACCGTTCTTCTGGAAACCTTTAACCGATGAGGCCTTGTTCCGCTACTACGCCAGCCTGATCGATGCCGTCGGCGACGCGCGCCTGCGCGTCTATCTGTACCATATCCCGCAGCTATCGGCCGCGCCGATCCGTCCCGAAGTCGTTGTTCGTCTCTCGACCAACTATCCTGGCATCATCGCCGGCGTGAAGGACAGCAGCGGCGATTTCGAACATACCGCCCAGCTGCTGGAGCGTGCACCCGAGCTTTCGATACTGGTTGGCCACGAGCCTCATCTGGTCAGGCTGATGCGCGCGGGCGGTGCAGGGACGATTTGCGGCATCGCGAACCTTTTTCCAGAGCTGATCGCTGCTCTGCTCAAACCGGACACGACTGCTGACGACGAATCCCGCGTCCGCACTTTCCTGGACATCGTCTTGCGTTATCCCTTCGTCCCTGCGTTCAAGGCGATCCGTGCTGCGCAGACCAGAGATTCCGCCTGGCTTGTACCCCGGCCGCCATTATTGCCTCTTACCGACGACGAGAGGGCGACCCTAATTTCCGCACTTCGAAGCGCCGGCTTCGACATCACGCCGGAAGCGGAACGATGGTGACGCTCACGGCATCTGCATCGGCCGATTCTCGAACTTCCACTTATTCCGACTTACGGAAAACGCCGCAGGCCAATAGCCCGTTGCCGACGAATGGTTTTGGCCTGGCTACGAGACACCGGCAAACGCACCCGCGCTTCCAGGCCGCCTTGTGGACGGTTGTGGAGGCTCAACGTTCCGCCCTGGGCAGCCAGCAGATTCGCGGCGATCGAAAGGCCCAAACCGGTGCCACCGGTTTCCCGCGAGCGTGAGGTCTCCAAGCGAAAAAACGGTTGCATGACTTTTTCCAAATACTCTTCCGGAATACCGGGGCCCGAATCCGTTATCCTGATCAGCCAGTTGCCGCCGGAGCGCTTGAGACTGATATCCGCTTTTCCGCCGTATTTCACCGCGTTGTCAATCAGGTTGGCAAAGCTGCGCCTTAGGGCCTCCGGCCGCCCTAACGTCAATGCGCCATCCGGTCCGTCAAAGCGGACCTCGCCGCCGGCGTCGACCGTATCGTCACAGAGGCTTTGCAACAGGGCGCTGAGATCTACGATTTGCGGCGGCGGTCCCGAGTCGAGGCTCCGTGCGAGATCCAATCCTTCATCGACCAACGCCTGCATAGCGGCGACATCCTCCACCAGCCGGGCCCTCAGCGGCTCATCCCGGCATTGCTCCAGCCGGAGTCGCAAGCGGGTCAGCGGCGTCTTCAGGTCATGGGTAATGGCGGCAAGAATGCGGGTCCTCTCCTCGATATGGGAACGCAAGCGCTCCCGCATTCGGTTGAAGGTCCGGGCGGCTTGCCTGACTTCGATAGGTCCCGATTCGTCTACCGCGGGATGATCCGGATCTAGGCCGAACGATTCGGCGGCTTGAACGAGTCGTCGTAAGGGTTGCAGAACCAGGCGGACGGCGAACCAGGCCAAGATCGCCAAGAGCCCCGCTAAAATCGAAAGGTTGACGATGAATCCCACGGCTCCCGGCTGTCGCGGAGGAGGCATTTCGCGGCGTGCTTCGATCACTACGCGTTGTCCGTCCGCAAACCGTACCCGCGCCCCTAGCGTGCGGGATGGCGGACAGTCGGCCTCACCACCATCAGGGCAGTCGGAGTCCACGGTTCGCCAAGCCGTTTCCACCAAAACCGTCGGTCCTGCCGCTTCGCTCAAGGCGGCAGTGAACGATGGTTGGCTTTGAACGGGTTCCGCCGCTTCGCCCGCGGCCCGAATACTCCATTGGCCGGATGGCAGGGCATGAACGGCGGCAAGGCGCTGCTCGGGCGGCAAAACGGACAGCAGATGCAGAATATCGGCGATTCGATCGGCCGCGCCTTGTTCTCGAAAACTGTGCACGATGTGACTGCGCTCCCGCAATGCCAGTCCCAGGGTCACGAATACCGCTAACAACACCCCGGCGAGCAACAAAAGGAATAGCCGGACAGTAAGCGAACGGGGCGGAAAGGCAAAACTCATGGTTCCCGCTCCACCGCGGCGGCCAGCACATATCCCTCGTTGCGAAGGGTCTTGATCAGACGCGGGGCCCGTGCGTTGTCACCCAGCTTTTGGCGCAGACGGCTGACCCGAAGGTCGATGGAACGATCGAAGGGATCGGCCTCTCGTCCCCGGAGCAGATCCATGAGCTGATCGCGGGTGAGCACCCGGTTGGGATGAGTGAGAAATACCTCCAGCAACCGGTATTCCGCTCCCGACAGCGCCACCACTACACCCTCGGGCGAGGTGAGTTGCCGCGTCTGCCCGTCCAGGGTCCAGCCGGCGAAGCGCCAGCGCTGCACCTCCTCGGAAACACCCCGGCTCGGCAGCGACCGAGCGCGGCGCAGAATATTACGAATGCGCGCCAGGAGTTCGCGCGGTTCGAACGGCTTGGCGAGATAGTCGTCGGCGCCCATTTCCAGCCCCAGCACCCGGTCGATCGGTTCTCCGCGAGCCGTGAGCATGAGCACCGGAAGATCGGAGCGGGCGCGTAAGTCGCGGCATAGGCTCAAGCCATCCTGACCCGGCAACATCAGGTCGAGAACGATCAGGTCGATGCCGCTAGTCTCCAGAATCTCGCGCATCTGCCGGCCGTCGGCGGCCAAGCTGACACGGTAACCGTGCTGCTTCAGATAATCGCCGACCAACATACGGATTTCGCGGTCATCGTCGACAATGAGAATATGTTCGGAGTTGTTCATGGTGGCTTTTTTACCGTGCTTGCCGACGGACGTCATGGGCTTTTGTATCGTTTTGTATCAACCGCGGCGGACGACAAGAAACGATACAAAATCGCGGCCATTCGGACACATGCCCGATACATGAGCGCTGTGAAATAGACCCCGAAGACGACGGGATGGTCCCGACGGTCTAAACAAAATCGGCTTCAGCCGAGATTTCACGAACAGGAGGAATCCACATGAAATCTTACCCCAAAGCACTCTTGATCGGTCTTGCCCTGCTGACCCCGGTTGCCGCAATCGCCGAATCCGCAGAAATCAAGGGCGAATCCGGCGCATACAGCCAAGGCCCCGCCGGTTCGCGGGCGGAACGCCGGCAACGCTTCATGGAAGAGCGCTTGGCAGAACTACGCAACGAATTGAAGCTTACCCAGGCTCAAGAAGCGGATTGGAACACCTGGACGGCCAAAATCAAGGAAATCAAGGAGAAGAAGAAACAATCCCGTCCCGACCGGGAAGCCTTAAAGAATCTGCCGGCCCCGGAGCGTCTCGAAAAGATGATCGAACTTCACAAGGCAAGAACGGCCTATTTGGAAGAAGCCCTGGCCGCTACCAAGACCTTCTATGCGACGCTGACCCCGGAACAGCGAAAAGTCTTCGACGAGAAGACGCCGTTCGGCAAGCACGGTCATAAAAAATGGAAACACGGCGGTCCGCGCCACCCCGGTTCTAAATAATGGGACGGTCCGTAATCCGGGACATCTAAACCCTAGAAAGCGGGTTAGCCGGGCTACCGGCTAACCCGCCGCAGGCTGATACGCTTTCAGAGATCGCAAGCCGCTGCCAACGGTGCCTTGCAAATACGACGACGGCAATAGTCACCCCGAGTGTTTCAAATAACTCCTCGGTGAGAAGAACGAACTGCCCAAGAGTTGTGGTAAACCATTCATCTCCCATTTGTGCAAAGCCGTTCGCCTCAACCGTTTCCAAGCCTACTGCACCGGTGACGAACACGACTCCGGCGAGGACAAGCTGCCATAGAGCTCGAATATCGACCGCCCGGCACGCAATGACAAAAAGCCAGGCGCTCATAAATACCAACAAAAGCAGAAAAACAAGCGGCCAATAATAAGTTTTAACCGATCCGACACTCACAGTGCCCTCTCCGCTCCCCACCAATCCGCTGCCTTTCAACAGAGAGCCCGCCGCCTCATGGAGAGAGAACAGTTCATCGAACCCGAGGTAGGTAAACACCAGAGTAGACGCAAACCAAAAAACTTTACGGTCGAGCCGATAGCACTGAAAGGCAAGCCACGCTGCAAACCAAAGCTGGAACGTTGCGAAAAATGCCGGAATCCGGAATTCAGCACCCATCCAGAATGCGGCCCGTAGCGCTCCGAGCTCGTCCATTCCTTTATCGCGTGTAAGCCAAAAACAGAGCGCAAGAAATACCTCTATTGCTATCAATACCGCACCCAGAGTGCCTGCCCGCTGTGATGGATTCGCTTGCTGCCACCATGTGAAAAAGCTGGGCGCGAAGCGGTCTGCAACAAGCGCTGTTCCTGCAAGCCCCCAAACGAGCGCCTCGAGTAACCAGAGGTGGAAACGGTGCGGCCATGCTGCCCAAGCTACGGATACCGCCGACTCTCCTTTAGCCAAAATGGCCGGAAGCAATAGCACGTGCAGAACTGTACCGGCTCCTATCAACAACACCGATATCCATCGAAACGGGTGGTATGAAAGGTCAATACTATTAGTATTCATTTTTTGATCCCTAGAAACGGTTTCAGCCATGTAACCAGTGTGTCTTATATATCGTGCAGTAGAGTTCCAACAAAAATTGGACGATTCACACAGTCTTGTCATCTTGATCTTGTATAGTCAAAAAGGATTTTTTCTCGCTAGGCGAAACCTACGACATGTTTCGAATTTGCCCTCGGGAGGCCGCTACTCTTCACCGGAGCCCATGCTCATCGATCTACCGGGACAACTAGACCGAGGGAATAGGATGACAGCGTAACCACGACCATACTTACGAAAGAAAGTAAGCGTTCAGCGGTGCGAAGGCCAATGAAGCAGCGTCAGTGAAAGCTCACCCCTGGCACCACGGACCGAAACCAATGCGCTCTAAGGTTTTTACAAACATGTTGACAGCGAAGGTTTTAATCGACCACACGAGCCGTTTGGTTTAGGATCGGCCGAGATGATGCCGATCTCCTGAAGGTCAGCCGGCCTGGAACCTGCTAAGGACCGGACCTAACCGGAGCGAGGACTTTTGCTTACCGGCCAATTTACCGGCATTGACGCGGAATTAAGTTTCGGTTTCGAAATGGCGACTTGAAACGTGTGTTGCACGCGAGGCGAGCGACTAGTACTCCTCACCCTTCAAGCGTGGGTTAAAGCTTACGGAGTTTGATGCGCGTGTCAGCAGTGGTGAACTGCCAGTTGGCTTTCACTTGGGTTTGGTTACGGCGCTGCACCCAGGCGGCGACATGCCGGACCCGGTCGGCCCGCTCGCCAATCCGCTCCGGCAGATGGCGGGCCAAAACGCTGAGTTCAATTTCCGCCGTGTCCAGCCAGCTCCCGTGCTTCGGCGTGTGGTGAATCTCCAGCCGTTCGGCAAGACGTGGGGCTCCTGGAACCCACCAAGCTTGCGGGGCCGCGGCCCGGTGGCCTTGTGGCGGTACAAGGCCGCCTCCAAGCCGGACTCACGAACTCTTGCCGTGCCCGGTGCACTGTCGACAGACTCGTGTCCAAAGCCGGTACGATCGCCCCATCCCTCCAGTCCGGCCCCGCCTCGCTTTTATCCGCTTTCAAGAGAATGTGGGCTGGGGTGGCCGTGGTCGCCGCATGGCGGCCTTTGGACCACAATTCTTCCAAGCGTTGGTGTTCGGCTTCGGTTAGGCGGACCACATAACGGGGCATGGCGTGATCTCCAGTGCACGGGCAAAGCCATGACCACGTACGAACTCCGTTCGGTTGTCAACTTGAAGCGGTTGGGGCACTAGTAGGAGGAACGTGGAACTGAAACGCAAAGTACAGGACTACCTGCGTCGCTTCAGAAACGACCGAGCGTATCCGGCATTTTTTCAAGCCGCCGAGCGTAACCTATGCGGTTACGACAGCATAACTCTGGTTTTAAAGCCGGAACAATAAAACAACCGATTGCAAGCGAAAGGGATTCGACTCGAGTCCCGCTGCAATTGGAGCAAACGAAAAATAAAGCTTGACCTCCCTCTTCCCCCGGAAGATTGATATCCCAGAAGACCCACACCCTCCGAGGCGGTCGAGGCTGAGCGGCTCACCGACGCGGCGGAACAGCGTTCGCCCGGGGATGTGCTGCGGCAACAGGAGGCGAATGCGATGGGCGTTTTTAACACGCCGACAGAGACGAACTGCGCCCTCGAAGCTGAGAACCGTGCATGGGTGCCTTCGGCTTTAACGACAAAAGAAAGCTGAGCAGAGAACCCCGCGGATGAGCTGATACGATGACAAACCTTTGGGCCGGATCAACTGGCCGTTGCTTATACTGCACCGGGGACAAACATGGCGTCCCCAAGGGGGTTCGAACCCCTGTTGCCGCCGTGAGAGGGCGGAGTCCTAGGCCGCTAGACGATGGGGACGTGGGAGAAGAACTAATACATTACCGCGAGACGGCCGATTGATCAAATCAAATTTCTCCGCGGTTCGCGCCGTTCTGCCAAGCTGATGTTGGCCCAATTTACCCCGAATATGAGGCAAGGTTCACAATGAAACTATTATTATAATCGCCCGGGAACCGAAAGTTCCCGGGAAAATTCCGCCCTTTGATCAGCGGCTCTCGACGATCTCGCGAATGATCGCGTCAGCCATATGTTTTGTGCCATAGGACGAGTTTCTGTTAAGGTCGGGCGTCACGACCTTTCCGTCGCGGATGACCTTACGAACCGCCTGCTCGATCGTCCGGGCGGCATCGAACTCTCCGATATGTTCGAGCATCATGGCGCCCGCCAAGATCATGGCGGTCGGATTGGCGATGCCTTTATCGGCGATGTCCGGCGCGCTGCCGTGCACGGCCTCGAACAAGGCGGCATCGGTGCCGATATTCGCGCCAGCGGTCAGCCCCAGTCCGCCGATGAGCCCTGCCGCCAGATCCGACAGGATGTCCCCGAACAGGTTGGTGGTCACGATCACGTCAAACGTTTCGGGCTTCGTGACCAGCTGCATCGAGCATGCGTCGACGATCTTGTCTTCGAATTCGATCTCCGGATAAGCCTTGGCAATTTCCCGTCCGACTTCCAGAAACAAGCCGGAAGTGCACTTGAGGATATTGGCCTTGTGTACCAGCGTTACCTTCTTACGCTGTGCCTTGCGGGCATATTGGAAAGCATATTCGATGATCCGTTCGGAACCTTTCTTGGTGACAATCGCAATGCTTTCCGCTGCCAATTTTTCCGCATCCACCTTGATGAAATGCTCAATGCCCGAGTAGAGCCCTTCCGTATTCTCGCGGACCGTCACAAGGTTTACGTTCCGGAACGGTGTATCGACTCCGTCGAAGGAAATGGCAGGACGGACATTCGCGTACAAGTTGAACGTCTGACGCAGGGTAACGTTAACGCTTCGGTACCCCCCGCCAACCGGTGTTGTGAGTGGACCTTTGAAACAAATGCGATTGTTGCGGATCGATTCGATGGTTGCGTCGGGCAAAGGATCGGCATATTTCTCGACGGCCGCCATGCCGGCTAACTGCCGATCCCAGTGAATTTTTACGCCCGTCGCTTCGATCACGTTGACCGCGGCATCGACGATGGATGGTCCGATACCGTCACCAGGAATGAGGGTGATCTGATGCATGCAGAAAATTCCTTATTAGTGAGTCATGAAATTATCGCTTGCGCGGATTATCCAACAGTAAACGGCAAAGTTTAAGCACCAGAATCGGCCTTTCGGGCACCGATCGCTTCTGATAAATTGACTGAGGTATTAATTTATTTCTTTTGAGATAGCCGGTATGGACGTAACAGAACGCATCAAGCAACAACTCGCCGAGAACCCTGTGATCCTTTACATGAAGGGCTCTCCTGATTTTCCTCAATGCGGCTTTTCCGGACGGGCAGTGCAAATTTTGGAGCGTTGCGGCGTCGAGTATGCTTACGTCAACATCTTCGAGGATCCCGAACTGCGGGAAGGCTTGAAGGTATTCTCTAATTGGCCGACGTTTCCGCAGCTTTACATTAACGGCGAATTGATCGGCGGAAGCGACATCATGTTGGAACTCTTCGAAAGCGGCGAGCTGCAAAAGCGTCTTCGCGAAGCGGTTCCTACCTCGGTACAGTCATCGGAATAGGCCGTTCGCGTTGCTCTTTTCAATCGCCACCAGGTCTTTCCAGCGATTTACGATCGCGCAAAACAGACGTGCGGTCTGTTGCGCGTCATAAACCGCGGAATGGGCTTCCTCGTTGTTCCATTCGAATCCGGCCGCTTGCACGGCCTTTGCGAGCACGGTCTGGCCGTAAACCAGGCCGCTTAACGTAGCGGTGTCGAACGTGCTGAACGGATGAAAGGGGTTCCGCTTGACCCCGCACCGCGCCACCGCTGCATTCAAGAAACTAATGTCGAACGCGGGATTGTGCCCGACCAGGATCGCTCGCGTGCACGCCATGCGTTTGACAGCCGCACGAACGGGCTGAAAAATCTTCGCCAGCGCTTCCTTTTCATCCACTGCGAATCGAAACGGATGGTAGGGATCGATCCTGTTGAAACTCAGGGCAGCAGGATCCATGCGTGCGCCCGGGAACGGCTTGACGTGGGTGGAATGGATCTCGGAAATCTGTAGGTCGCCGTCGCTGTTCATCTCGGGAATGACCACGGCGATTTCCAGCAATGCGTGCTCGGAAGGACTTAAACCCGAGGTTTCGATGTCGACGATGACCGGCAAATAGCCGCGAAAGCGACGCGCCAGGCTGGGAGGATCGTGATCAGGCATGGTCTGGTTGCATTTTTTTCTCGACTAGACTCGGTAAGCTCATTATATTTTCCCGTTGCCCTGAGTTTAAGTTTACGTAAACTCGAAGCTTTGCCCCGGATGTGCTAATTTTTAAAAAAGCCTGATCGATGTCGGGAAAGGAATAAAAAACAAATGAAAACAAATCGCCAGTCACGCCCTTCTTTGCTGATGCTCGGACTCATACTGGTTATTGTGGGTCTATCCGGCTGTGCGACCACCACCAAGCATGATCCCCGCGACCCGTGGGAAGGGTGGAACCGCGGCGTTCAGAAGTTTAACGACACGCTGGACGATTATGTCATGAAGCCCATAAGCCAGGGCTATCAGTGGATTACGCCGTCGTTTGTCGATCGGGGCATCACCAACTTCTTCAGCAATGTGGACGATATCGGCGTAATTGCCAACGATCTCTTGCAGTTCAAGCTTCTTCAGACCGGGCAGGACACGGGCCGTTTCCTCGTCAATACAATTCTGGGCTTAGGCGGATTCATAGACGTCGCGTCCAAACTCGACTTGCCGAAACACAACGAAGACACCGATCAGACGCTCGGCGCCTGGGGCATTCCTTCGGGTCCATATTTGGTACTGCCGTTCATAGGACCGAGCACACCCCGCGGACTTATTGGTCTCGCTGGAGATACCGCTGCAAATCCTATCAACTGGATCAGCCCGGCCGCCATCCCCTATGGAGTAGGCACATTGAAAACGGTCGACATGCGCGCCGATCTACTGAGCGCCACCAAAATCGTCGACGAAGCATCGGTCGATCGCTACGAATTTATTCGCAACGCTTACTTTCAGCAGCGCAATTACCTGATCCACGACGGCAATCCGCCTCTGGACGATACGCTGGAAGAGGAAATGGATCTGGAACTCGAAGGCTTGTCTTCGGCGAACGGGATTGCGGAAAACACGGAACAACAAGCCAATCCGCAGCCGTAAGCCCGCCATCCGAACTGAGCAAAGCATAAACCGGCGCAGGAACATTCCTCGCCGGTTTTTTCTTTCCCGGCGAATCTACCCCGACGTCATCGAACTTATCCGCCCAGACGCCACCCTTCGCCCTAAACCGCCGCGACGATAAGCGGCACGAACATTTCCTCCGGGCTCATACCGCCGTGAACGCCGATCTGCCTATATTGGCGTTCGCCCGGAAGCCAATCCTTGATAACGTAATTTTCCTTCATGATCAACGTATAATCGCCTATGCGTTCCGCCAATCGCGGGTGAGGCTCGCCCGGGCCGAACCAGCCGGAAGCGAGCAAATCCCAGCTTCTGTGCATTTCGAGAAAAGACGTCAAGTTGTCCTGCACATACCGTTCGAAACGCTGGGTTTCGCCAGGTTTCACATAGCAGTACGCAACGCGTCTTTCGCCGCATAAAGGCAGTATCAGACATTCGTTCAACTCAGGATGATCCTCCAACTCGACGGTCCGCGTCGCATCGCTATCGATTTGACCATGGTCCGCAGCGATAATCAGCAGAGTATCGGTTCCGGCAATATTCCCGAGAAAAGCCTCAAAGGCGCCGTCGAGCTCGGCCAGATGCTGTTCGATTTCCGCACTTGCCGATCCGCTTTCGTGACCGATATGGTCGAGCTCCGGCCAGTAGCCATAAATGAATTTACGATGTGGATTCTTCCGAAGCGTTCCAGCGATCACGCCGAGAAACTCTTCCAGCGTGTCGAAATCTCGCAACTCCGCTCGGCCCTGGTGCGCTAAATTGAAATCCGAGTGCGCAATGCGGCTCGGGGAGACAATATAGCTGGGCAAGGGGATACGGTCGAAGATCGGCACATGGCCGAAGAATGTTTTGACGTCGATACTACATTTCCCGAGCGGTAGGCCTCCTAAACGGGGTACGCCAGGCAAGACCGAAAGCACGGCACCGAGCTCTTTGAAATACATATGCCACCCGGTCAAGCCGTGCTGCTGCGGTGCCAATCCCGTCAGGAAGCTCGTGACGGCCGAGGCGGTCGTGGACGGAAAAACGGTCGTCAACCGTCCGCGCAGGTGCTGCCGAAAAAAACGGCCGTGATCTTGCCGCATCAGGAATTCGTAACCAAGGCCGTCGAGCACGATCAGAACCACGTTGCGGTGATCGCTCAGCTCCGCCGAAGGCAGGTCGTTACACGGCGCATAGCCGGTCGGCTCGCCATCCAGTCCGGTAATGATCGAACTCAGCAGGTTTACGATGCCGGCGCCTTCATAGTCCGGTAATTGCATGCCAGCCTCATTTCTCTAAGCCAAATGTCACCCATCAGCAATCACCATCAACTGCCGTTCAAGCGCTGATTAATGCCACTGCAATCAACGCCAGCACGATTCCAACGCCTTGCCGGAGCGTAACTGACTCGTTCAGAAAACAGCACGCCAGGACAATAGCGAGGATCGGATATAAAGCCGTACCGGTAGAGACCAGCGTCACCGGACCTTTGGTCACGGCATGAAGAAAGGCAAATGCACCCATGGCGCCAAGAACGCCGGTACTCAACGCCAGCAGAATGCCGCGTGGTTCTGCCGCCGGTTTGAAAGCGACAAGGGCGAGGACAACCAACCCCACAACGAGGCTGCCCACGGCCTCATAAATGATGGCGCTCTTCGGGTCGATATAGCGTGTGGTGAGTTTGGGCAGGAATGCCCAAAGTCCCCAGCACACAAACGCCACCGCCGCGTATAAGACCCAGTGACTCACCGAAGCTCCGGCAAAGTATCGATTGCGTGAATATCCTCTGGATCGAGACGGATGTTCATGGCGCGCATGCTGTCCGCAATGCTTGTCGGCTTGCTCGCTCCGGGGATGGGGATGATGTGCTCGCCCTTCGCCAGTAGCCAAGCCAGTGCGATACAGTAACGGGACGCGCCATACTTTTCGGCCAGTCGCCCCATCAACTCGCTGTGACCGAGACGCACATGACCGTAATGCCCGCCCACCGGGCTGTGGGGAATATAGGTAATGCCCTTGAGGCGACAAAAATCGATGATGCCGTTAGCGAAATCCTGCTTTTCGAATGGGTTGCAACGGTTCTGGACGGAAACGATGGGGGTATGATCGAGGGCCGCCTGAATGATATCCACGTGGACGACGTTGGAAAGCCCGATATGGCGAATTTTGCCTTCGTCTCGAAGCTTTATCAGCTCTTCCAACGAAGGCAACAGGCCGAAATTGGGATCGACCGCGTGAAGCTGATACAACTCGATGCAATCCGTCTTCAGGTCCCGAAGGCTCTGTTCGCACGACCGCCGCAAGAACTTCGGATCACCGTCGACGACCCATTCTCCGCCTGGACGCTTGAGGCCACCCTTAGTTGCAATGACCACCTGGTCCCTTTTGCCCAACTGGTCTAGGACCTTGACGATGAGTCGTTCATTGTGTCCTATATCGGAATCGTCCAGGCAATAGACGTTGGCGGTATCGATGAAATTACCGCCTGCGGCAAGAAAGGCTTCGATGACCTGAAACGCCTGCTCCTCTGAAGGCCGGCCTTGGATGGACAAAGGCATAGCCCCCAAGCCGATTGCCGTAACCCGAATGCCCGTTCCGTTGATCTCTCGCTGGCTCATGAAGCTCCCCTCCTGGCTGCGCGCGCAGCAAACTACCAAATCGTTCGAAGGATCATAGCATCGTTGGCGCATCCCATGCTCGCTCGATCGAACGGCAAACATGTTGTGATCGGCAAATATCATTTAGACGGTTGGAAAATTCGCTTTTCACGGCTTGCGTTTACGCAATTTTTGCGGGAGTGATAGAATGCGCCCATCGCAAACGCCGCCGTTGTGCCCCGCCCAATCAGGATGCCCTTTAAGTCCAACGAACACTCGACCCGGTCCGTTTCGCTCGAAATCAAATTGGGCTCCATCACGCTGCCTATTCTGAAACTCTTGAACGGCGAAACCGGGTTCATCGCAAGACAGCTCCAAAACAAGATCCGGCAAGCGCCGGAATTCTTCCGTAATGCTCCGGTGGTCATCGACCTTAGCGAACTCCCGGACAACGAGAGCGTCGACTTTTTCGATCTGATCGACATCCTGCACGATCATCATTTAACTCCGGTAGGTATCCGCGGCGGAAGTCCGACGCTGCAGGCCGCCGCACAGGACGCCAAGTTGGCCGTACTCCCGGAACACAAGCACGAAAATCCTGCCCTAACAGCCACCCGCGCAGGTTCCGCTCCGAACCCACCACCGAGGGCAGCCACGACCAAGCTGCCTAGCGGCAGCAAGCTAATCGAGCAGCCGGTCCGTTCGGGCCAGCGAATTTATGCTTCTGGCGCCGACCTCATCATTCTGTCACAGGTTAGTCCCGGAGCGGAGGTTATGGCAGACGGACACATCCATATTTACGGTCCGCTCCGCGGCCGCGCTTTGGCCGGGGTGCAGGGGAATCTGGAAGCGCGGATTTTCTGCTCCGACCTGCAAGCGGAACTGATCGCCATCGGCGGACATTACAAAGTCAGCGAAAACTTGGACGAATCGGTACGCGGCAAGCCGGTGCAAGTTTATCTACGCGACAATTCGTTGATTATCGAAAACCTATAAAGCTTTTTGAATCTGGAGAGCACGAGTGGCGAGAATTATCGTTGTGACTTCCGGAAAGGGGGGTGTTGGCAAAACGACCACCAGCGCCGCCGTTTCCATGGGATTGGCGTTAAAAGGCCACCGCACTGCCGTCATCGATTTCGACATCGGATTGCGAAATCTCGATCTCATCATGGGCTGCGAGAGACGGGTCGTCTACGACTTCGTGAACGTCATCAATCAGGAAGCCACGTTGAATCAGGCCCTCATTCGGGACAAACGCTGCGAGAATCTCTACATCCTGCCCGCTTCGCAAACCCGCGATAAGGAAGCGCTTACGAAGGAAGGCGTAGAGCGAGTCCTGAACGAGCTGTCCGAAACCTTCGAGTACATCGTCTGCGATTCTCCGGCCGGCATCGAGCGTGGCGCGAATCTCGCGATGTATTTTGCCGACGACGCCATCGTCGTCACCAACCCGGAAGTTTCATCGGTCCGCGATTCGGATCGCATGCTGGGCATACTCGCCAGCAAGTCCCGCCGAGCTGAGCTAGGGCTCGAGCCGATCAAGGAATATCTCTTGTTGACGCGTTACTCTCCACAGCGGGTCAAGCTGGGCGAGATGCTGAGCGTGGACGATGTGCAGGAAATCCTCGCCTTGCACCTACTGGGCGTGATACCGGAGTCGAAAGCCGTGCTCAACGCGTCCAACGCGGGAACGCCGGTCATTCTCGATGAAAAGAGCGACGCCGGCCAAGCCTATTCCGATGTCGTGCGCCGGTATTTGGGAGAAAATGTCCCGCACCGCTTCCTCGAAGAGGAAAAGAGGGGCCTGTTTGGTCGGCTGTTCAGGGGTTAACTATGGGACTCTTGGATTATTTTCGAAGTTCGCGACCGTCCAGTGCGGCTATCGCCAAAGAGCGCCTACAGATCCTGGTGGCGCACGAACGTTCGCAGCGATCTCAACCCGAATATCTCACTGCGATGAAAAAGGATTTGCTCGAGGTGATCCGAAAATACGTAAACGTCGATCAAAACGCGATCACTGTTTCCATGGAGAAGGACGAAAATCGCGAGATCCTGGAGCTCAACATCGTTCTGCCCGAAGACAGCGAGCACAAGCGACATCCTCGGCGCTGAGCGGACTATCGCCGACCAGCGCCGGCAACCGAGACCGAACACCTTTCGACACCTAGCCGAAAACGATCTTCGGCGGACACTTGTCGCCCGCCGAGGTGGTTCATCGTGTACCATAGCATAAGACGACGGTACGCCTGAGCGAGGAGCATCGCTTCGGCGAGAATCTTTGGCCCGGGAAGGACCTTTCTGAAAACATCCCCGCTCGACTGCACTTGTAGAACCCGGACGCGGCGTTCAATGCGGATCCCGAGCGGTTTCCTCGTTTGCGGACCATTCGACGATGATACTTGAAACTCTGAGCGCCATGCGTGATCTGGGACGGTTACACGATATCGCGTCCATCCTGATCCGCTATGGTTTCGGCGACCTGGTCAGGCGTCTAGGACTTGAACGGCTGCTGGAGAAAGCCGGACGGGCGCTCAACTGGACCCGTCTCGAAGAACTGCTGCACCTCGATCCTCCGCAACGCGTGCGCAGAGCCCTGGAGGAGATGGGACCAACCTTCATCAAGTTCGGACAGATTCTTGCCACCCGCGTGGACTTGTTTCCTCCGGATTGGATCGCCGAATTCGAGAAGCTGCATGATCGCGTGCCGCCGCTTCCCTTCGAGCGGCTAAGGTCGCAGATCGAGGAAGACTTGAACGGTCCGGTCGACGAAGTCTTTGTCGAGTTCGATGAGACACCCTTAGCCGCCGCGTCCATCGCCCAGGTCCACCGCGCCCGTCTCCCGGACGGCCAACAGGTGATCGTCAAGATTCGACGCCCTGGCATCCGTCCGACCATTGAGGCCGACCTGCGCCTGCTCGAGCGGCTCGTTGCCATCGTCGAGCGTGAATTCCCCGATGTCCGTCGATTCCATCCGCAGGAAGTGCTGCGGCAATTTAAGATCTCCCTGCGCAACGAACTGGACCTCCTCACCGAGGCACGGAACACGGCGCGAGCCGCTGACAATTTCGCAGACGAACCCGCGATCGTCATACCCAAAGTTTATTGGGAATACTGCGGCGAGCGGATCAATGTCCAAGAGTATATTGAAGGGATACCGGGGCGGGATTTCAATGCGCTCGACGCCGCTGGGTTGGACCGCAAGGTTCTGGCTCAACGCGGCGCGGACGCCGTATTGAAAATGGTCCTGATCGACGGTTTTTTCCATGCCGATCCTCATCCCGGCAACTTCATTTATCTTTCCGAGAACCGCCTCGCTTTCATTGATTTCGGGATGGTCGGATTGCTCTCAGAATCGCGCCGGGACCAGGTGGTCGATATGCTCAACGCCATCGTGGTCCGGGATGCGGCCACGGTAGTGGATGTACTACTGGACTGGGCGGGCGACGCAGCGCCCAGCACCGAGCGCCTGACCGCCGAGGTAGGCATGTTCATCGATAAATATCACGGTGTCGCGCTCAAGCAGCTTCGTCTCGGCGACATGCTCACCGAAATGACCAGCCTGATGCGGGATCACCAGCTTACCTTGCCCCCCGATCTGACCATGTTGTTCAAGGCGCTGATCACGCTCGAAGGCACCGGTCGTCAGCTCGACCCCGATTTCGATATCGTCGCTCAGGCCTCTCCGCTGTTACAACAGGCCAGCGTGCTCCGCTTCCATCCGGACACGCTGCTTCGCAAAGGCCAACGCAATCTAATCAGTCTGATGGCGGTCCTGAGCGCCTTACCGCAGGATATCCGCAGGTTGATGAGGCTTCTTCGAAGCGGTGCCTTCAACATTCACGTGGACCTCAGCCAACTAGACCGCTTCGGGATGCTCATGGACCGGGCAGCGAGTCGGCTAACCGTCGGCATGGTGACTGCTTCGCTCATCATAGGCTCGTCTATCGTCATGACGGTCGAAGGCGGCCCCACCTTATTCGGCCTCCCGGCCTTCGGCGTTTTGGGGTTCACCGCCGCGGGTATCGGTGGATTATGGGTGCTGATTTCGATCTGGAAGACTTCGCGTAAAGGAGAGCCCTAAGTTCGATCAGCTCTTCGAGCCGTTTTTTCTTGCACTATCGGAGGCCGCCTGCAGCAGAATCGCCGCCGCGATCCGCTCGATTCCTTGCAGGCGGCTCTCCATTCGACGCTTCTTAATGACTCATACGATGCTATGTACCCGAATCCGTTGACGCCGCCGACACATTCTCGATAACGGTGCGGTCGTCGACTTTGAGAAGCGTAATCCCCTGATCCATGACGTAGCGGCATTCGACACGCTTTGCCGAGCCGATGTTGTTCCAAATCAGCGTGACATATTTGACGTGATCACTGTCGGATTCAGAAGGGCTATAAGGGCGGCTGCCAACTTCATTCTTCACCGCCTCGGTACATTTGTCTAAGGCCAAAGTATTCAGCAGGTTCGAGGTTTGCAGGAAAGCGCCCTGCATTTTTTCTTGCGGCGTTTCGCGGGTGGTGCCGACAATGATAAAACCGGCGATCATGACGATGGCGAACCCGATTGCGGCTTTGACGACGTTCGACTCCATAATTTCCTCTCTTTTTTTGTGGTTAGGAACGCAGGCGACTATAGCAAAAAATACGTTACATGACGTCATCGGCCGCTAACTCAACCGCCGCCTCGATCAATTTTTTTCGCGTAATGTGCGTCACTGCGATGAAGCATCGGCGAAGGTACCGCCTGCAACCGCGTTTTGCGGCCGCAGGCGAGCGCCACTATGACGTGAGAGATTCCGTATTCGGCAACCGTTACGCCCTACGATAAATCTCCGCCCCACCTTTCACGAATTCTTCCGCCTTTTTCTCCATTCCCACTGCCAAAGCCTCGCTTTCATCGAGCCCATGCGCATGGGCGTATTCGCGCACATCCTGGGTGATTTTCATCGAGCAGAAATGCGGGCCGCACATGGAGCAGAAATGGGCAAGCTTCGCGCCTTCCTGCGGCAGGGTTTCGTCATGGAATTCCTGGGCTTTTTCCGGATCCAGGCTGAGGTTGAACTGATCCTGCCAGCGGAATTCGAAACGCGCTTTCGACAAGGCGTTGTCGCGCACCTGCGCGCCCGGATGGCCTTTCGCCAAGTCGGCCGCGTGGGCCGCGATCTTGTAGGCGATGATGCCGTCGCGGACATCCTGCTTGTTGGGCAGGCCCAGATGTTCCTTGGGCGTGACGTAGCACAGCATGGCGGTTCCGAACCAGCCAATCATAGCAGCGCCGATGGCCGAGGTGATATGGTCGTAACCCGGTGCGATGTCGGTAGTGAGCGGCCCCAGGGTGTAGAAGGGCGCTTCCCGGCATAGCTCCAGCTGTTTCTCCACGTTCTCCTTGATCAGGTGCATGGGCACGTGGCCGGGGCCTTCGATCATCACCTGAACGTCATGTTTCCAGGCGATTTCGGTCAGTTCGCCCAAGGTCTTGAGTTCGGCGAACTGGGCTTCGTCGTTGGCGTCGGCGATAGAGCCGGGCCTGAGGCCGTCGCCCAGGCTGAAGCTTACGTCGTAAGCCTTCATGATCTCGCAGATTTCCTCGAAATGGGTGTAGAGGAAATTTTCCTTGTGATGAGCCAGGCACCACTTGGCCATGATGGAACCGCCACGCGACACGATACCGGTTACGCGTTTTGCGGTCAGGGGGATGAAAGCCAGCCTTACGCCCGCATGAATGGTGAAATAATCCACGCCCTGCTCGGCCTGCTCGATCAGGGTATCGCGGAAAATCTCCCAGGTCAGTTCCTCGGCTTTCCCGCCCACCTTTTCCAGCGCCTGGTAAATCGGCACGGTGCCGACCGGCACCGGCGAGTTGCGGATGATCCACTCGCGGGTTTCGTGGATGTTCTTGCCGGTGGACAAGTCCATGACCGTATCCCCACCCCAGCGGATCGCCCAGAGCATCTTCTCCACTTCATCCTCGATGGAGGAAGTGACGGCCGAGTTGCCCAGGTTGCAGTTGATCTTCACCAGGAAATTGCGGCCGATGATCATCGGCTCCGATTCGGGATGATTGATATTGGCCGGGATGATGGCGCGTCCACGGGCGACTTCGTCGCGCACGAATTCCGGGGTGATGACCTTGGGGATGGACGCGCCGAAGGATTCGCCCGGATGCTGGAGCTTGTACATCTCGCTGATGGCTTCGAGGCGCTGGTTTTCGCGGATGGCGATGAATTCCATCTCCGGCGTAACGATGCCTTTCCTGGCATAATGCATCTGGGTGACGTTGGCCCCCGGCTTGGCCCTACGCGGCCGGCGGATATGCTCGAACCGGAGGTGGGCGAGAGAAGGATCCTCCTGGCGCCTGCGGCCATACTCGGAGCTCGGTCCGGGCAGTTCCTCGGTATCGCCGCGCTCCCGGATCCAGGCTTCGCGCACGGCCGGAAGACCTTGACGCAGATCGATACTAACGTGCGGATCGGTATAAGGCCCCGAGGTGTCATAAACATAAATCGGCGGATTCTTTTCGGCGCCGAAGCTGGCCGGCGTATCGGACTGAACGATCTTGCGCATGGGCACGCGGATGTCGGGGCGGCTGCCCTGGACATAAACCTTTTCCGACGCAGCGAAAGGCTGTATGGACGTTCGTTTGGCGGTTACGGCTTCATGCAGGAATTTATCGGGAAATGCGCTCATCGCTTTCTCCTGGATGAAAAAACGGAAAAAGGGGCGCAGGCAAGACGGGTCCATCGCCGGGCTCTGGACAGGCTTTCCTACGCCGGTGTTAACCGGATCAGGTTCGAAGGGTGTTTCTCAGCCCTGCAGAATGCATCTGACGAGCCGTATTGGGTACGTCAACCGTGCCGGGAACGGCAGCAGGGCACCCCCAGCCTTACGGACATGGGGCTAAGCTAAAGCAGAAAAGGGGATTTGGCAAGGCGGGGAAGTTCCAGATTGTACGGCGATCGTAACACGTGGTGATCACCGGCCGCAGCCTAGATTCATCCGGGGAAAAAATTGACGTACACAGATCGCCGAGGAGGCATCGATGGAAACGGTGATCGAACGTGTCATACGCACCTTTAACGGATACGGCTATGCTGTCGCAGGCGTCGTCATCGGCTTTTTCGACGACCCCGAGCAGGCGCAGGCATACGCCATTCAGATCATCAATCTGACCCATTACCAAGTCGCTGTTTTCGGGAGTCAGTTGACGCTCGTGCTCTGAGATGCTTGAGACCCGGAACGCGCCCTCCGGCCCTACCAGCTGTGGATGGCCGTGCGCACGGATCTCGGACGGGAAAGCACCAATCCACGCGACATGAACCAGAACCGCCAGACCGGTTCCGGAATTTCCGGCAGAATCTGGTATCGAAGCATTGGGTCGAGGCGCACTCGCGGCTCGAATGCATCGTAGGCGAGCAGATCTTCGATCGTGACTTGACGGGCGTGGAACCGGTTTGTAGAGATCGGAGCGATTAGCAGACGCCCATAGCGGAGGTCGGTAGCGGTCAACACCAACGAGAGCTTGCCGTCGACGGTATCGTTACCGTCGAGCAGGCGTCCGTTCGCATCGAACCAATAGCCGCTGGTCTCGAAAGCGATATCGGCGGCACCCTCGAAACGCAAGTGAAACGTATAAACCGCCAGCTCTGACCCATTCTCGTTTTTGAGATTTGTCTTCATCGGTTCCCCCCAAGACTTCGTTTCACAACAAACTAAGACGAGACCGATGATAATTCCGTGACATATTTCCCAAATTCACTCCGTATAATGTAGCGGGCTCCTTGGAAAAAAGACGAGCGGGCGGAACTCCCGGCCGTCGTAGCCCGTTTTCGAGAGCTCCCGGGTGACAAGCTTCGGGGCAGCGGATTTTTGGGATCGGGACGTTCTCCAGCTCGAGAAATTTGATTGTCGTGACTTCAGCGAATTTCCGTTCAGCCCCTCAGAGTGCCTATAATTGCGCTCGATTCGCCTCATGAGCATGCAACGCTGGCGGCGGGTGCTTGGGTGCCTTAAATGCGGTCGTATGCCGCTCGTGATCGCGCTCAGCGGGTTGCTGCTCAACCTTCTGCCCGCTCTGACACCGGTCCAGGAAAGATTCGATCTCGGCCTGCTCTATCGCCTCAGGGGCCCAGACAAACCTCCCGAGGATATCGTGATCGTCGGCATCGATCACGAATCCGCGCTGCGTCTGCAGACACCGAACGATCCCCAGTCGTGGCCTCGCCGGCTCAACGCGGAGGTCATACGCAATATTCAGGCATCGAACGCCGAACTTCTCGCGTTCAATGTTTTCTTTTTCAGTCCCTCTCCCGATCCCGACGACGACCGAATCATGGCCGAGGCCATGCGCCAGATGGGACGTGTCGTGCTTACCGATTACGTCAAGCCCCGCCAGGTTTCCCCGGGCGTTTACTTGGAATCGGTGGTGCACTCCACGGATCAACTCGCCGATGCGGCTCTGGCCACCGCGCCGTTCTTGTTGCCGAAGGGAGATAACGGGATAAACCGGTTTCTGACCTTCTTCGGCGGAGATAGCCAAGCAACTTTGCCCACGCGACTGCTCTTGGCCTATGTTCTGCGTACGGCCCACGACGATCTGATCGGCACTTTCGAGAAGGTTGCACCCGATATCGCTGGCTTCTTAAAGATTCAGCCGACCCAGCGCGAGCAATTCGACGCCGTGCAAAGAGAGCTCAGTGCGCTGCTCCAGTCACGACCGGATCTGCTCCCGGCACTCATCGAAAACCTTAAACAGAGCTCGATGCCGGCGAAAACGCGCCGGATGCTGGGCGGCTTGTTTCGCGCTCATGAAAATGGACGCTGGCGGTATTTCAATTTTTACGGCCCTGCCCGCACCTTTCCGACGATTCCTTATTACCGGCTTGCCGGGCCACCATCCGAGGACATCACGAGAGAACTCGAACGGAAAATCGTTTTAGTCGGCTATCTCGAAGATTTTCAGCCGGAAAATACCGAAGGACTGTTCGATTCCCCGTATTCCACCGTCAGTTCCGTGGAATTGGCAGCGACAGCCTTGGCCAACCTACTCGAAGACAAGACGGTGCTGCCGGCGTTCACACCGCTGAGAGAGTTTTTCTGGCTGTTCCTTTGGGGTCTTATACTCGGCTTTTGCGCTCAATTACTCCCCCTTCCACAAGCCCTGGTCACGATCTCGGCGCTAAGCGGCGGATATTTGTTGGCAGCATGGACACTGTTCCAGGCCGGCGGCCTGTGGCTGCCGCTCTTCATACCGCTGATTTGGCTGGCGCCGACCGCCGCCGTGGGCAGCGTAATAGTCAGCCATCTGCGGCGGGTCCGGCGCGAAGAAAAAATTCAGTCGGTGATCGAGCGCTTTATCCCCGTGGACGTGTTTAGCCACTTGACCCGTGACGAAGACATGAAGGCATTGCCGTCCTACGGACGCCTCACCCACGGGATCTGCCTCGCCACCGACGCCGGGCGCTACTCGTCTCTGGCCGAAACCATGGAGCCTATGGCGCTCGCCGACCTGATGAACGAATACTACCGGGTCATCTTCCAGCCCGTGTCTCACCATGGCGGATGGATCTCCGACGTGATCGGCGACGCCATGCTGGCAATTTGGATCGCCGAGGAAAGCGATCTCAAAACGAGACGCAGCGTGCTCCAGGCTGCTTTGGAAATCCAACAGGCAGTCCGAAGATTCGAACAGAATCGCCGCATCGATTTTCCAGTGCGGATCGGCATTCATTGCGGCGAACTCCGGATCGGTTACGTCGGCACCGACAGCCGCGGCGAAATCCGGGCGGTGGGCGACACAGTCAACATCGCCGCGCGCCTGGAGGCATTGAACAAGCTGCTCGGCACCGAAATCCTGGTGTCGGAAGCAGTATTGGCGGATATCGCCGAGCCGCGAGCGAGACGTCTAGGTCGGTTTCTCCTGGCCGGAAAAACAAAGCCGGTATCGGTCGCCCAATTACTGTCCTGCCCGGAGGTGGAAATATCCCGTTACCAAGAGTGCGAGGCCCGTTTTCAGATTGCCTTGAAGCATTTCGAAGCGGAGCGGTGGCCCGAAGCCTATGCCGCTTTCAGCCAGCTTGTCTTAGAATTGCCCGACGATGGGCCGGCACGGTTTTTTCTCAAGACCTGCGAAGCGCGTCTACGAGGAGTGCTTCCGCCGGGCCCCGAGGCGCTGGGCATTCGCGTCGAAAAATCCGACCCTGCGCATCCGTTGACCAAGTGATTCGGCACAGCAAGCAGGCTTCTACATAGGGCGGCTCCGGCACGCTTAGCGGATCACGGACTTTCGCAATATTCTCGAGGGGGAGTTAGCGGGCGGCAATAGACACGGTACGCCGTGGCTAATCTGTAGCATTTGATGACTTCGACGGGACGAGTAAGGGAATTTTCACGGTTTAGCTCGTCGGTCATTGTCGAAGAATGAGATCGGCGCGAAAATTGCGTCGCCTGCGCAAAGGCACCTAACCATTGTGCGTCGACTTTCCTTTATCGTCCTACCAGATTTTCCTTGGGGGTTTTTCCTTTCGGGCGGCGGTTGGCTAGGCTCGGGAAAGAAACAAGAGCGTAACTACACTAACAATAACTCAAAAACATTTAGCGCAGCTCGATGCAAAAATCAGCCAGATTGTTCCTGACCGTCGCTGTCGCGCTCGTCGCAAGCCGCAACGGCATCGCCGCCACCTGCGAACAATGGGCCGCTAGGCTGGTTTCGGCGCAGGGCCAGGTCGAAATTCAGCCGTCGGGAAAGCCATCATGGACACCGGTGGAAGCCGAACAGGTCTTTTGCCCCGGCGACAAAATCCGAACCATGATTCGCAGCCGCGCATCGCTGCTGCTGCCGAATCAAACTTATATTTCGCTAGATCAGGACACCACCGTGGTGTTCTCCAAGGTGAAGGCGGAAGAGCCGTCTTGGCTCGAACTGCTCACCGGCGCCTTATACGCCCGCAGCCGAACGCCTAAGCCCCTCGATATCCGGACCCCTTTCATCAATGCCGCCATCAAGGGCACTGAGTTCCTCATCAAGGCCGGGCCGCAAGGCGCTCAAGTCACGGTATTCGAAGGCGAAGTCGAAACCTCGAACGCCGCCGGGCGGATCGTGCTCAAAGACGGCCAAACTGCCGTTGCCGCTCGCGACGAAGCGCCGCACTTGGCACTGGAAATGCGTCCGGAAGACAGCGTCCAATGGGCGCTTTATTTTCCACCGCTGGTGGATTACACCGCCTTGCAGGCGCGAACCCGCGATCCAGACATCGCCGAAGGCATTCGCCGTTACGCCGACGGCGATGTCGCCGGAGCCCTGGCCGTGTTGGACAAGGTCCCGGAAGCAAGCCGCGATGCCGATTTCGCCGCGCTATATGCTGGCCTGCTGTTGAGCGTGGGACGGGTGGACGAAGCGGAACCGCTGCTGGCCATGTATATGGGCGAGAAAACGCCCGCACCCATCGATGCCTTGCGCTCGGTCATCGCCCTGGCCCGCAACCAGAAATCCGAAGCGCTTCGCCTCGCGAACGCGGCGGTTCAAACCGATCCCGCTTCGGCTTCGGGCTGGATGGCGCAATCCTACGCGCGCCAAGCCGACTTCGATCTCGAAGGTGCGCTCGAAAGCATCGACCACGCGGCTCGCCTCGACAGCAACGACGCGCTGGTCCAGGCGCGCCGCGCCGAGCTGCTGGCCGGCCTCGGCCGCTGGTCCGAGGCGCGCAAGGCCGCCGAAAACGCGGTTCGGATCAACCCGCGCCATCCCCGCGCCCATGTCGTCTTGGGCTTCGTCGAACTCATGGACGGGGACACGTCCGAAGCGCTGGCGAGCTTCCGCAAAGGAACCGAGCTGGATTCGGCCGATCCCCTGGCCCGCTTCGGCACGGGGATGGCCCTGGTCCGGCGGGGCGAGCTGAAGGAGGGCACGGCCGCTATCGAAACTGCCGCCAGCCTGGACCCCAGCGACGCCCTGATCCGCAGCTATCTCGGCAAGGCCTATTACGAACAAAAACGCAATGCAGTCGCCGAAAAACAGTTCGATCTCGCCAAAAGCTTCGATCCCAAGGACCCTACGCCTTGGTTTTACGAGGCCATTAAAAAGCAGACCGAAAACCGGCCGGTGGAAGCGTTCAAGGAGCTGCAGCGGGCGATCGAGCTGAACGACAACCGCGCGGTCTACCGCTCCAAGCTTGCCCTGGACGACGATCTCGCCGCACGCAGCGCCGCTCTGGGTCGCATCTATACCGACCTCGGCTTCGGCCAGCGCGCCGTGGTCGAAGGCTGGCGCTCGCTCAGCGTCGAGCCGGGCAATTATTCGGCACACCGGCTGCTGGCCGACACCTACTCCTCGCTGCCGCGGCACGAGATCGCCCGCGCCAGCGAAGTGCTGCAATCCCAGTTGCTGCAACCGATCAACACCACCCCGATACAACCCCATTTGGCGGAGGCCCGGCTGCTGATCCCGGACGGCGCAGGACCTTCGCGGCTTTCGTTCAACGAGTTCAATCCCATGTTCACCCGTGACCGCTTCAGCTTCCAGGCCTCCGGCATTGCGGGCAGCAACGATACCTTCGGGGAAGAGCTCGTGCATTCTGGGCTTTGGGACAAATTCTCCTACAGCCTAGGCCAGTTTCATTACGAAACCAATGGCTTCCGCAAGAACAACGACTTGCGCCAGGACATTTACAACGTCTTCGCCCAAGGCATGGTCAGCCCTGACTTAAGCATTCAGGCCGAATACCGCCACCGGCATCTGGAGCATGGCGATTTACTTTTCAATGGTGACCTGCTGAAAGCTTTCGACGACAGCTTCAGGCGCGAAGTAACCACCGATAGCGTACGCGCCGGCCTCCGTTATTCGCCCACTGTGAATTCCGACCTGATACTTTCGGCCATGTATCTGGATACGGTGCGGAACCTACAACAACGACCCGTCTTGTCGCCCTTCATACCCCCGGTGGATTACTCGGATATCATGGACCAGCGAGGTTTCATCGGCGAAGCCCAATTTATTTACCGGCGCGACCGCTTTGATTTAATCCTCGGCGCCGGCCGTCGCGACATCTCCGCCGATTTCTCGGCCGATTTTGGCTTTTCTCGGCCACGGATCGCTTATGACATCCGGCATACCAACGCATATCTCTATTCCCATATTCGTTTTCCGGGCACCATGACCTGGACGCTAGGGGTCAGCTACGATTCGTCCCACAATCAATGGTACGTCGATTACAACCAGCTCAGCCCGAAGCTGGGTTTGATCTGGGAGTTCACGCCGGATACGATCCTGCGCGTTGCGGCATTTCGCACGTTCGATCGAGGCATCGAGGAGGACGCGACTATCGAGCCAACCCAGGTCGCCGGATTCAACCAGTTCTTCGACGGTTATGCTGCCACGGATGCCCGGCGTTACGGCGTGGGGCTGGACCACAAATTTTCGTCCAATCTCATGGTTGGCTTGGAGGCTTCGTTGCGGGACGTCATGACTCCGGTCGTTTCCGAGGCGAAGCTGGATGCCGAAAGCGAAATCTCTAAACAGGAGGAAATGCTATATCGCGCCTACGGTTACTGGGCGATCAACGACTCCTTCGCAGCCAGCCTCGAATATCAGTTTGACATTTTTTCTATAGACAAGTTGACGATCTATCAGAATCATCTCGCCCCCCTAAGTCTTAGCTATTTTCATCCCTCGGGCCTGTCGAGTACAGTTACAGTCACCTATGTCAATCAGCAAGCCTATGAGGGCAAAGATGAATCCAAAAAGGGTCACGACGACAACCAATTTGCGTTGCTCGATTTTTCCCTGAAATATCGTTTACCCTATCGCTACGGTACGGCAGGATTTGTCGTCAAGAACCTGCTGAATCAACGATTCGATTTCTGGGGGCAGAACGCCCGCGGTCTTCGAACGGGGCGTCTGGAGGAAACGCCTTTGTTTATTCCGGAAAGGACTATGTTTTTTCAACTAACGTTGGCATTCTGAGGATATAGTAGCAATCTCCCGGAATGCACGCCCAATAGGGAGGGATGTATGAACGATAAGGCAACGCAACAATCAAAAACCAATGCTGTTTGGGAATTAGCTAAGCGGCATAAGGGAAAGGTGGCAGCGACCGCTGTGCTTACTACTGCGGCGCTAGCGTATGCGAACGTGGATTGTGGGGTTGGTTGCCCCCCCCACACAGCAAGGATTCCCGGAACACCGTTCTGCTTCATCCCGTGTTGAATTGATGCGAAGGGTGCGCCACGCGCACCCTTCGCCTTGCCGCCGAATCCGCCCGCCGCTCCCCGAACCGCAAACTGCCTATCCCGGGGTTTCCCACCCGCTTCCCAAAATCCCCCAATTTTGTAGGTCGGGAATCCTTTCCCGACGTCACCGCCCGAACAACCGCTTCGTCGGCAAAAGCTCAATGTTCTATATTTCAACTACCACCGATTGATTTGATCTCATGCCTCGCTTTCGACGGTATTATCTTGCCGGTCACCCCGTCTTCGTTACTTTGGTCACCCATGGCAGGAATCCATGGCTCGCCGACGAAGCTTCCGTGCGGGTTTTGCTCGCCTCCATGAGGTCGGTCAACGCCATTTACCGCTATAGCCACTTGGCGCATGTCGTATTGCCGGACCACTTCCATTGGCTGTTCAAACCGGATGACGTGGCCCATCTTTCAAAGATCATAGCCGCCGAAAAACGGGACGTGACCTGGCGTTTCAAAACCCTCGCCTCTTTGCCGGGCCCTTGGTGGCAGAACCGATTCTATGATCACATCGTTCGTGATCAGGACGATTTCGCCCGGCATTTGGATTACATCCATTTCAATCCGGTCAAGCATGGGATTGCCCGGAATCCAGGGGCATACTCGTACTCCAGCTTCCATGAATGGCGTAGACGCGGCGCCTAACCCCGAAGGTTGGGGAGCGAGCGAGCCGCCGTCGATCCAGGGAATGGATTTGGATTAATCGGCAAGCTGCCGACCGACCACAATCTTTGCCGTTTGTAGGTCGGGAATCCTTTCCCGACACCACGGCCCGGCCAACCGCATTCGTCGGCAAGGGATTGTCGACCTACGACCGAGCGACCTTGTACATCGGCTGGCGGGTTCCCTGCGCGTCGGCACGAACTAAACCGCGACGGCGAAACTACTCCGCTCGCTTTCCAAATTCGCCGCATCGAAAAAGTAAATATTTCACAGCATTCCGTGGTCCGGGCGCGTAAGTTAACAGAGCGTCACACGAGGCCACAAAGGGATGCCCGGCTTTCCGAAACGGATGCGTACGGGTTCCGTCCGGCGTCTTCCGGCGCGTTCTGAAAACACCCGATGCCATCGGCACAGACAATTCAAGAAGTTTATGACGTATATGATTCAAAGGTACACGACCGGGCACTGCACGAAGTTTCTATGTATCGGCGTGTTGGTACTGATCACGAACTTCGCCTTCATATCGAGCCTCGTCCTTCTCGTTTTTCTCCCTGACGACGGTTTCCAGTCCTTGGTTCGGGTGAAGGAATCCCCGGCCATCGGAGTCATCGTCAATGCCACCGGTGTCGATAACCCGGTGAAAGCCAAGCTTCCTGAATCGTCGGAATAGAGGAATGAATGCTTTCGTCTGGGCCAAGAAAGCGCTGACGTCCGAGAGCACTTCCTTTCAAACGGTAGCAAACGCCTCCACGGCGATCCTTCGGGACCGATAGTCAGCGCCGGTCCCATTTTTTTGAGGCGTGCGGATCGAATATGAACTAAGATTACGGGCTTGCGCCCGTCGCGTTGTAACTCGAAGACGACGGGGAAATCGTTCGTGTTGTTTCCTGTGGTTTTTAACGCGACTGTGTCGAACGAAACGCTTCTGGGACTGAAAAATGTCCCGTATTTTTCCGAAGTCGCCGATTCCGTTCTCGCGGAACTGGCAGCACAAGCCACCATCAAGACGTATCCGAAGAATTCGACCATTATTCGCGAGGGCGAAGAAGGCGGCGCGTTGTTCATCATCCTTTCGGGTAAGGTGCAGGCTTATCTGAGCAGCGCGAGCGGGCGCATGGTGATTCTTTCGACTCAAAGCGCCGGTTCGTTTTTCGGCGAACTGTCCTTGCTTGACGGCGAACCCCGGTCGGCTTCGATAACGGCCCTGGAACCCACGATATGCAGCCTGATTCCGCGACCAGCGCTGAAGGCTTGGCTGAGAAACCACCCGGACGCCGCGTTCAGCGTCATCCGAAGCCTGACGCGGCGGATCCGCAGCCTGACCGAGAACGTCCGCGGGCTCGCGCTGTCGGATGTGTACGGACGATTGGTGAAAACCCTCTACGACATGGCGGTCGAGAACGAAAACGGATGGATCATCCCGGAAAAACCGACCCATCAGGATCTGGCCAATATCATCGGCTGTTCGCGGGAGATGGTCAGCCGAATCATGAAAGACCTGGAACGGGGCGGCTATCTTTCCGTCGAACGCAAATCCATCCTGATCCGCAGGAAGCTGCCGCCGTCCTGGTGACGGCACCGCCGGCTTTTTGCCGCAAACGCGGAAAATTGAGGCGCTGGTTCGGGCCGCGACCAGACGGACCGCTTTAGGTCTGACGCAATCCATCGATGAAACGGTGGCCGTCCGGGCGAAGCGTGCTCGGTAAGGTTTCTCCCCTCAAAAATACCGCGCATTGATCAGGAAATGCGCGAAGATGCTGCCGGCGTATCCAAGCGCGATCACCGGCATCCATTTGAGATGGGCGCCGAAGGTGTAAACGCCTTTCGCCTGTCCCAGCAGCCCCACGCCCGCCGCTGAACCGATGGCGAGCAAACTGCCGCCGACGCCGGCGGTCAGGGTCACCAACAGCCACTGCCCTTGGGAAATGTCCGGCGCCATGGTCAACACGGCGTACATGATCGTGCCGTTGTCGATGAATGCCGAAACGACTCCCACCAGCACATTGGCGATAGTGGGGTCCAGATCCGTGTAAAGAAACTGCGAGGCGTAATCCAAATAACCGATGAAGCTCAACCCGCCGACGCTGACCATGACGCCGTAGAAAAACAGCATCGTGTCCCACTCCAGCCGCGAGACGTTGTGAAACACGTCGAATGCATGACTCTCATCGAGGTTATAAGGCATTTCCATCTCGTCGGTATCCTGAAGTGCTCCCCGCTTGCCGTTGTACGCCCCAGTTTTTCGAAGGTATTGGATTTTCTGTGGTCTGTGATTTCCTCGACCATAGCAAGCACATAAGCCAGAAAGAAAATCACGTGGAGAGCTAGTCGACCATATGATGGGTCAAGTCCCGCCGAACGGCCACGGTGCCCCTCTCCTCGGCGGATGCCGCGGCGGGTAGGAGCAACGATAAAGGGATAATTGCGGGCCTTATCAAATTCATTTTGATTCTTGCGCGGGCAAATTCATTCCGGCGTTCAACTGCCCGCGCATGAAACCTGTGGTCGGACTCGTCGGCCACAAATGGTAGCATTCTCTAGAGAAAAATAGGTAAGAATTATGTGGCACCGCGGCTCTGCTCAGCCACGGCGTGGTTTTTGTGCGTCCAAAATAACGTTAAGGTTCTTGAATGACTCCCAAGCTCAAAGTTTTGCTAGCGTTTTTCTTGGCGGTTTCGCCGCTCACCGTGCTGGCCGCCCCGGAGAAAGCCCAGGCTTTGGATCTATCCAGACATCTCATCGGCTATCTCTCGATCGCGGCGTTCGTAACGGCTTACATCTTCGTCGTCCTAGAGGAAATCACCGAACTCAAGAAATCCAAGCCCATGATGCTCGCGGCAGCGATCATCTGGGCCGCCATCGCCGTCGTCTACAACCAGCAGGGCCAACCGGAGCTTGCAGCGGACGCTGTGCAGAAATTGGTAGAGGATTATGGCGAACTGCTCCTGTTCCTGATCGTATCCATCACTTACGTTAACGCGCTCGAAGAGCGGCAGGTGTTCGAGGCGGTTAGGGCCTGGCTCGTCAGAAAAGGTTTGGGTTACCGCTCGTTATTTTGGATCACCGGTATTCTGGCATTCCTCATCTCGTCCATCTCCAACAATATGACGACGGCGATGCTGATGACCGCCGTCGTCATGGCCGTGGGCAAGGATAACCCGCGTTTCGTCGCGCTATCCTGCATCAACACCGTGGTCGCCGTGAACGCCGGCGGCGCGTTCTGCCCGTTCGGCGACATCACGACGCTGATGGTTTGGCAGCAGCATAAAGTCACCTTCCGGGGTTTCTTCGCCCTGTTCATTCCGGCGGTTGTCAATTTTTTAGTGCCCGCGGCGATCATGCATTTCGCGATACCGAAGGCACGTCCGGCGGCTATCAAGGATTTCACCCGAATGAAACGCGGCGCGAACCGGATCATGGCCTTGTTCTTGCTGACCATCGCGACCGCCGTAGTATTCTCGAACATCCTGCATTTGCCCGCCGCTATCGGAATGATGGCCGGTCTCACGTATATCCAGTTCTTCGGCTATTACCTGCGCAAAACCCATCGCGAAGAGCCCGAAGTGCCGACCGAGCTCATGGAGAGAGCTGAGGACGAGAAAAAGGTGCGGCCGGGCGAAGAGCGGTTCGATATCTTCCAGAAACTCGCCCAACTGGAATGGGATACGCTGCTGTTTTTCTATGGGGTAGTGCTGTGCGTAGGCGGGCTTGATTTCTTGGGCTATTTGGGCCATGCCTCGAACTTCCTCTATGGGGAGCTCGGGCCCACGACCGCGAACATTCTGGTAGGCATCGCTTCGGCCTTCGTGGATAACATTCCGGTCATGTTCGCGATTCTATCCATGAACCCGGACATCTCCACGGGACAATGGCTGTTGGTAACCCTGACCGCTGGGGTCGGCGGCAGCCTGCTCTCGGTCGGCTCGGCAGCGGGCGTTGCGCTCATGGGCCAGACGCGCGGCATCTACACGTTTATGAGTCACCTGAAGTGGATGCCGGCGATTGCGCTCGGCTATGCAGCCAGCATCGCCGTCCATTTCTGGCTCAACGCCGAGCTGTTCTAAACCCGCAGGCCGGCGATCCCTTTGGCCGAAGACCGTTGGCGGAGCGGCGGGCGGGGAACGGTCTGCCGACCCGCCGGACCGGCATCGTTCGGCGATCCCTTGCCGACGGAAAATGGCTTAAAACGACGTTTCGAACGGCTTGCGGCCTTTTTTCATCAGAACCCCGTACCGGAACAAGGCAGCGCAGATGGCTCCGACCAAGATTGACGAGACGTCCATGCCGATGCCCAGCCAAAAGCCATGCGTGTGGAACGATTGGCCCAAGATCGAGCGCAGCACTACCTGCATCCAAAACAGGAAACCGCCGTAATAAACGATGACCCCCGCGATAGACCAGGCCACGGCGGGCAGACCCAAGCGTTGAGCGGTCTGAAAAAACCAGACCGCGATCGCCAAGATGACAATTACCGATAATGCCGCAGTCATAGTTGCCTCCTGTTCGAATTTTTCGGCACTCTATCAAACCGGAAAGCGGGCGTGAAGAAAAGGAAAGCGGCGGCTCAAAAAGCTCGTGTCGAAATCCTGAACAATTGTCCGCAGCCCGTATCGTTCGCGGCTTTCGAAGGATTATGCTCGGCTTTTTCAGAACTTTATCCACAGATTATGTGGAAAAATGCGTCACCGGGTAACCGATCGTGCTTGAAGGGGGCTTTTCCAAATGATCAAGTTGTCACAAGGATCCATGATCGCGCTGTTGGCCAACCTGCCGGAGGATTTGCCCGAGGAAAAATTCGAGGTTCTGCTGGAAACGCCGAGCTTCCGGCTGGAGCGGATTCTCTCTAAAGGGCACGCTACACCGGAAGGACAATGGTACGATCAGGACTGGAACGAATGGGTGCTGCTGCTTCAAGGGCAGGCAAAACTCTCGATTGAGGGAATGGCCGACGAGACGATCCTGCACCCAGGTGACGCTCTTTTGCTTCCGGCGCATTGCCGCCATCGCGTAAACTGGACTCCGCCGAATACGGTAACCGTATGGCTGGCTTTGCATTATGGCGTAAGCGATACCCTTGAACCGACTTTACAAGTTTTAGAAACCTAATTCGGTAGACCATCGAGATCTTTCGGGAGGCCAAGACTCAGACCGTACCGACTCGAAAGGCTCAGGACCAAAAGGCTATTGAGATAAGCTCTTGATCGAAACAGGAGGAGACCTATGACCGATATCCGTGTCGAAAAACAAGTCGGTGAAGACCGGCTCCAATCCTTGGGCGTCAGGCAATGGCCGATATGGAGCAAGGAACCGTCCGAATTTCCGTGGACTTACGACGCAACCGAAACCTGTTACCTATTGGAAGGCCGTGTGATCGTGACGCCCGAAGGCGGCGATCCGGTGGAATTCGGCAAGGGCGATCTGGTGACCTTTCGGTCCGGCCTGAAATGCACCTGGAAAGTCCTCGAAACCGTGCGCAAGCACTATACCTTTTCATGAAACCAGCTCGGGAACCGATCCCGTTCGGAAAGGTCTGAACGGCGAATCGGTATCCCGCCAAAACAGCTAAACGAGAGAAAAACCATGAGCACGAGAAAGAAACGACCTCAGCCTCCTCTGACCAATCCTGTCGCCAAGTACGCCGGTAAGTTCAACCGTGCCGCCACGTTCCGCGACGGCCGCACCTACACGCGTAAGGTCAAACACAAAGGCCGAGAGCCTTTTCCAATCCGGGTCGCCTGATCGGAAAAGGCTCTTGGTCTTACCTGCCTTGGCAGTACGGTGTCAGGACGACAACGCTTTGCCGACAAGGACTCTCACGCAAACGGCCTTATGTACGGTAAGGATTCCCGACCGACAGCGGCTAGGGACAGAAACGTTTCGTCTCATTCAGTCGCTTTCAGTAACTCGGCAAAACCGTCTAGGCTCGAAAAGCTGAGTACCGCGAGTTCCGCCAGCTTTCGGCGCGTTTCTTCCCGCCCTTGAACCAGAACCGGGACCGTTCCCGCCGCACGGGCCGCTTCGAGGCCGGTTTCCGAATCCTCCAACACCAGGCATAGGCCTGGCGGCACGTTCAGGCGTCTTGCCGCCTCGAGAAACAGGTCGGGCGCCGGCTTTCCGCGTTCGACCTGATCCCGCGTTACGACGACCGGAAAGGCTTCTTTCATCCCCGATCGCCGCAGGCATTCCGCGGCATAAGGCCCGTCGCTGTTGGTCGCCAGCGCGTAAGGAATCGCGCGCTCTCGCAGAATGGCGAGTAACGCCTCCAAGCCGGGCATCGGTCTTAGGCCGTGCTCGTCCAAATGGCGTCTCCAGTGGCGTTCGGCGGATTCATGGAACGACTTGCGGTCAAACGCGTCGCCGAGGACATGCCTCAATGACCGCTCGACATCATCGGCATGACGGCCGAACAATCCGCGACAAAACGCCTCGCTCAGATCGAAACCCAGATCGGCCGCCGCCGAACGCCAGGCATAGCAATAAGTCGATTCCGTATCCAAAGCCAGACCATCCATGTCGAAGACGATCGCCCGAAAATCGGGAAGTGCCGAACGCGCATGGGTGGGAATCATCGAGCCTTTTTGAGCATGACCAGGTTACGGAACAGAACTGCGCCCAAAGCGCCGAGTAGCGCGCCCGAAACCTCCATCAAGACGCCGGCGGTTGCCGTGTAATACCGGTACGATCCTCCCATCAAAGGCTTGAGAATGCCATACATCCAAATCGCCTTGATCCCGTAGTAAACAATCAAAGCGCCGACAATCCATTGAACCACATTGAGGTTGAGTCGAATCGCGGTGCGGTAAAACCACACGCAAATCAGAACCGCAACAACGCCGCCGATCATAAGTTTTCTCCACTGTCGATGTTGAAACTTGCCGGGGCCGCACTGTAACAAACGTAAAGGAGTTTGCCCACACGCCTTCGGGCTAACCTACGACTTTGATGTATTCCCCCTGGGCTTCTCGGCTGGAGCCCGCAATGACGCGCCGTGTTCCCGTTTCCGATTCCTCCAACAAGCCGGCAATTTCGATGGTTTCGCCGGTCTGGGCCTGACCGGCATACGTGTGAGTGAAGCTGATGGCTTCCGTGATCTCGGGGTGAGACAGGCGGTATACCGCCGGATAATCGAATGCGTAGGTTGCGTCCGCGACCTGCGCCCGAATCCGTATCGGCCCCAGCTTGCGGACAGCGCCCGGTTCTTTCGACAAGGGCTCGTCCACCAAAGTGATATCGAATTTTGTTCCATCGATCAGCGCTTTGTTCAACTTCCGGCGCTCGTGCCAGACATACTCCTCGAAGCTCAGCGCGCACCCGCGCCGGTCGTAGGCATCGCGCCAGGCCGCGTCGTCCAGGTCTCGCAGTTCTCCGGTCTCGAGTAATCGTCCGACAATCTCCCGGGCCTGAAAGAATGCTTCGCGCCCGTAGATGACGAAATCGAGATCGGATTTCGGCGTTTGCGCGCCGATCAGCAGCGATCCGGTCAGACCGAGCCGGCTCAAGTCCAATCCTCGCGAGCCGAGTTTTTGCATCAAGCGCACCGCTTTCCGCTCGATTTCGTCATGTGGCCCCGAGCTCAGCAAGTCCTGCACACGCTGCTGAGGCCGATAATGGCGGCTAATGCTTTTCTGCGACACAGCATGAAGTCGTGCATCCAGTCTTTTCGAAGAAAATAGATACTGGGGCGCGTGCGCTTCAAGGTAAGCATTCGCTTCGCGGGTTCCCATTTTGGTGAACTGCCCGTCGATCTTCACATAACGTAGAAAGCACAGCACACGATCCTCTTCGAGCTGGCTGTCCACGACAGCGAAAATCAATCTATCCGGGGTTTCGATGAAATCGCGGGGTTGGTACATCGCGGCCGGTCCGGCGTTCATTGGAAACCGCTTCACTCAAACGGCACTTCGACCTTCCATGAATTGCTGCCGACATGACTTCACGGCTTCGATCCGTAGCCGGCGAAGCTCGCGGCCCAGAGTCTCGCCCTTGAATCCTTGCTCCAACAAGGGTTGGACCGGAACCGCCGAGGCCGCGTCCCCTGCCTGCCGCAACCATTCCGCTTGGGGATAGGGCCGATTCTCGAACCCGGGGCGGCCTTTGGCATCGGCCTCGCACGCGAGCAGAAACGGATCCAGAGCTTGACCCGTTCGAAACACGTCGAGCCGGTAAAATAAATCCACCACGGTTGCAGGGCGCAACTCGAGCGCCCGATGACAATGACCGTGATAACGCATCACTTTCTCTGCGAGCTTGCGATAGGCATTGGGCACTTTCAGCCGCTCACACAGACTCTCCAGCGCCGCGAGCCCCGCCTTTTCGTGGCCGAAGTGCCTGGGCCACAAGTCCTGGGGCGTCAGCCCCTTGCCCAGGTCGTGAGTCAAGGCGGCGAAGCGCACGACCGGATCGGGGCTCAGCCGAACGGCCTGGTCCAGGACCAGCAAGGTATGGATGCCGGTATCGACCTCAGGATGATGCTCGGGAGGCTGGGGAACACCGAACAGCCGGTCGATCTCCGGGAACAGCCGGGCTAATGCCCCGCACTCGCGCAGGACTTCGAAAAACGCCCGAGGCGTCGGTTCGCACAAAGCGCGAGCTAATTCCGCCCAAACCCGCTCCGGCACAAGCGCGTCCACTTCACCGGCGGCAACCATGCCCCGCATGAGCTCCAGGGTTTCCGCCGCCACTCGAAAGCCGAGGTGGGCGTACCGGGCCGCGAAGCGAGCAACGCGGAGGATACGTACGGGATCTTCGCTAAATGCCGGCGAAACATGGCGCAGAATTCGCTGCTCGAGGTCGCGCGCGCCGCCATATGGATCCACGAGTCGACCTTCTTCGTCCATGGCCATGGCGTTGATGGTGAGGTCTCGGCGGAGCAAATCCTGCTCCAGCGTCACATCCGGCGCGGCATGTACGACGAACCCCCGGTAACCCGGTGCGGTTTTCCGTTCCGTGCGGGCGAGTGCATATTCCTCGTGGGTTTCGGGGTGTAGAAACACGGGAAAATCCTTGCCGACCGGCTTGAAGCCCCGAGCGATCATGCTTTCGGGTGTTTCGCCGACGACCACCCAGTCGCGCTCTTCCACCGGTCTCCCGAGGAGCATATCCCTCACGGCACCTCCGACAAGATAAGTTTTCATGGGCTTCAAACGTGGATCCCGGTTCCTGTTAACATACGCCGCCTATTTTAAACGCGGATGTACGCTACATGGGGGAAGAGCTCGGACTGTATCTCGCTTTCGGCAGCCTGGCCGGCGTTTTATCCGGCTTGTTCGGTATCGGCGGCGGTGTCGTGATCGTGCCGTTTCTGGTCTGGTTTTTCTCGATGCGGGGATTTCCGCAGGACTCCGTCATGATCATGGCTGTGGCGACCTCGCTCGCGACCATTGTCGTCACGTCCATTTCTGCCGTCTTCGCGCACCACCGCCTCGGCGCCGTACGCTGGAGTGTCGTCTTCCGGCTGGCGCCCGGCACACTGATCGGCTCCGTCCTCGGATCGGTTATCGCCGATCGCTTGCCCGCGCATTGGTTCAAACTGATTTTCGCGCTCTTCCTACTTTACGTCGCCGCTCGGCTCATGATCGGTGCAAAGACCAGAGATGGCCGAACCCGGACGCCGAGCGGATGGGTCTGTTCCTCGGCAGGTATCGGCATAGGCGCGGTATCCGCGATCCTAGGAATAGGCGGCGGTACGCTGAGCGTTCCTTTTCTCGTCAAGTGTCGCTTCCCTATCCAAAACGCTGTGGCCATCTCCAGCGCCTGCGGTTTCCCGATCGCGCTCGCCGGCTCCGTAACCTACATTGTCCTGGGCTGGGAAAAGTCGGTATTGCCGGCTTGGAGTCTCGGCTACGTGTACCTCCCGGCTTTCGCTGGCATCGTGGCGACCAGTATTCCGTTCGCGCCCATCGGCGCTAAACTCGCACACTGGCTGCCGACGCGGAAACTCAGACGGACGTTCGCGATCGTTGTACTGATTGTGGGCATGAAATTGCTTTGGCAAGCCATTCAGCCCTGGGTCGGAAATCAGCTGTAGGTACGGATATGCGTCGGCGTTCCCGGCATCTCGCGGCGCTCGCCGCGAACGGCTTCATCCGGTTGACAGGGCTCAGTACAGGCCATGCCGGTCTATAAGTAAGGAAGAGGAAAAGCCATGACCGCAAAACCACGCATCGAAATCGAATATTGCACGCAATGCCGTTGGCTGCTGCGCGCGGCCTGGCTGGCGCAAGAACTTCTCACCACCTTCGAGACCGAAATCGGTGAAGTGGCACTAATTCCCGGTACCGGCGGAGTGTTCGAAGTTCGTCACGGGAATACGGTGCTCTGGTCGCGGAAGGCAGAGGGACGCTTCCCCGAGGCGAAGGAACTCAAGCAGCGAGTAAGGGATGAAATCGTGCCGGGAAAAAGTCTCGGCCACTCGGACCGTTGACGACGGAGTTGTCGGTCAACGCTGCCAACATTCGTCTGCCGTTTTCGTCGAGCCTGCCGGCTTATCCTTAACGTTCTTTACACCCAGGTGATTCAGGGTAAAAGTGCCACAAGCGTCCCGGCTCATGCTTCCGGTAGGCACCGCTTCCAGGATGAAGCTGTTGCGCGTCGGCTGCCCGTCCGCGAATTGGATCGTATACCGGGCAGCGCCGGTTGAATCCCTGACTGCCGTCACCGGCAGGTCTATGTTGACACCGCCCGCGCAGTTGCCGTCGGTCCGGTGATAGCAGTTGTTCGCTGTATAGTTCCGCTCCAAAAATTGGGCGTTCTCCAGCAACGCGCTTTTCGCTTCGCTGCGGTGGCTTTTCTGTATCTGTTCGCGGTAACTCGGGTAGGCGATTGCCGACACGATGCCGACCACGGCAACCGCGATCATCAGTTCGATCAACGTGAACCCCTTGGTTTCAGTACGGATTATCGGTGTGATCATCGGACTCTCTTATTCTTGGAAAAGCTGTTTCCATGCGCCACGCGGTTTGCCGACGCCGCCCTTCTCCGGTGTGATGAGCAAGCCCTCGGGAGCGCCGCTGAGATTGGTGCCCGTCTGAACCTTGTACTCCTTCTCGCCGGCCGAAACGACCGCTGAAGCTTTGGTGATGCCCACCGTGCTCTTGAGACCAGAGATGGGCCCGCTGCTGCTGCCGACTTCCAGGTAGTCTCCCGTATTGAAAAGACCGTCCTTGTTGACATCGAATACGGAATAGCCGAGGCGAGCGCCGGTTTGAGCATCGAGCTCCATCAGCCAACTGGTACCGCCCCCACTGCACGGATCGTCGAATGGCACAAGCGTGCTGAAAATGACCCGCCCGAAGCGGAGCAAGGGCGCGCTGACCACCCGCTCCCCCTGGTTGCTGCCACCGGGCGGTACCAGGTCTAGATACCATCCACGCTTGGCGTCATTCCCGGTCCAAATAACGGGGTTGTCGCTCACCATCCGAACTTCCCGGCCGAACGCCGTTGTCTCCACGGTGATCGTCTGAAGCTGGAGCACGTCATCGCGGTTCGCATAGGTAATCCTTGTGCCATCATCCCATATGCCGTAGAACGTTTGCAGGGAAGTATCCGTAGCGTCGGTGGTCTTGAAATAACGACCGGTGCCGAAAAATATCATTACGCCTTGACCGACGACCGGCGGTTCGCCAATCTCCAAGGGTGCGGTGATGGGCTGGCGCTTGCCGGAACCGTCCCTGGCGACGAACAATGGGGCCGGATTCGAACCGGATGAATAAGCTGAGCGCCAGCTATTGCCTTGGCGGATGAACCGCCAGAGATTGCCCTGGAGATCGCCGACATAGATTCCATCGCCCAGCACGGTTCCCGCGTCGCTGTCATCCCCCAAAATGCGCCCAGAAACATCGTAGAGTGCCGGCGGGCTGACGATGCCGTTCGGGTTGGCGGCATCGCCAGCCTCCGTGTCGATCGGAAAACCCGAAATCAGCGCTCCGGTTTTCAGATCCACGGCGAACAGCTTCGCTTTGCAATTGCGGTTGGCATTGGCGATAACGTTGTTGAGCAAATCTTCACAGTTCTTACTGCGATAGCCATTGCCAAAAATGACCGCCCAATCACCGCCCGCAAGCTTGACAACCTGGGGCGAACCTGCCAGATAGCCCAGATCGTCGTCACTGAATTCCCACAGGGGCTTGCCGAAATCGGCGCTGGCCGGATCGGTGATGTCGAGGGCGTAGATGGTTTTGCCGCCTGCTCCCAGGGAGCCCACGAGCACCGTGCGCCAACTGCAGGAGGCGCTTCCCGACGACGGACCGATGCAGGCATCCCAGGCGGCCGGACTGCCGTCCACGAAATAGCGGTGAGTGTAGCCGGGATCCGTTAGCTTGCTCAGGTTCTCGTAAACCCCAGCCGGGACGTAGGCGAATTGTTCCTCGCCCGTGTCGGCGTCGAAGGCATGCAGCATGCCGTCGTTGGCGCCTACATAGAGCATCTTTTTGCGGCTTTGCTTGTCCGCGAGAAATTCCACGTACACATCGCCGCCGCCGTCGCTTTCCGGCAATGCGATGTAGCCGAAGTTCTCCGCCCCGACGAATACAGGATCCGAATTGATGATGTCGCCAAGGAGCTTGCTACGGTCACGAAAGGACCCGCCGTTTTTCTGTTCCTTGGCGGAGTCGCCTCGCAGCCAGTTCAACCGGTCTTCTCCCTTTCCGTCCACCGTACCCAAGGCATTCTTGTTGAGCGCGTTCTGCTGGGCGAGAGACAGGTTGTCCCATTCGAAGCTCACGCCTGCCGAGGGATCGTTGGTGCGGCTCGACGTCCACACCTGGCGCGCGTCTGGCGTGACGGAGGCCAGGGTGGCGTCCGTATCCCATACTACGGCCCCGACGCTGCCGTCTGAGTTCATTTGGAAGGCGAGAACCTGCCCGCTCCATTCCGCGCTATTGAAGCGCGCCTGATAAACCATGGTATCGGTGTTGAGGCGGGTCGAGTTGGCGGCAACCGCAGCGGCGGAGGCGGTGGTTTTCTGAGTGATATCTGCCAAAACGTCGCTCATCGCATCGGCAAAGCTCTCCGGGTCGGCCGCGCTGAAAAAGCCACCCCGGCTGTTGATGGCAGCATGAAGCAGGTCGTCGAGCCTGGCCGGACATGTCGAACCGCTGCAGTTTTGTTCACTCGGATTGGTATTTGGCCAACTAATGGAGGCGCCGCTGGTAATCGCATTCCAGGCTGCATCCGGATCGACCGAACCGGTGACGCCTAAGCCGACACCGTACGTCACCACGTGCTGCCAGAACGCCGGGTCGATCGTCGTGGTAGGCACCTTGTTGGGCAAATCGGGACGAAGATCGTTCTTCCAGTAATACATGGCGACATCGGCCAGTGTATTGCTGTAATTGTCTGCGAAAGGCGACACTGCATTGTATGTGAAGGATTGGCCTTCCGGCCCGGTAATCGTGGGCCCCTCGGTACCGTCGTTATTGTTACGGGCGGCACTAGTGCTAGCCTCATAGCTGCTTGTCCCCGACCAGTAACCGTCAGTCATGAGGATGTGGTAGTTCTGCCGGCATTCAAGCTGCGTGCCGCCATTGCTCCCCGGCGTTTCGCCCCAGGGTCCTTTGTCGTCGGTCCGCCTGAAATATTGGCCCACGTCGTCCAGGGCCTTGCGCAAAGGCGTACCAGCCGCCGGAATCGTATGGCCGTAAAGCTTGCTGAAGAAATTCGAGCGCGCAGTGCCTTCGAACTTCCTAACACCTGAAATGACGGTCGCGGTATTGACGCCATCTACCGAGCTCGAGCCTTGGTTGATAGCGCCAAAACCAACGCGCATTGACGCTCCTTGCTTGGCAAAGGCCCGCCCAATTCCGGCGCGCGCCGTCAGAATGCGCGAGCGGTAATAGGTATACCAGTTGGCGAAGTTTTGGATTTCCTGAGCGTAAGTACATACCCCGCCGGTGCAGTCGGTGCGTGATTGCCGTCCATGTCCGCTGTAAGCCGTGGTGGACGGTTTTATTTCCACCTTTTGGTAATTGGACCAGCTCCAAATACTGCCGCCGGTATGCCAGTAATAGGTGGCGGGCCAAAAACTCTTGTTGGTGCTGCTCGAGGAACAGCTGCCGTTCGATGTGCAGGTACGCCAGCTGTTGGAGTTGTATCTGGTGTTGGTGGTCGTCAGATCCCGGCAATAGGCGGCACCGCTACCCGGCCGCTCGGGGTTGTGCAGGGCGCAACTTGGGTCCGCAGGGGGATAAAGCGTACCGTCCGCCTTCACCCACGGCGTGTAGGTGATCGAGGGATTGTAATAAATGGTGTTGACCTGGGGCGAACGGGTCAGGGCAGTGTAGGCCACATTGCTATCCACCGTGGCGACCTGGTTTTCATAGTCGGAACTGCCGTAGACGCCGTTGGCTCTCGGGAAGACATAAGGCGTGCGACTCGAGCCGGATGAAAAGACGTAGTCATCCGGCATAATCTCGAATTGCATCGAGCCCGAGTCATCCAGGGTAAACATCACGTTGGGCTCGACCGGAGAGCTCAGGAACAGCGGGGACGGAGCAATATCGGCTGCGCCGCTTGCCGCCGCCGGCAAACCGACTGCCAGGATCGAACAAAGCCAAAACCGGCGGGTCACGTGCATGACAGTTTCCTCAACGGTTGTAATAACTCTGCAGCAGAACCACCGCATCGGTCGTGCCGCCTACACCGCGGGCAGTGATGCGGAAACGGCCGACGTCTGGAATTGGCCCGAACTTGACGCTTCCGCCGGGCGTTCTAGGGAGCGGGACATTGGTGCAGTTGCCCGAATTCGTGCACCTGGTATAGGACGATAGGTCCTCGATGATGTAACGGGGCGGCTCGGCCAGACCGGCCAGCGCTTGGTCGAGGGCCAGGGAGCCGGCCTCCGTCCAGATGTCGGTTTGCTGCCAGCGCTCGGTGGCGGGGGAAAGTGTAGGCTGATAAAGCCCGGCGGGGTTGAGGGCAAGGTTCGTCTCGCTCGTATCGGCTACGAAAGGTCCGATCGCGAATCCCTGTAAATAGGCTTCACCCGCCCTGAGCGCCGCTTCCGCCGCCTGGAAAGCCAGATTCTCATTGCGCAGATTGCCCGCCATTTTCTCTTCCAGCGTGGTGGTCTGCATGGCAGCCACGCCCATCAGCGTCAACATCAGTAGGATGATCAGCGAGGTCACCAGGGCGGCCCCTTTTTGCCTGTTGCCGTGCCCGACACCGGACCGGGCGGGTGTTCGGGAGACCGACGATGCATCCAGAGTGGTTAAAGTCCTCTGCCGGGTTGTAATCGGAAATCGGTTTTCCATAGCTCAATTCACCCGATTGCGCAGGGTAAAAGTGGTTTCGAAAGCTTGATAGAGTCTCCGGTCGGCGGCGGCGACCGATGCACCGTTGAAAAAGTAGGTCTGGGGCGTGTTCACCACGCCGTCCTCGACCGAGCGCAGCAGCAGGGCTACATTGACCGCGACCACCGAACCCCAACGCCCGTTGGCCTCGACCCAGGCAGCGGTTTCGTAACGGTCGGCGGCAAAGTCGCCGTTCTCATCCACGCCATATAGGACTTGCATGTCCTGAACGCCCTCGACCATCTCCTGGGCCGCGCTAGCGCCCTCCCTACGGTACAGCGCAGGCTGGCCGGCGGGGTTGTTGCGTATGTAATAAATCTTGGTCGAAATGCGCAGGAGTTCGCCGCCTTCATAGCTTTTTCCCAGCTGCTTGGTCGCGTTTCCAGGAATCCGAGTGCCGCCGGTGTTATGAACGATGTTGTCGAAAACGCCCGATTCATTTTTGTTCGTGACCTGAAATACAGCGGCCGCGAGGCAATCGGTCACGAGCACGATATCGCCTTCTTCGACACCGCTTCCCCTCGTCACTTTGATATCCGCCGAACCCGGCAAAGTTGGGTCGTCCTCATTACCTGGATGCTGCAACACCCGTGCTCCATTGCCGAAGGTGCCGCGTACCACCACGATGTCCCGTCCGCCGAGGGGGTTGGTAATGGCGTCGTCAGGTGGCAGGTTCCACGTGGATGTGGAAGACGCTTCGTAGCCGTAAATGGCTTGATCGAAATTCCACAAAAATCCGTTGGGATCGTTCAGCGTATTCGTCACGGTCACGTTTTCGCCGACGCAGCCGCGATACCCGGCCATCCGCAGATCGCGACCGAGGATCTGGAAGGCATAGCGGGCGTTCTCCTGAATGCGGGCCATGGCGTCGCTGGTCCGATAGCTCTGGCGGGTGCCGAGATAAACCGTCAGAGCGCCCCCCGTGAGCGCCAGGCTCAGAGTCAGGGCGACCATAATTTCCACCAGAGAGATCCCGCCCTGCTGCGTCGGGCCGAATATCGAAACCTCACGGTTCAAAGATTTCATAGCTGGCTCTGGACTTGGAATTGTTGGGGGGCTTCAGTTCCGCGGCTGTCATCCCATTGCACGATGACGGTGACCAGGTTGTTCACCACGGTGACCCCGCCGTCGCCCTCGGGCAAGCGGTTGGCGAGTTCCGCGAGCCAACGGTTTAAATCCTGCGCGGCGCGGCTGTTCCCAATCGGCGCACCGTCTTCCAGATTGAGGTTGTATGCACCGTTGCGCGCGTCCTGCCGATTCGCTCTGAGCACATCTAGGATGTCGTAGGCCAGCATCGTGGCTTGGGAGCGGTGAAACGCGCTGTGATCGGCCCGAAGCCCCGCGACTTGTAGACCCGCCAGGCCGAGTAGCCCGATCGCCAACACCAGGATGGCGACAAGGACTTCCAACAGGGTAAAGCCGCTACACCGCCGGTTGGATAATGAAACGTTCAGCATTCCTTCACCTCCGCTGCCACGCGCACTCGGCCGGTGGGACCGATCACGATCGCCCGTCCTTCGCCCGAGCTGCACAGCGTGAAGGTGCCGTCGGCCAGACCTTTAGCGCCGCCGGCTTTGATACCCTCGCTCACACCGCTTGCGAGGTAGGAGATACCCTCTGCGAAGTTGTCGCCGCCCCGCAGGGTCGATCCGGTTAACGCGCCAAATACCCGTATCCGCTCATCCGGCTCATCGATCACACCCTTGCTGTTGCCGGCCAGGTGGGTATTGTCCACAAACACGATGAAACCCTGCTGCCAGTCCGCGGTTGCCGAACAAGACGGTTCTGCCGCATTGGGATCGCCCGTCTTGCATACGGTCACTCGCGCACCTCGTTTGATCGCCTCACTACGGGCGAGATTGAGGGCGCTCACCAGTTGGTTGGCCTGGGTGGCGAGGCGATTGTTGCGAACCATTTCCTGAAAGCTCGGCACCCCCACTGTCACCACTATGGCGGCGACCGCCAGCGTAACCATCAGCTCGATCAGGGTGAAACCAATTTCGTGATCTGTTTTCATGCCGATAGGTATAGCAGTACTTTCTCACTGCATCGGCAGAAATCGATAAGCGGTAGGATTCGTCCGACGAACGGTTGTGGTCAGGTTCGAAAAGCGACAAAAGAGGCAGGAGAGGGTGATCCTTGGCCCTCCGATTGTCCAGGCTATTCCGTTCCCCAATCAGCGATGGCGCTTTCTCACGCGGCCGAAAAAACCCACGGAACCTGGTTCTTGAGGCTTAACCGGCCGCGCCAAAACGCAACCAGCTATGGTGAGCCGCCTTAGCTGCCGGCAAGATGGACGGAGCCCGCTTTCATCAGGAACCCGCTTGGGTAAACCGCTTGACTCAAGCAAGGACGGCGGTTTAGGAACACAATTCCGATTGCAGCGGGAAAATTGGAGAAATCGACCGCCGCTATTTGACGTGGTCCGGTTTTCCTAATGATTTGAAAGGAAATAGCCGGCGGATGGTTCGCGACAGCCAATTACCCCTGCCGAGGCGTTGTTCGCGCGAGCGTTCGAATTCGGCGTTGAAGAAGGCTTTGGTGAGTTGTCCCGGTGTAGGTGTGTAACCGTGGCGCGCCAACCAGGCGTCCCGGGCTTCCGCCAAGAGACGATAAAAGGCGATATCATAGGCCGTATTGGCGTCGTAGCTGAGCGGCTCGTCATCGAAGTGGATGCTCAACTCATCCAGCCGGCGGCGGAACCAAGCTGTCAGTTCACTCAGAACGTATTCGTCGGATACCGGCATTTCGTTGAACTCGTGTTGTCGGTCAGTGTAATCACTAAGATTGCCTTTTCACCGGCGAAGTTCAGCCGATATCCCGCACGACTGGGTGCCCGGGTCGGCCCGCGAAGCCCGGATCTCGGGGCGAGCGTGAATGATTGTGAACTGGACCGTATAAGCCAAGCGACTGGCGACCGCGTCCACCGTCGCGTCGGGCTCAGGTTTTCGCCGACAATTTCCCGGTCTGCTTGGACGAGTTGGCTCGATCGATTATGAACACAGATGAAATATTCCGACGATTGCGTATCGGTTTGTCGCTGGTGGTTGGATACATTACAGGTCAATATCTGGCGACAATCGCGCAGCATCATGCTTCGGAGTTCTTTATCGGGGGTTTTGGGGCAGGATTCGTTCTGACACAGTTTCTTTGCTGGGGCGTCCAGTCTCATTGGAGAAGCAAGCGTTCGGAGTGATTGCATCGCGCCCAGAATCGCTCTACAGTAGAACTCAAGCCACGGATCCAGGACCCTTCGATATTAAAGAAAGGAGATATGCCATGTTTCTCAAACTGAAAAAGAACGGACATTTGGTCGAGGTTCTCAGTCTTAACGATCTGGTCAACCCGATCCATAAGACCGTGGTTGGCCGCTTGCACTGGGGAGAGGAAATGCAAGACCCGGAAAAATTCCCGAAAACCGACTTAGTGTTCCCGTCCGGCGAGGAGCTTCCTGTGTGCTGGACCGACGTTCACTATCGGGATAAAGAACTCCCCGCGAGCAAGCCCTAAGAACAACGACGCTTTTGCGTTTTTTATCCCGAGGCGAGGCGGTGTGCGTATCGCGTCGTCTCGGGAAGGCGGAAACGGGTGGTGCAACGCATCACCCAATCGACAGCCGTCGGCAGGGCAATTCGATGGCCGCATGATATGTAAATCGGTTTGACACCCTGCCGAGTCCTCAATACGGCGCCGATAGTTTCTCCTTTGTCCATCAGGGGAACCCAAGCGCCGCGTTTGTCGGGAACGTCGCCGTGCGTACCCGTGAGCCGCGTCTTGCCGACCCCGATTGTGGGAATATCGATCAGCAGACCGAGGTGACAGGCTATCCCCAAGCGGCGCGGATGCGCGTAGCCCTGGCCATCGACCAGAATTAAATCCGGTCGATCGCGCAAGGTTCGCAAGGCATCCAGGATTGCCGGAACTTCCCGGAAGGATAGCAGGCCGGGAACGTAAGGAAATGAGGTCGGCCTCCTCGCGACGGAGCTATCGATGGGATTCAGTTCGGGGAAACTCAAGGTAACTACCGCGGCCCGCGTGACGGTGCGTGAGTCTTCAAAACCGACATCCACTCCGGTCACGCGTCCGATCGTTTCGGGAAGATCGTCCCGCAAGCTGATCAGGCCCCGGAGACGGTTCTGGATTGCAACGGCTTCTCGCGGTGTGACATCCCAGGGATGCTCGTGTCGCAGTTCTAATTTCAACGTCGACTTTGATGGATTCAATTCGTCGGCAATGGCTCGCCAACCTACGATTGACAACCATTTGACAAGCTTCGTTTGGCTTCATCCCATAAGGCATCCAATTCGGCCAGCGTAGACTCGTCCAGGGTCTTTCCCTGAGCCGCCAATTGCTTTTCGATGTAGCGAAAGCGGGTGACAAACTTTCGGTTGCCGTTCCGAAGCGCAGATTCGGCATCGACTTCGAGGTGGCGAGCGAGGTTGACGACGACGAATAGCAAATCGCCGATTTCTTCCTGGATACGGCTTTGGTCGCTCGTTGCTCGAGCAGCCTCGAGTTCGTCCAGTTCCTCCCTGACCTTGTCGAATACCGGCCCGATTTCCGGCCAATCGAACCCAAAACGCGCAGCCCGCTTCTGCAGTTTTTGTGCGGCTACGAGTGCCGGCAAATTCGGTGCGATACCGCTCAAAGTGCTTTCCTCCTGCTCCGTTTTGCCTTTCTCCCGGCGCTCGGCGGCTTTGGACGATTCCCAGTACGCATGTCTCTCCGTGTCGGTCTCGAACACGGTATCGCCGAACACATGGGGATGGCGACGGATCAGCTTGTCAGCGATGGCACCGGCGACGTCCTCGAATGTGAACAAGCCGCGTTCCTCTGCGATGCGCGCGTGGAAAACGACTTGCAGAAGCAAATCGCCCAATTCTTCCCGCAAATCCGCGGCATCACCGCGCTCTGCCGCATCGGCCACTTCGTACGCCTCTTCCAGGGTGTACGGAACGAGACTTGCGAAGTCCTGCCGCAAGTCCCAAGGACAGCCCGTCTCGGGATGGCGCAAACGCGCCATGATGTCCAACAGCCGCTGGATATTCGTCATATCCGGTCAGGGAATTCCAGGCCGAAGCTTTCCCGATAGCGTTCTTTGAACGCATGCAGGGTAAAGCTGTGATTTTGCGTGCCGTAGGTTTCGACCTTGATCGCTCCCATCAACGAAGCGATACGACCGATCGTAGGCCAATCGAATTCTTCCAAGAGGCCGTAAATCAACCCCGCTCGGTAAGCGTCGCCGCAGCCGGTCGGGTCTAGTACCGCAGTCGGCTTTGCCGGCGGTATCTCATGCCGGACGCCGTTGGCGTAGATCACCGATCCTTGCGCGCCTTTGGTGACAATCAGCGCTTCCACGCGCTGTGCCAGTTCTTCGGGCGTGAGACCGGTGCGCTCCTGCATGAGCTGGGCTTCGTAATCGTTCAAGGTCACCCAGGTCGCCAGTTCGATGAAATTCAGGAGTTCCTGCCCGTCGAACATCGGCATGCCCTGGCCGGGGTCGAAGATGAACGGGATGCCGGCCTCGGCGAACTGGGCGGCATGCTGAACCATGCCGTCTTTGCCGTCCGGTGCCACGACGCCGATGCGGATGCCACGGTCCGTAGGTACCCGGTTCAGATGGGAAAACGACATCGCGCCCGGATGGAAGGCCGTGATCTGGTTATCGTCCATGTCCGTCGTGATATAGGCTTGCGCCGTATAACTGTCCTCCAGAACCTTGATGAAGTCCTGCTTGATGCCGCAATACCCAAGCCATTGCGCATATGGCGCGAAATCCTTGCCTACCGTGGCCATGGGCAGGGGATCGACGCCCAGAAGCTTGAGGTTATACGCGATATTGCCAGCGCAGCCGCCGTATTCCCGGCGGAGTTCCGGAACCAGGAAGGAAACGTTCAGAATATGGACCTGCTCCGGAAGGATGTGATTCTTGAATCGATCACGAAACACCATAATGGTGTCGTAGGCCACGGATCCGCAAATTAACGCCGTCATTCTTATTACCTTTATCGAATCAGTACCAGTAACCAAACCACGCCGGCGAGAACCAGCGAAAAGAACACAGCCGCCGATCCAAAATCCTTGGCACGGCCGGACAATTCGTGCCGCTCGAAGCCGATACGATCTACGGTTGCTTCGACGGCGCTGTTCAACAATTCGACGATCAGGACGTTCAGAAGCACGCCGATCAAAAGCGCGCGTTCCATGCCGTTCTGGCCGATCCACAGCCCTAACGGAATACCAGCGAGGACCAGCAGGCACTCTTGGCGGAACGCTTCTTCGTTGAGCCAGGCCGCACGAATGCCGGCGATCGAGTTGGTGAAAGCCGCATAAAAACGAGCAAAGCCCGTGAGAGTCTGTCCAGCCATAGGCGTGTTATTCGGGTGTATAGGCGAGATCGGGACGCCTTGCCGCCCCGACTTCATCCAGCCGCCGTACCGGCAGCGAATGGGGCGCATTTTTAAGTCGATCCGTGTCGGTCTCCGCTTCTTTCAAAATCGCGGCCATCACCTCAGCGAACCTGTCCAAAGTGTCCTTGCTTTCCGTCTCGGTCGGCTCGATAAGAAGACACTCGGGAATCAGGAGTGGGAAATAGACCGTCGGTGCGTGGACGCCGTAATCCAACAGGCGCTTGGCAAAGTCCAGCGCCGTAACGTGGCGTTCTTTGGCCAGCCGTTTCAGCGTGATGATGAACTCGTGTGCGGCGAGGCGCTGCGGAAAAGCGGGTTCGAACCCCGCTTCGACCAGTTTCTTGAGCAAATAATTAGCGTTCAGGGTCGAGAATTCCGCCACCCGCTCGAGACCTTCGCGCCCAAGCATTCGGATGTAGACATAGGCCCGCAGGAGCACGCCGACATTACCCGCGAACGTGACCAGATGGCCGATGCTGTGCGGCCGAACGGCTTCGGTCAGCATGCGGTAACGCGACCCGTCTTTCGCGACGATGGGCAGAGGCAGGAAAGGCAACAGTTTGTCGTTGACGCCTACCGGCCCTGCGCCTGGACCGCCACCACCGTGGGGCGTCGAAAACGTCTTGTGGAGATTGAGATGGATCACGTCGAAGCCCATATCGCCCGGACGTACTTTGCCGGCGATAGCGTTCAGATTGGCACCATCGTAATAGAGCAGTCCGCCGGCTTTGTGAACGATGTCGGCGATGGCCTGAACATGCTGTTCGAATACCCCCAGAGTCGAAGGATTGGTCAGCATGATGCCGGCGGTTTGCGGACCTACGGCCTGCTCGAGGGCCGCTAGATCTACATTCCCGTCGGGGCCGGTAGCGACCTCGCGCACCTGAAAACCGCCCATGGATGCCGAAGCGGGATTGGTGCCGTGCGCGGCGTCGGGCACCAGTATCTCGGTGCGTGCCGAATCGCCCCGCAGCGCATGGTATGCGCGGATCATGAGGACCCCCGCCAATTCGCCCTGCGCTCCTGCCGCGCAAGCTAGGGAAACTCCCGCCATGCCGGTGATTTCGCGAAGCATCTCCTGGAGCTCGTACAAACAGGCTAGGGTTCCCTGTCCGGCTCTTTCCAAGGCGAGCGGATGGGTATTCAGAAATTCGGGCAGAGTCGCCAGTTCATGACACACCTTGGGGTTGTATTTCATGGTGCAGGAGCCCAAGGGATAAAACTGCGTGTCGATCGAGTAATTCTGCTGGGACAGGCGGGTGTAGTGACGCACGACGTCCAATTCCGACACTTCCGGCAAGGCTGGACGTCTCTTGCGCAGCAAATGATCCGGAATGACCGGAGATTCCCCGGCTTCCCGGGGTAATTGCGCATGGGCGGCACGCCCCGTACGCGAACGATCGAAAATCAGCATTCTGTCGGCTCCGACGTCTTCAGTCATGACTCAAGCAGCGATGCCACTCGGCGTACGTACAGTTCGATGTCCTCCTGAGTACGCGTTTCCGTGGCACAAACCAGAATGGCCTCGCCGAGTTCCGGATAATCCCTAGCGAGTTCGTATCCCCCTAAAATCCCCTGTTCCGCCAAGCCGTCCATGATCTCCCGTGCGGGCTTACGTGTGCGGTAAACCGCCTCATGGAAGAAAGGCCCGGAGAAAACCCGTTCAACACCGTCGATGGCCGCCAATCCGTTCATCAGGCTCAAGGTGTTGCGATGGCATTTCAGCGCCACCCGCCTCAAGCCCTCCGGTCCAAGGAGCGCCATGTAAATCGTCGCCGCCGTCACCATTAAGCCCTGATTGGTGCAAATATTCGAAGTCGCCCGGCCGCGTCGGATATGTTGCTCCCGCGCCTGAAGCGTCAGCGTGAAACCGGGCTTGCCGTCCGCGTCGACGGTGCGGCCTACCAAACGTCCCGGCAGCTGATGCAAGTGCGCTTTTCGGCAGCACATGAATCCGAAATACGGTCCGCCCCCGGACAACGGAATACCCAAAGGCTGGCCTTCTCCACAGGCGATATCGGCCCCAGTTTTTCCCCATTCTCCCGGTGGTTTGAGCAGCGCGAGCGCGATGGGGTTGACCAGCGCGATGGCAATTGCGCCGTTGGCGGCGGCCCAATCGGTCAATTCGTCGACGGCCTCGAGCACGCCGAAGAAATTCACTTGCGGAATCACCAGGGCAGTGATGTCGGCACCCGAATGGACTTCAAGCGAAGCCAAATCAATACGCCCGGTTTCGGTGTCGTAGGGCAACTCGATCAGCTCCAGTGCCTGGCTGCCGACGATGGTACGGACCACCCGACGGTAAAACGGATGGACGGTCTTAGGCATCAGAATACGCCGCGAGCGCGATTTCCGGTTCGTCCGCACCGCCATCAGCACGGCCTCGGCCAGACTGGTCGCGCCGTCGTAGAGCGAGGCGTTCGATACGTCCATGGCGGTGAGGCCGGCCATCATGCTCTGGTATTCGTAGAGAACCTGCAGCGTGCCTTGGCTCGCTTCCGCCTGGTAGGGCGTATAAGCGCTGTAAAACTCGCCCCGACTGGTTATGGCCCAAACCGCGGCAGGTATGTAGTGCTCGTAAGCGCCGGCGCCTGTAAAGCATAGTAGCGGACGATTCTCCTGGATCCGAGCGCGCATCAGACGCGCAATCTCCATTTCCTTCAGAGCAGGCGGGAGATCGAGTTCTCCGCAACGCAATTCCGCCGGTATCTCGTCGAAAAGTGCCTCTATAGACGGTACACCGAGCGTTGCGAGCATCTCGCGAACGTCGTCTTCGGTATGAGGAATGAACGGCATGAGCTAATGGATGGTTTCTTTCGACTGTTTCTAAATCGTTCGGTCGCTGAACGAACGCGCTAGGGGCTCGACACGAGGTATCTGTGATCGCCTATCCCTGCGCATACAGACACATTCTCTTCCGGACGGATTCCGCTCCTTTAACGCACAGTATCGGTCAAGAAAGCGCACCGCGCGTGAATAGCCGGTCTAGGCCAATTTAACGGCGTAGCCGACAGGAAGAGAACTCGCGGATCGATCAATCGGATTCGGCCTCGGCTTGATAAGCAGAGGCATCCAAGAGACTATTCAGTTCGGAAAGATCGTCCGCCTTGACGCGGAACATCCAAGCGGCATAGGAATCCTGGTTGATCGCTTCCGGAGCGTCGGAAAGCGACTCGTTGACCTCGACGATCTCGCCGGATACCGGGCTATAGATATCCGAAGCCGCTTTCACCGATTCGACCACGGCGCACGCTTCGCCCGCCTTGACCCGGCGGCCGATTTCCGGCAGCTCCACGTAAACCACGTCACCCAATTGCTCCTGGGCATAATCAGAAATGCCGACGCGTACATGGCCGTTTTCCTCCGGTTTCACCCATTCATGGGTTTTCGCATACTTCAAATCGTCCAGCACTCTGCTCATTGGCCTCCCCTGTTCCTGCTAACCAAGTATTCTGGTCAAGTTACGGGAAAACCGCCCGGCGGTAAAGGGTATTGCCCGGAAAATTCGGTAAAGAGAGAAGCTTACGACTAACGCCGGTGACGAAATCCCGGCCGAGGGTGACGAAAGGGCACACCAGAACCGTAAGGCCGCCTTTCCCAGTGACGAAAACGATCGTGGAAGCGATAAGGCGTTCTTTCGCGGTAGTGGAAAGGCTTATCGAAGTGATAGGGCCTTCTGTCCCAAGTGTGCGGGCGACGAAACCGGTCGAAGCGATAAAAGTGCCGGTTGTAGTAGCCATAGGGTCGCCAATATGTATAAGGGTAGGCGCCGAGTCCATAGTAGCTATAAGGATAATAGCCGTATCGGTAGTAAGGACCCGGATATCCCGCGCTTACACCCACACGGTAATAAGCGCCCGTACCGCAACCGCCGAGGAGCGCGCTTATGAACACGAATAGCAGGACACGAAAAAGCCGGCGGGGTTCCGTGAGGTGGAAGTACATAAAAAGCTCGTCTTATGAGCGGTCAGTGTCATACAACCAGTTCCAATTAGACTCCGCCGACCCCGAAAAATCATAGGCGTAAGCACATCTACTTCTCGTAGCGAGAAGACTAACTCCAAAAATGTTTGGCACTATTTATGCTTGTAAAAACGATGTCAGGTACGACAAAAAACAGCATGCGCAAGAAAGCGTCGTTATCGCCGACTCGAGAAGCCGGTATCATAGTTGTTCGTTCTGACTTTCGGGCCACAAAGGCTCAATAAGCTGCCCGAATTTCGTCAAATGTCTCATTTTCCTCCAGTTAAAGAGCTAGCCAATGACTCATCAATCTACTTCAACGGGCAAAGCCCTTATGGCTTTGTACTGGATTTTTCTCGGATCCTATGCGTTCGTTACCCGCGCCGAAGCGCTGCTCCCACCCCAACAGGTCATTCAGGAAACAGCCGACGAGGTGAAGCAAGCGCTAAGGGAATATAACTATAAGCTCGACATTTCCAAGGCGACGCGTATCGTCAAGGAAATTCTGGAACCCCGTGTGGATGTCGATCGCGCGGCGATGCTGATTCTGGGCAAACACTGGCGCACAGCCACACCAGAACAGCGCGAGCGCTTCAAGGACGAGTTCCGCACCTTGCTCATCCGTACTTACGCCGCAGCGTCCACCGAGTATAAAGACTGGACCATTCGCTATTTGCCGCTACAGGCACCAGCCACCGAAAAGAAAGTCGTCGTCAAAACCGAGATTCTCCAGCCCGGTGCGAAACCAATCGCGGTGGACTACCGCATGATCGAAACGAATGGTACTTGGAAGGTCTATGACGTGCTGATCGAAGGCGTCAGCCTGGTGCAGAACTATCGCACCACGTTCAGTGAAGAAATCGCCCGGACCGGCTCTTTAGACGCCGTCATCGATGAGCTCGCCAGACGCAACGCAGAGGGAGCCAAAGCCTCGAACAACGGTACAGCACTCTCCCCGGCTACCTAAAGCCGGTCGCCTCCAACGATAAGATTTTCCCGATCCAATCATGGCCACGGTAGAGGGCGGTCCTGCTTGACCGGCATCCGACCGTCCGCCGTGTCGTTATTAAGAAACAGCGTCCCTGGTGACCTCGTGTTTTACCGATCGGGCTTCCGCTCCGAACGGAGCGACACCCCCTGTTCGCCTGACGTTCGGTGATCTTGCCGCGCTCCCCGAAGAGTCTTCCGGCCGGATTAGGCTTCCCGTTCATCCATGTCTCTCGGTGACAACACTCCCCCGAACAGACGATCATCATTCACACCGGAATTGGCATGCCCGTGTGCTCCCGAAGCAAGCTATTGGGTCATTTCTGACAGAATCGCGATTTCATTTTGCCCATCATTGTTGCCATCCGGCGTCGGCCGACTCGTCCGCCTGTCGACGAGAAACGACAGGCCAAAGTCTTTTTCAGAAGATTGTCTCTTGTGACGAGGTTTATCTCTGCCTCCGTGGCCCCACTCAAGTGGCGGAAGTAGAAGCGCCCAGCAACCGCGAGACAATCGCCGATCGCGGAGGCCCGATGGGAGTTTCCGCGAAAGCACTCGATCCGGACAAGGCCGTGTTCGCCGTGAGTGAATGAAAAACCCGGGAGCCATACCGGAGGTCGAGCGATTCACCTTCGGGTTCATCCCTAGAAATATTATCGAGTCGATCATATTATCGCCATTAGGGTGCACGACATGTGAACGGCACCCGTGTGCAATCGTTAATTAGGAGATCTCTCAATGAAAAAAACAAAATTGATGACTCTTCTTTGCACCTTGGCGCCGAGCATCTTGGCGTCCTCACCCAGTTGGGCAGAAACACCCGATTATTTAAAGTTGAAGGAAGTGGAAGTCGAATGGAAGAGCGGCGGGAAAGGGAAAGTCCTCGATGTGGAAATCGAAACATCCGGTGCGGTGCCGATGGACGGCAAGGCCGGCGCCTTTGGCTATGGCGCTCTGACCGATGGCACCAACAATGTCCTGGTTCTGGTTACCCATTTACCGATTCAGGACAGCACGCATGTCGATCCCAAGAGCGGTTTTCATCCTCACGTCCTGGACCTGAAGCAGCCGACTTCCGCCTGCCCAGGGGCCACGCTCGAGGTGGATCTGGAAAGCTCCGGGAACAACACGGCTTTCGACGCCAATTACAAGTGGTCGATTAATGGAACCAAGATTAAGATAGAGAACGTTCCAGTGGCCGACCTTGGCGACGCAGGCGTGGAGAACGTGGTGAGCTTCACGATCAAACCCGTGTTGGATGCGAAGAACAATCCGACCAATCTCTGCGTAACCGTCGCGGAACAGATATAGGACCTAGCGACTCAGGGATAAAGCACGGCCGGCGGCGCCAATACTCCGCCGGCCGCATGTTAGGGAATGTGCGGATCGAGAAGATAGGCGAGAACACGAGATCACCCAGCTGCCCAGGTCGCTTTTCTGAATCGCAGCAAGAGCTTTTAAGAGCTAGGGACACCATCTGAACAGTCAGACAAACCGAGGCTGAATTTCACCCTGAACAATCCGGTTGGAGGCTGCATTCGGACAGAATACGGCTATCCTTGAACTATCGATCGACGGTCGCCCGACGGCGGCATTTTGTATTTCGAAGAAAACATCGCCGTGAGTAACGTGCAGCCTTTGTCAGGTCGTTTTCCCTGGCCTCCTTCCGTTTCTCCCCTGAGAATCGCTCTCCTTGTCTTATTCCTGATTCTGGTCTGGACTTCGTACTACACGGTCCCTGCGGAGTCCGAAGGCATTGTGCTCCGTTTCGGCAAATACATTCGTAAAGTTCCACCCGGCTTGCATTTCAAACTTCCCTTCGGCATCGACACCGTTTTCCAAGTCCCCACCCAACGCCAACTCAAGCTGGAATTCGGCGTGACGACGCCCGACTACACGCATCCCGATCAGACAGGAAACGAGCCGGAAAAGGAAAAATCCATGGTGACCGGAGACTTGAACGCAGCGCTCGTCGAGTGGGTCGTGCAATACCGTATCACCGAACCTGAGACGTATCTCTTCGCTGTTCGCAACCCGGGACAAACGCTCCGGGATCTTTCCGAATCGGTTATGCGCGAGGTCGTAGGCGATCGGACAGTCGACGAAATCATCACTATCGGTCGCCAAGAAATCGAGGACTCGGTCCTCGCTCGACTGCAGGACTTAGCGGGCCGCTATCGTCTCGGCGTCACCGTCAATCAGGTCCAACTGAAGAACGTCAACCCGCCGGAGCCGGTACAGCCCTCGTTCAACGAAGTGAATCGCGCCCAACAGGATCGTGAAAACGCCATCAATCTAGCTATCGGCGAGTACAACAAAGCCGTGCCCCGCGCCCGCGGCGAGGCCGACCAGAAGATCCGGGAGGCCGAAGGCTACCGTTTCAAGCGCATCAACGAAGCGGAGGGCGATGCTGCCGCGTTCAGTGCCGTGCTCGAACAGTACATCAAAGCACCGGAGATCACCCGCACGCGGCTTTACCTCGAAACACTGGGCGATGTTCTTCCCGCGGCGAAACAGTCGATTGTCGTAGACGAATCGGTGCAACAGATTCTGCCCATGCTTCCCCTGCCCGCATCTCTGCCGGAGAAAAAGCCATGAGTTTGCGAACGACGCTCGCGATTCTTTTCGCGCTCCTGGCTGCCGCCTTGGTCGTGCTATCAGCGTTCACGGTCAACGAAACCGAACAAGCGATCGTCACCCAGTTCGGCAGACCGGTCCGCGATCCCATCACCGAACCGGGTCTACACTTCAAGATCCCTTTCATTCAGCAGGTCACGTTCATCGACAAGCGCTATTTGGCCTGGGACGGGCCGATGGTGGAAATGTCGACCAAGGACAAAACCTATATTCAAGTGGATACCTTCGCTCGCTGGCGCATCACCGATGCCATGCGCTATTACCTTCGACTTCGCGACGAACGGAGTGCCCAATCGCGACTGGAAGATATCCTAGGCAGCGAGACGCGCACGGCCATAGCCCGGCACGAATTGGTCGAAGTGATACGCACCGACAAAACGCGTCAGCCGGCGCAAGACGAGACCGTGGGCGGGCTTGGCACCTTGCGTCCGATCCGGTACGGACGGCAGGAAATCGAAAAAAGCATTTTCGAGGCGGCAGCCCCGAAACTGGCCGAGTTCGGTATCGAACTCCTGGACATTCGGCTCAAGCGGATCAATTACAACCCGGGCGTGCTCGAGCGCATCCACCAGCGCATGATCAGCGAGCGTTTACAAATTGCACAGCGGTTTCGTTCCGAGGGCGAGGGTGAAGCCGCCCGCATTTCCGGCAAGAAAGATCGCGACATCAACGAGATTGAGTCCGCGGCCTACAAGCGGGTGCAAGAAATCCGCGGCGAGGCGGATGCAAGAGCGACCGAGATCTATGCTAAAGCGTACACGCAACGGCCGGAGGCAGCCGATTTTTACCGTTTCTTGAAAAGTCTCGAAACCTATCGCAAGGTCATTACCGGTGACTCCACGGTGGTTCTTTCGACCAACAGCGATTTGTTTGCCTTGCTCAAGCGCATCGAGCACGAGAAGCGCCGCGAGCGTTAGAACGTTTTCATTGGTAATGTACGCTGGAAAAAGGAAGCTGCCTTTGGCAGCACGTGAATTGAAATCGGATCTCACCCGGATGGCGCGCTAACCCCGCGCGTCCAGGTAATATTGGTCGGCAAGGGCCGGAATTTCACATCGGCTTCGGCGTCGAAATGGATGTGTTCTTCCTATCATTGAAGCTAAATCGCTTGGTGTGTCGTTTACCGGTCGTATTTCTTGCGATTACGATCGTCCTCGGGTTCGGGGGCTGCGCCACCAATCCCATTACCGGCCGCAGCCAAGTCATGCTGGTCAACGATAACGAAGCCGCACGAACTTCTGCGCAAGCCTATTACCAGTTGTTGGCAGAAGCCGCTAAGCAGCACGTACTGGATGAAGATCCCGCCACGGTCAATCGGGTTCGATCCATCGCCCAGCCTTTGATCGCACAGGCGACGGCGCTACGACCCGAAACCCGACTCTGGCAATGGGAGGTGCACGTTCTGAAAAGCGATCAAGTCAATGCCTGGTGCATGGCCAGCGGCAAGATCGCCGTGTATACCGGTTTAATCGAAAAAATCCGGCCGTCAGACGACGAACTGGCGCAGGTCCTGGGGCATGAAATCGCGCATGCGCTGCTCTCCCATCAGGCGGAAAAGATGTCGCGCGTTCAGCTCCAAAAACTCGGGCTGACCCTGGGCGTCCTCGCCGGTGCCGCCGCCGGCTACAACTTGAGCAGCGCGGCGGGCTTGGCCGATACCGTGGCCACCATCGGTTTGCAACTGCCCAACAGCCGACAGGCCGAGAGCGAGGCTGACGCGGTCGGCATCGAACTCGCCGCCAAAGCCGGATATAACCCCCACGCTGCTGTCTCACTCTGGGAAAAAATGATCGCGGTCGGAGGCGGCGGGGGCCCGGATTGGCTGAGCACCCATCCCAATCCCGAACAGCGCCTACAAAGCATGCGGGCAAAGGCTCAGCAGTTGATGCCAGTTTATGAGGCCCATCGCCGCGTGCACTGAAGTGGATGAACCGCCTTGCGGAGTTTCCACACCCAAAGCTCGGAACAAAACGGTTAGCTACGCGGCAGCCGCGGTTCATCTCACCATCCTTTGGGCAGCCCTTGGAATAGGAGGGATTTACAGTAATGGATGAAAAGGGACCTAGCCGTGAAGACGGAACGGTTTCCGACTGGTAACATCGGCAACCCGATCAACCAGCTTTCGAGATGAATGACCGAGTTCCTCCGCCGTCCCACCCATCGCTATCACGACCCGCTCGCGCTGGTGTGGATCGCTTGCGCCGAACGCGTCGGCTTTCGCATCGAACGCACCCCGCATGCCTATGCCTCGACCGACGGTCGCGGCACCATCTACATCGGCACCGACGATCTCCTCGATCCTGACGATTCGCTCGCCCAGATGATCTTGCACGAACTCTGTCATGCCCTAGTCGAAGGCGAGGAAGGCGAGCGACAGGTCGACTGGGGTTTGGGTCACGGTTTCGGGAAGGATCCGTGGCGCGAGCATGCGTGTTTGCGGCTGCAAGCCTATCTGGCCGATGGCGTCGGCCTGCGGGATTTTTTTGCGCCGACCACCGATTTCCGAGTAACGTTTTGGAACAGTCTGCCGGCCGATCCGTTCGCCGCCCCTCCCGAAAACGGCGGCCGTCGCGAGCGAAGCTGCGTAGCTGCGCGCGTGGCTGCCTGGCGCGCTTCGCAGAGTCGGTGGGCCCCGCATCTGCAAGAAGCGCTCGCCGTCAGTGCCGCTATTGCCGCGCTCGTTCCGCGCGTAAAGCACGCCCGGGATTCCGGCCCGGCCACTGGTGCCGATAACGGCCGAATCGGGCACGACCTCATGCCGTCGCTGTGGGAAACGGTCGCCGAACCACCCGCCAGGCATCCGGCAGGTCATGCACCCGTCGCAACTTACCATCAGGGTCGCGGCTGCGTCGACTGCGCCTGGTCGTTCATCCAGCGCCGGCGGCTGCGCTGCCGACACGCGCCGAATATCCCGCTGCCCGATGATGCACCGGCATGCGCCCGCTTCGAGCCGGCCGAAGAACTCGATTGTCAGAGCTGCGGCGCGTGCTGCCGAGAAGCCTACGATGCCGTGGAGCTAACCGGGTGCGAACGGGTGATCGAGCGTCACCCGGACCTCGTCGTACTGAACGGGACGCGCGCCAAGCTGCGGCGGGACGGCTCTCGCTGTATCGCTCTGTCAGGTGGGCGGACCCCCAGCGAGGCTTACGCCTGCACCATCTACAAGGATCGTCCAAAAACTTGCCGGGAGTTCACCCGCGGCAGCGCCAACTGCCTTGACGCCCGCCGCCGGGTGGGTCTCTCGCTATAACAGAGACTTGGCAATCCTTTCTATCTAAGATCGAGGAGTTTCCGGCTACACCCGCCTATTCCTTAGCGAGCGCACCGCGATATCGTATGGACGAAACCAGTGCCAAGACGATGAAAGTGACGCCGATCAGCCCGGTGACGATTTCGGAAACGTGAAAACAGATGCTGCCGAGCATGATCCCGGCCAATGCGCCGATCGCCCAGTGGGCGCCATGCTCCAGGAACACGTACTCGTCGAGCGTTCCCTTGTTGACGAGAAACACCGTCAGCGAACGCACGAACATGGCGCCGATGGCCAGGCCCAACATGATGATGACCACATCGCGGGTAATCGCGAAAGCGCCGATAACGCCGTCGAAGGAAAAGGAAGCGTCCAGGACCTCAAGGTACAGAAATCCTGCGATGCCGGCGCGCTTTGCGGTGTTGACGATGGCTTCGCCTTCCTCTTCGCTCTCGAAAAAGCTGTCCAGGCTGCTGACCGCAACATAGAGAATCACGCCGGCAACACCGGCGCTCAACACGGTCAAGCGCACGCCGTCATCGATCGGCAGATAGTTCTGCAACAAGAATAGGACGATCAAGGCACACATGACTTCCACCGAGTCGAGCTTGCCGAAGGAGGCCAGCTTTTCCTCGATGACAGCGATCCAATGTACGTCCTTGGCTTCGTCCATCATGTAGGAGAAAAACACCAGCAGCAGAAACATTCCGCCGAAAGCGGCTATGCCGGCGTGACTGTCTTGTAGGTGCTTGGCGTATTCCTCCGGATGGTTCAGCGCCATGAGCGCGACGTCTTCCATTCCCTGGCCGCTCGCCACGGAAACGATCACGATCGGAAAAAGCAGGCGCATGCCGAATACCGCAATCAGGATGCCGACCGTTAGAAAAATCTGCTGCCATTTGGCATCCATGTCTTTCAGCACGGAAGCGTTGACCACCGCATTGTCGAACGACAGGCTGACTTCCATGACGCCTAGTATCAAGGCCAGCAAAACCGCCGATAAGCCGTCTGTCCACGGATCGGCACTCGGATGGCGCATGCCCCAGAAAAAGGCACCGAGCAGGCAGATGAACGTAACCAGAAACGAGTAACGAAAATCTTTCATAGGGGATTTCTATTTTGTGGAGCTAGTTGAAAAATTTTAGGAAAAAACCTCGGACCGCTCGACGACATGGCGCGCCCATGAACTGTGCGTCGCGACCTCGCACATTGATCCACCGAAGGTGAACACTGCGCGTTCGCTCTGCAAGATGCGGCGAGCCGCTTCCAAATCGCTCGGAGAGACCCGATAGCCGGCTTCAATCAAAGGAATCTGACTGGGATGAATGGCGGTTTTCCCGCACAGACCGTGGGCGATGTCCTCTTTCACCTCGGCCTGGAGAATTTCCGGCCGGTCGATGTGCTCGAATACCGGGGCCGTGAGCTCGAAACCATAAGGTTTGAACACGGTGACGATCTGGGCGATGGTGTGTCCAATCGGTGTCCGGTAGATCGTCATGTCGCGAGGGCGCCGTATGCCCAAAATCGATAACAAGTCGTTGCCTCCTATGCGCAAGGCCAAAATGCGCTTGTCGAAACCTTGCTCCATCAGATGATCCCGAAAAGCGGCCATTTGCCGCGGGTCGAAGGCGTCTTTGGTTTCGAGGGTCGGCATGGTCCAATAAGGTGTGCCCTGTACAAGGCTCATATAGCTGTCCACCGTACACCGATCCACCTTGGGAAACACGAAACCGTCCAGTTTCTCCACACCGGACATGGACAAGACGCGTTCGAGGATATCCGGATTGCGGACCCTCACGAAACGCAACAAGCGACTGGTGGTGGACATTTGATCGAGGCAGTCGCTCAGATTTCGAAGCGCGTGTTCGAGTGCCGCAGGGGCGATCGAGTCTTCCGTACAGAATATAACTGATCGCAGTTCCGGCCATTTCTGGCCATTGGCGATGTCCAGCAACGCGCGATGGTTTGCCGGCACGTATAAGGAAGCCCCCAGTCGATGTGCACTAAGCATCGGTTATACCTTTTATGAGAGAAACGGCCCGGTAGGGCAGGGTCAATTCCGTTGTCCAAACGACCCCTTTTTCGCGGGCCAGCTGGAGAAGATGGGCCACTGCCGGATCTTTTTCGTCGCGAACGATAACCCGCTCGGGAACGCGTCGCAACAAAACGCGGGTGGCTTCGCCAATGCCGGGCTTGATCAAGTTTTCATCGGCGATGCCAAAACGGGCTCTTAGGTCTTCGAGCAGTCGCTGCGAACGGCAGCGCGCTGAAATAGGGTCGACCGGCTTCGGGGAAGGCGTGTGTCCTTCCTCAATCCGTTCGGAAACGGCCTTTACGATTTCATCGATAAACCATGTCGAAAGATCGTGCGCCTCGAATTCCCGGTAATAGACGCAACCGTGGAAATCGTTGGGACCGATTTGCTCGTTCAGAATGGAACGGCTGATCAGACCCGAAACCGTGGAATTCAGAATGCTCGACGGTATCAGATAGTCGTCGTCGGACGGAGCGATGCCCACGCCGGCGAGATCGGTCAACACGAAGAGGGTGTAATCGAGTCGCGTACCGTGGCGCACGTTGAACTCGTGCGCATATTTGCGGAGTTCACGGGCTATAACGCCTTTGCCGCTCCAGCCGTCGACGAAGACAATGCCGCTCTCGAAGCGTGCTTCGTGATCGAGTATGAAGCGAAGGGCATTGGTATCAATGCCCCGGTCGCGGATGATGGAAATGGAATAATGCTCGGCGTCCCGCGAGAAAAATCGCTGCAAGATGTGCTTCAGCGCCACCCCGATCGGCGTTCCGGCCCGCGCCAGCGAAACCAGGGTGATTTCATCGTTCCGACGCGCTGCGATAATGGCCGCCAAATTGAGCAAATCGAGCGCCATTCGCCGCCTGTTGAGTGCAAATGCTTTTCGGAAAATTTCCATATAGCGCGGCGACGGTAGATTCTCGGGGCTTAGCATTTCGCTATAGTGGCGGCGCCCGCTTTGGATCAGCCGTTCCTTCTCGGCAATACCGATCGGTTCGACACTGATCGGTTTCAGCAGAATCTTCACGTCTTCAGGACGGTAACTGCCGGAGAAAAATGCCGATGGTTCCGTCTCCGCGGCCGCTCGATTCATATTGCTCTGCGACATGGCTTTGAAATGCCCGTGCCGTCAAGTCACGGACTTGCCGAACGTCCGCTCGAACAACTGCGAGGTCCGGGGTGTCAGAAGATAGTCGCATTCGGCCATGAACGCGCCATCGATCTCGCTGTCGCCGAGACCGAAAGTCAGGATGTTGCCGTGCTCGCGGCGCAGGTGCCCGATCAAATGGCGCACGGCGCGCTCCTTGCCGAGCGTCCGCGGCAACACGGCCAAATTGTTGCCGTTACGGTGCAGGCGGTAGGCTCCGTCCCGTGCCTCGACCCAGGGTTCCAGAACTTCCCGTTGCAAAAAATCCAGATCCGGTTCACGGCCGTTCTGGTATTTCGCCACCAGATAGAACGTAAGGCCGAAATCCTCGATCAGACGGACACGTACAGAAAGGCCGCGGGTCGCAGCGAAATCGCAGGCCATTTCCAGTGCCTGCTTGAGCCCGCTCACGGCGGTGCAGGTCGCCGCACGCATGGATTCCAGCCAATCCTCGTCCGGATGACCGGACGCGTCGATAATAACGCCGCCGTAGTCGAGAATACTCCAGCTCCGAAACCGTAGATCGACCCGTCGATAGGCTTCCCAATCCCTCGCCGTCGTAGGGATGACAGTCATGTTCGTTTCCAGGAGGCGCCAAAGCGCTCGCTGCTTGGCCGTCATGAACGAATGGGCGCTGCCGTCGCGCAAAAAAGCGGCGGGATACAGCTCGCCTTCGGCCGGGCACTTGGCCCGGCTTTGGAACAGGGTGTCGTCCAGGTCGAGGAAAACGAACGCTTGCACGATCAGGTCAGTTCGAATTCCGCCGGATTTAGACCGAGCTCCATGGCGATCTTGCGTGCGACGCGTTTTTCATTGTCGTCGAAATTGCCGTCCGCGCCTCCGATGCTGATGATAAGGCGCATGATCAGGCGAGCCGCGGCGTCGTTGTTTTTCATCTTGCGCAAGGCTTCATAAGCTTTGGCTTCGCCTAAGTCCTTGTCGAACTCGATCTGACTCACCGCATTCTGAAAGGCATCGATCAGTTCTTTGGCGGAAAAGACGGACAGAGGTTCGTAATTTTCGATGAAACGCATCATTTTCTGTTTTTCTTCCGAAGAAATGATGCCGTCCGCCATCGAAACCAGCACCGAGCCGCTGACCGCCGCGTTCAGAAAGTCGCGATTCTTGAACTTCAGCGCCTCGGTCTTCAGTTCACTGGCCTTCTGCTTCAGGGCGTTAAAGAAGTCTTGGAAGCTCATTTGTCTTTTCCTCAGGTCATGAAAAACTCGCGAGTGATCGCGATGTCCGGGTTCACGCCACGATCCCTTTGCGCCGTGCCTGTTCCAGCCACAAGGGAAATTCATTTAAAAGACGGTCGTAAAGCTCGCTTTCGGAAATATCGTGCAAGTCATCCAAGGCGAAGAAATTGCAATTGTCGACAAAGCGCCGCGACAGAGTGTCCAGTTTTTCGAGAATTCCGTAGTTGCGACCGCCGATGCCGACGAACTGCCAAAAGATCGGCAGCTTGGACGCCTCTCTGATCAAGGCCTCGATTTCCCGATTCTTGTGGACACCACCGTCGCTGATGAAAATGACGTAGGCCGGAATCCGAGTGTCGCGGTATTTCCGGATTACGTCGTTGATCGCGACGGGTTCGTCATTGACGCCGCCTATGGGCGAAGAGGAAAAATATTTCCCGGCCCAAGGCGCTTCTCGTGCTATGTAGCCGTTGACGTTGCTCAAGGTAGCCGCCGGCAGCTCCATGCAACGGTCGGCGAAAATCCAGCAATCGAGCTCGCCGTCGTCGTCGAAGTGCACCGCCAGGGGTAGGATGCGGTCGACCAGTTCCTGAACGCGGCCTTTCCTGTACTGGGCCGTCATCGAACCGGATGCATCCAGCACTAAGCCCACGCGCGCCATAACGTGGGTCAAGCGTTTCTTTTCCAAAGAGATGCTGGCCTTTTTTGCCAGGCTCAGCAGCTGGGGCGCATGCAGCTCGACTTTTTTCTCCAGCGACAGCTTTGCAGGTGCTTCATCTCCGGCGGCGACCTCACCGCCGAAATGCCGGACCAAAGCGGCGAGACCACCGTTGAAACCCTGTCCCAAGGCACATAGCCGCCAGATGCCGTCCTTGCGGTAGATTTCGAGCAGCATCAAAGCCCGCTCCTCGGCAAAATCCGCTCCGGTGAACGAAAACCGCGCGGCTTCCCGGCTCCCATCCAGCAAACGCACATAGCCGCTCTGGATCGCCGACATGGTTCCGGCACCGTCGATAGCCGCCGTGATCGTCAACCGCTCGATCGTGGCCGGAAGCCGGCCGAGGTCTATGCTGAAACCCGTCGTATCGCCGGGAGGCGTCACCGAGCCGACTCCGCCGCAGGGCGTCATCGGCTGGTTGAAGAAGGTCATGTAACGTTCGTCGGAGAGCTTGCCCTGGCTGTCTAGCCCGAAGCAGGCGAAGTCGATGACCAAGCCTGGAGCGTTCACCGTAACCCCGACCATGAACGTCTGGCCGTTTGGAATCAAGTCGGCGATTTTCGCCCGTTGTCCGCGCGATAAGTTCATGGTTCGTTCTCGCTCCAGAAAACCGCGTGGGCGCTTTAACCGACGTTGACGCCGTGTTGCAGAGCCAAGGCTCTAAGTCCTCCGGAATAGCCCTGACCGACGGCTCGGAATTTCCAATCGCCGCTGTGACGATAGAGTTCCCCGAAGATCATGGCGGTTTCGGTCGAATAGTCTTCCGACAGGTCGTAGCGAACGATCTCCTGGTTATTGTCGCGATTAACGATGCGCACGAAAGCATTGCGGACCTGTCCGAAATTTTGTTTGCGCGCCTCGGCGTCGTGGATGGTCACGACGACGACCAGCCGCTGCACCTCGGGCGGAACCTTGGAAAGAGTCACCAAGATGGATTCATCATCACCTTCGCCCTCGCCGGTCAGATTATCGCCGGTGTGTTCGACCGAGCCTTCGGGTGACTTCTTCTGATTGTAAAAAATGAAATAGGCGTCGCTCGGCACTTTTCCATCTTCCTTGACCATAAACAGGCTGGCGTCGAGATCGAACGGTTGTCCGTCGGTCGCGCGCGCGTCCCAGCCGAGTCCCACCAGAACATTTTCGAGATTCGGCGCTTCCTTGCTCAAATTGACGTTACCGCCTTTTTGAAGATTGATAGCCATAGGTTTTCTCCTCGATGTTGTGAGCAAAACGAACACTCTCCTAAGAATAGGAGAGTCCCGCCGGCTCCGTATACCGGTAAGGTACACAAGCCGGCCCGAGTTGCCGGAGCAGGTCGGTCAGACCGTCCGGCGGCGTTTCATGGCAAACGATGATACGTGCGTAATCACTGGGATCGACGTTGTACAGGTAATTGGGGATACCTTCGCCATAGTTGTCGGCGAAAACGAGGCGTCGGCCGATGCCCGCACCCGGCAAAATCGGCGAACGAGTGGTAGCCTGCACCGCCACGTCGAACCCCATAGCCTCGAGTTCCAGGCCGGTCCGAAACGCGACATGCATGAACTCTCCGGTACCGAGAACCAAAACGCGAGCCGGGGGTTCGAGTCCCGCCACTAGCCCGCGGATGTCATCGACCGGAACGTGAAGCTGCCTATCGATGCCGAAACGACCCAAGCGGTCCGCCACGAATCCCGGTTCGCAGACGTTGGCGCCAAACGCCGGGGCGGTGTTCTCCGCGTAAGCCTCATCCGCGGACTGGAAGGAAAAGGCGCCATGCAAGGCAGCCACGCATTGGACCGGTAGACCGAGGCGCGCGGAAAATCGTTCCGCGCACCGTTCGCCGCTGAAATTGGTGATGGCGACGAAGTGGACTCGCGCAAGCCCCGGATTGTGGGCGCGATAGGTGTCGACAAGGTTACAGAGCGTGGAACCGGTACTGATTTCATCATCCACGATAACCAGTTCGTGCGCGTTTCGGAACACATTCCGCTGATCTGCATCCAGCGGCTCGTATAGATATTGATCGGGAGCATGGCAATGGCTTTCTTCGAACTGGAAGAACCTTCGTCCCGGAATTCGATAGCGAGTGGAATGCAGAAATAGGGCATTCGCGCCGGCGTGCTGGTCCAGGACGGCTTCGAAGATCCCTTGGCCCAAGCCCGTCGCGGTCTCCGCCATGGCAACGAAAAGCCAGGGACCGGGCCCCAGATCGAGCTTCGACGCCAGATATGCATGCACGCGGCGCATGGTCGTCGGCACTGCCGGCCAATGCTTGCCCAAAACCTTGCTCAAGAACAAAAACCCGCGCTTTCGATTGTTGCGCGCGGCGAAATCGCAGAGTTCTTCCAGCGGGAATGCAGCTTCTCGCACTTCTACCGTCAGCACGCCGGTTTCGAGCTCGGCCCGTCGCAGGTTTCTCATGCTGACACCTATGCCAAGAAGCGCGGGCTGTTGCCGCTTTCCGCCCCGGATTACAAGTGTGGACGAATTTGCGGCAGTAACTGCTCAAAGGTCCGGCCTTGGCCGGTTTCGCCGATCGCGTGCATTTTCCATTCGTCGTTGTGTCGGTAGACCTTCGCCATGATCATGGCGGTGTGATTGCCCTGACAGCTCAGGTCATAGCGCGCGAGCTCTTTGTCGTCCGCGGCGTTTACGATGCGACAAAACGCGTTTTCTACACGGGAGAAATCCTGGCCGGTGTAATTGTTCACGGTGAACACCAAGCTTTTCACTGTGGCCGGAACCTTGGGCAAATCGACGATGATTTGCTCGTCGTCGCCCTCACCCTCGCCGGTCAGATTGTCGCCTGTGTGCTGTATGCTGCCGTCCCGGCTACGCAACTGCCGGAACCAGACCGCGTCCACCAGATTGCCCTGCTCGTCGAATAAAAGACAGGAAGCGTCGAGATCGATGTTTCCGCCTCCGCCTCCCCCGAACAAGCTGCCCAAGAATCCCGAAGTCTTTGCTTTGGCGGCATCCCAGCCCAACCCCATGACGATCCGGGTTAAGCTGCCATTGGCTTCCTTATCCAACGAGATTCTCTGCCCTTTTTGCAAATTGACGCCCATCTTAGATACCTCGTTGTTAGAGTTGTCTTGGTTAAGCGGAACCTGCGCGTCGTGCTTGGCTGACGAACAGCTCGCGATTTCGCGAACATACCACGACCGAGCCCCGCCCGCGAAACTTGAGGACCAGGCCTTCGCCTGAGGTCACCGAATTCACCAAAGAGCCGAAAAGGCCACCTCCGGAGCGTGCGACACCCACTTCGTACTGTAGGGTAGAAGACCAGGCAACGGCATGATTGTTGTCGATGACGACGTCCTTTCCCGGCTCCACATCCAGCCGGAAAATCGACCCGAAACCCGAAACAGCGAGCTTGCCCTGGCCTCTGGCTTCCATCACCACGAACCCCCCGGTGCCACCGAACAGTGCGCCTCCGAGGTTGTTCAACCGCGAACGGATGTCCACAGAAGACTCCGCCGCCACGAAGGCACCGTCGGCAAGCGTGTAGGCCTCACCCGGCGAAACCTCCAGAACTTCTATCCCACCCGGCAGAGCGGGGGACAGAAGACAATCGCCGTCACCGTCCACCGCCTCGATCTCCTGCTGGAAGATCGATTCGTCATTCGCGAAACGACGTAAGAGAGCCTGTCCCAGACCACCTCGCATTTGCCCCTTGATCCTCAGCGTATCCTCCATCATGACCATCGCATCGGACTCGCAAAAGATCTTTTCGCCCTTTCTAAGGCTCACGTGTAGAAAGGGATCGACATCCCCGGTTACGGTGAACTGCGGCATGTTTACTGGTAGTCGTTTCCGAAACGCCTGCTATTCCGGTCAACTTAGAGTGCCGGTTAGCCGACGTTCACTCCAAAGTCGGTTGCCAACGCTTTCAGCCCGCCGGCAAAACCCTGGCCCACGGCTTTGAATTTCCATTCCGAGCCATACCGGTAGATTTCGCCGAAGATCATGGCAGTCTCTGTGGAATAGTCTTCGGAAAGGTCGAAACGGGCAATTTCCGTATTGGTGTCCTTATTGACCACGCGCATATAAGCGTTACGCACCATGCCGAAATTCTGCTTCCGGCTTTCGGCTTCGTGTATGGTCACAGTAACCACGATGCGCTGAATGTTGGCGTCAACTTTCGACAGATTGACGGAAATTTCTTCGTCGTCGCCTTCACCGGCTCCGGTAGTGTTGTCCCCCGAATGGACCACCGCGCCGTCCGGCGATGTTTTTTGGTTGTAGAAAACAAAATGGGCATCGGAAAGGACCTTTCCCGACTCGCCCACCAAGAAAACGCTAGCATCGAGATCAAATGCTGCCCCGTCGGTGGAACGGGCATCCCAACCCAATCCGACTGAAGCATTGACGAGACCCGGGTCTGTCTTCGTCAAACTGACGTTGCCGCCCTTCTGCAAGTTGATAGCCATTCTCTACTCCCCAAGTGCAAGACCCTTAAAAAGATTACGCCGACTAACGTCGGCGAGTCAGTTTGTTGTAATTGGCATTTTGACACCACTCTCCAATACGAGAGTGTCCTGCATAGACGGTATTATCGTACCGATACTATTTTTGGCAAAAAAACCCTTCCGCGCAAAGATAGTAGCCCACAAATCCCTTTTAGGCGAACAGTCCCGACCTGCATATAAAAATCAGGTACTTGGCACGCAGGTTGGACTCGTGAGTGGAGGGTTTTACTCCACCGTAACCGATTTGGCTAAGTTACGAGGTTGATCCACATCGGTGCCTTTGATCAAGGCGACATGGTAGGCGAGCATCTGCAAGGGTACTGTATAGACGATAGGCGCGACGACTTCGTCAGTCTCGGCAACGCGCAACAGATTGACGCCTGGTGCGCTATCCATAGGCACGCGCACGTCGGCGAAGACATAGAGCTCGCCGCCACGGGCTTGCACTTCCTGAAGATTGGATTTGAGTTTTTCCAAAAGCTCGTTGTTCGGAGCAACTGCCACCACCGGCATTTCGGCATCGATGAGCGCGAGCGGTCCGTGTTTGAGTTCCCCGGACGGATACGCTTCGGCATGGATATACGAGATTTCCTTCAGTTTCAGCGCACCCTCCATTGCAACCGGATAGTGGGCGCCACGGCCCAAATAGAGCGCATGCCGCTTTTCTCCGAAGCGCTCCGCCCATTGCTGGATTTCGTCTTCGAGAAGCAGGACGCGCTCGATCTGCGCCGGCAAATTTTCAAGTTCCTTGACGATCCGCGCTTCCTGCTCCGGCGGGAGCCCGTTCCGCTTGCCTAAAGCCACAACTAGGAGGAGCAGGGCTGTCAACTGCGTGGTGAAGGCTTTGGTCGACGCGACGCCGACCTCTGGGCCGGCTCGGGTCATCAGGGTCGATTCAGATTCCCGGACAATCGAGCTTTCCGGCACGTTGCAGATCGCGAGGGTATGGGCGTACCCCAACTTCTTGGCTTCCTTCAACGCCGCCAAGGTATCGGCGGTCTCGCCGGATTGTGAAATGCTGACGAATAGGGCTCCCGGCGGAACCACATGCTTGCGGTAACGGAATTCGCTGGCCACTTCCACGCTACAGGGAAGCCCTGCGATCGACTCTATCCAGTAGCGCGCAACCATACCGGCGTGATAACTGGTACCGCAGGCCACAATCTGCACCGATTTGATGTGGTCGAACGCCTTTTCGGCATACGGCCCGAACGCCGCGTCGAGTACTCTTCCGGCCCGAATCCGGCCATCCAGTGTTTTTTCGATGGCCACCGGCTGCTCGTGAATTTCCTTCTGCATATAGTGGCGATATTCGCCGCGTTCCACCGCGTCCGCCGCCAATTTGGTTTCATGGACGGGCCTTTCCACCGGATTGCCGTATCTGTCGTAGATATCGACCGTTTCCGTGGACAAATCGGCGATGTCGCCGTCTTCGAGGAAAATAAAGCGCTGGGTTTCACCGACGAGCGCGAACACATCGGACGCGATGAAGTTCTCACTTTCGCCGAGACCGATCACCAAGGGGCTCCCGTGACGCGCGGCGACCAGCCGTTTCGGTTCGTTGATGCTGACCACCCCGATGGCATAAGCACCCTCCAGCCGTTTGCAGGTTTCTTTGACGGCCTCAAGAAGGCTCAGTCCTTTTTCCAAAAACTCGTGAATCTGGTGAACGATGACCTCCGTATCCGTATCCGAATCGAAATCGTATCCCTTTTCCTGCAGTTCCCGCCTGAGCTCTTCGTGATTTTCAATGATGCCGTTGTGAACCACGGCCACGGATTCCCGGCAGATATGAGGGTGGGCGTTACGCTCGGAGGGGATGCCATGGGTGGCCCAGCGGGTGTGGGCGATACCGACCTTGCCTTCGACCAGCGAGGTTTCCAGGGCATTTTCCAGCTCTTTGATCTTCCCTTTTCTGCGTACCCGCTGGAGCTGGGCGGAATCGTCCAATACCGCCAGTCCCGCCGAATCATAGCCGCGATACTCCAGGCGGCGGAGTCCTTCCAACAGAACAGGGGTAACGACTCTGTGCGCAACGGCACCAACAATACCACACATAATCTCAACTCCTTTTTTTAGTGGGTCGTTGCCAACCCTCGACGGTTACTTGCTTCGCTCGGCTAAGAGTCAGCGCATTTTCGGGTGCGTCCCGGGTAATCGTTGCCCCGGCACCTATGGTGGCGTTCCTGCCTATCCGCACCGGAGCGACCAATTGGGTGTCGGAACCGATGAACGCACCGTCCTCTATGATCGTTTGATGCTTATTCGCACCGTCGTAATTACAGGTGATCGTACCGGCACCGACGTTGACATCACGGCCGATGATGGTGTCGCCGATATAGCTGAGATGGTTAACTTTGGAACCATCGGCAATCACCGACTTCTTGACTTCCACGAAATTGCCGACATGGACGTGGCTTTCAATCCGTGTTTCCGGACGGATGCGTGCGAACGGGCCGATACGGGAACTCTCACCGATGACGGCGCCTTCGATGACACAATTCGGAAGGATCTCGACGCCGTTGCCGATCTCGCTGTTCTTGATTACGCAATTGGCACCGATACGCACGTTATCGCCGATTTTCACCCGACCTTCCAGAACGACGTTGATGTCGATCTCCACGTCTCGTCCGACCGATTCGATTTGTCCCCTTAGATCAAAGCGCGAAGGGTCGCGCAGGGTAACACCGTTCCGCATGAGGTCTTGGGCGAGTTTTCGCTGAAACACACGTTCCAGGTAAGCCAGTTGCTCACGATCGTTGACTCCTAACACCTCATCCGGATCGCGTGGTTGAACGGTTTCCACCCGAACGCCGTCGACGACAGCCATGGCGATCACATCGGTGAGGTAGTATTCGCGCTGGGCGTTGTTATTTTCCAACCGCCCGAGCCAGGTCTTGAGGTGTTTGCCTTTTATGGCGAGTATGCCAGTATTGACTTCGCGGATCTTGCGCTCGTCCTCGGTCGCATCTTTTTCCTCCACGATCTTGATTACGCGACCGCTGCCGTCTCTAACGACACGGCCATAGCCGTACGGATCGGGCAGATTGACGGTTAGTAGGCCAAGCTGGTCCGCCTGCGCAAGCGGAATCAGCTTCTCGACCGTGACCTGGCCGAGCAACGGCACATCGCCATAAAGAATCAACACGGTGCGGGCTTCATCGATGTCGTCGGCAACCTGCATGACCGCGTGGCCGGTGCCGAGCTGTTCCCTCTGCTCGACCCAGACGACATTGAGATGCTCAAGCGTTCGAAGAACCTTCTCGCCCCCGTGGCCGTAGATCACGCTGATCTTGTCGGGGCGCAGCCTGGAAGCTAAAGCGTACACGTGTTCGAGCAGGGGCCGGTCGCCGAGCTTGTGTAGAATCTTGGGAAGTGACGAACGCATACGCGTTCCCTGGCCGGCAGCCAGAATGACGATTTCCAAAGACATCTCCCGTTTTTCCTTGTTGAAGAAGCGGAAAATAGAGACTCTAGTAGTCCTTCCGGTGAACCGGCTGGACGCTTGTATTTAATATTAACGTGAAAAAATGAAAAACCCAGCAAAATAGCGGAGCAGCGCGCTCCGCACTTTGCTGGGTGAAAAAATCCCGAAACTTAAGCCCGGCCTTTCCGATACTTCTCTAAGGTTCGGAGCTGCATGACGGCCTCGGCAAGCTGTGCCTGTGCCAAGGCGTAATCGATCTTGCCGGACTTGTCCGCCAGCATCTCTTCCGCGCGCCGCTTGGCTTCTAGCGCTGCCGCTTCGTCGATATCCTTGGCGCGAACGGCGGTATCGGCCAGTATGGTCACGACGTGCGGTTGGACTTCCAGCATGCCTCCCGAAATAAAGAACAGCTGGACATCCTGATCGTTGACCTTTACCCGTACTTCACCGGGCTTCAACCGGGTCAAGAAGGGCGCGTGCCGTGCGGCAATACCGACTTCGCCAAGCTCCGCCGGAGCCACCACCAATTCCGCGAGCCCGGAATAAATTTCCGCCTCCGCGCTCACGATGTCTACATGGATGGTCATCGCCATATCGCTTTTCTCTTCGAATTAGGCGGCGATCCGCTTGGCCTTTTCCAAAGCTTCCTCGATGGTGCCAACCATGTAGAACGCCTGTTCTGGAACTTCGTCGTATTCCCCTTCGACGATGCCTTTGAATCCCGCGATCGTGTCTTTCAGGGGTACGTACTTGCCCGGAGAGCCGGTGAAAACTTCCGCGACGAAGAACGGCTGCGACAAGAATCGCTGTACTTTGCGAGCACGGGAAACGATCAGCTTGTCTTCTTCCGAAAGCTCATCCATGCCGAGAATTGCGATGATGTCGCGGAGTTCTTTATACCGCTGCAACGTGCTCTGAACTTTGCGGGCTACCTGATAGTGCTCATGGCCAACGATCAAGGGATCCAACTGGCGGCTGGTCGAATCCAGCGGATCGACAGCTGGATAGATGCCAAGCTCGGCGATCTGACGCGAGAGAACCACGGTCGCGTCCAAGTGTGCGAAGGTCGTCGCGGGAGACGGGTCGGTCAAGTCGTCGGCAGGCACGTACACGGCTTGAATCGACGTAATGGATCCGATCTTCGTCGATGTGATCCGCTCCTGCAGCACACCCATTTCCTCCGCCAGGTTGGGCTGATAGCCCACCGCCGACGGCATACGGCCGAGCAGCGCCGATACCTCAGTGCCGGCGAGCGTGTAACGGTAGATATTGTCGATGAAAAGCAGCACGTCACGGCCTTCGTCGCGGAAATACTCCGCCATAGTTAGGCCGGTAAGCGCCACGCGTAGACGGTTACCCGGCGGTTCGTTCATCTGGCCGTAAACAAGCGACACCTTGTCGAGAACGTTGCTTTCCCGCATTTCATGATAAAAGTCGTTCCCTTCGCGGGTCCGCTCACCGACTCCGGCGAACACGGAATAGCCGCTATGCTCCACCGCTATGTTGCGGATCAGCTCCATCATGTTCACCGTCTTACCCACACCGGCGCCACCGAACAGGCCCACCTTACCGCCCTTGGCGAAGGGGCAGATCAGGTCGATTACCTTGATACCGGTTTCCAAAAGCTCGTTGGCGGCCGCCTGGTCTTGGAAGCTTGGAGCTTTACGATGGATCGGCCAGCGCTCTTTTTCACCGATGGCGCCTTTCTCGTCGATCGGTTCGCCCAGGACGTTCATGATCCGGCCCAAGGTTTCCTTCCCGACAGGAACCGAGATCGGGGCTCCGGTGTTCGTCACCGCCAAACCCCGCTTCAAGCCATCGGTACTGCCCATGGCGATGGTCCTGACAACACCGTCGCCGAGTTGCTGCTGAACCTCAAGCACCAAGTTTTTCTCGTCGACTGTCAGTGCATCGTATACTTTGGGAAGGGCTTCCCGCGGGAACTCCACGTCAACCACGGCGCCGATGATCTGTACGATTTTGCCCGAACTCATGACTGTCCTCGTAAAACTTCTTGCGTTTATCTGTTAGGGATTCGCTTACACAGCAGCCGCGCCGCCGACGATTTCCGCGATTTCCTGGGTGATGGCCGCCTGCCTCGCCTTGTTGTAGATCAGCTGCAACTCTTTGATGAGTTTTCCGGCATTGTCGGACGCGCTTTTCATCGCGACCATTCGCGCCGCCTGCTCGCACGCATTGTTCTCGACTAAGCCTTGGAAGACGATCGATTCCACATAGCGAATCAACAACTGATCAAGCACTTCTTTGGCATCGGGCTCGTAGATGTAATCCCAGTGTTTTCTTTCCGCTTCGCTGATTTCCTCCGGCCGAATGGGAAGCAGCTGGATGAACCGCGGCTTTTGCGTCATCGTGTTGACGAATTCGTTATAAAACACGTACAGCTCATCGATCGTCCCATTCGAATATTCGTCGATCATCGTCTTGATGACGCCGATGATGTCATGCAAGTGGGGGCGGTCGCCGAGTCTCGTGACCTGAGCGATCACATTGGCACCGATCGAGCTGAAAAATACGCTACCCTTTTGCCCGATGGTGCTGAGTACGACCGGCTTTCCTTCCGCATCCCACCCGCGCATCTGCCGCAAGGCCAATCGGAACAAATTGGCATTCAGGCCGCCACAGAGCCCTCTATCCGACGAAATCAGTATCGCTCCAATTCGATTTACCGGGCGTTGGACCGTGAACGGGTGCTTGTATTCCGGGTTCGCCTCCGCCAAATGCTTGATGATTTGGGCGATTTTCCGGGAATAAGGACGTGTTGCCTGCATCCTATCCTGCGTCTTCCTCATCTTGCTCGCTGCCACCATTTCCATGGCCCGCGTGATCTTCTGAGTATTCTTGATACTCGTGATCTTCAGACGGATTTCTTTTCCGACGGCCATCAATCGTTCCCTACCACGTGTGGGTTTCTTTGTACTTCGTCACCGCAGCATGCAGCGCCGCCTGAATTTCGTCGTTGTAATCCCCGGTTGCGTTGATCTTTTCCATAAGATCCGCGTGTTCCGACTTCATGTAATTTTGCAGACCGTCTTCGAAGTCCTTTACTTTGTTGACCGGAACGTCGTCCAAGAAGCCTTCGTTGGCTGCGAACAGGGATACCGCGGTCTGCGCGACGCTAAACGGCGAATATTGGCTTTGTTTCATGATTTCGGTCACGCGCTGACCACGCTCGATCTGTTTACGCGTAGCCTCATCCAAATCCGAAGCAAACTGCGCGAAAGCGGCCAACTCACGGAACTGGGCCAAATCGAGACGGACACCGCCGCCCAACTTCTTGATGATTTTCGTCTGCGCTGCACCACCGACACGCGATACCGAAAGACCCGCATTTACAGCCGGACGAACACCCGCGTTGAACAAATTAGTCTCGAGATAAATCTGACCGTCCGTGATCGAGATCACATTGGTGGGAACGAACGCCGATACGTCGCCCGCCTGGGTTTCGATGATAGGCAAGGCGGTCAGCGAACCTGTCTTTCCTTTCACCTTCCCACCGGTCAGCTTCTCGACTTCGGCCGCGTTGATTCGGGCGGCGCGTTCCAACAAGCGCGAGTGCAGATAAAAAATGTCACCTGGATAGGCTTCGCGGCCCGGCGGGCGGCGCAGCAACAACGAAATTTGCCGGTATGCCCAAGCCTGCTTGGTCAAATCGTCGTAGATGATCAGCGCGTCTTCGCCCCGATCCCGGAAATACTCGCCCATGGCACATCCGGCGTACGGCGCGATGAATTGCAGCGCCGCGGACTCCGAGGCCGAAGCGGCAACCACGATGGTGTGGGCCATCGCACCGTGCTCTTCGAGTTTGCGCACTACGTTGGCGATCGAAGACTGCTTTTGGCCGATGGCGACATAGATACATTTAACGCCGGTGCCTTTTTGATTGATGATGGTGTCGATCGCGATGGCGGTTTTCCCGGTCTGACGGTCGCCGATGATCAATTCGCGCTGGCCGCGGCCGATCGGAATCATGGAATCGATGGCCTTGAGTCCGGTTTGGAGCGGTTGGCTGACCGACTGTCTGGCGATCACGCCCGGTGCGATCTTTTCGATAGGGGAACGTTCTTGAGCCTCGATGGGACCTTTGCCATCGATCGGCCGACCCAAAGCGTCGACGACGCGCCCTAGCAATGCCTCGCCCACCGGAACATCCAGAATCCGCCCCGTACATTTCGCAGTATCGCCTTCGGCCAAATGCTCGTAGGAACCCAGTACTACCGCACCGACCGAATCGCGCTCCAGGTTCAGGGCCACCCCGAAGGTATTGTCTTTGAATTCGATCATTTCGCCCTGCATCACTTCGGTCAGACCGTGGATGCGGACGATACCGTCGGTCACGCTGACGATCGTACCCTCGGTCCGGGCTTCGGCACCGATATCGAACTGCTCGATTCGCTTCTTGATAAGCTCACTGATTTCGGATGGATTCAGCTGCATGATTCTTCTCGCTTTAAGTCCAGAGTCTCTTTGCTAATCGTTCAACCTGGCCGCGGATGGATGCGTCGATCACGCGGTCACCCGCCTTGATGTAGACACCGCCGATCAAAGATGGATCGACCGCGACGCGCAAACGGGCCTTCCTCTGTAGGACTCGTTCCAGTACCGAGGATAACCGGGCCTGCTCGGCTTCTTTCAAGGGAAAGGCCGTACTGACGTCGACGTCGATGTAGCCCTCGTCGTCAGCCTTGTACTGATTGAAAAGTTCGGCGATGTACTTGATCAGGCCAAGCCGGCGATTGTGAATCAGCAGCCGAACGAAATTTTGCGCTTCGGTATCCAGGTGATCTTTGCAGAGATCGAGAAAAGCTTCCGTAAACTGCTCGCGGTTCGCTTTAGGATTGGCCGCGGCTTTGGCTAGCTGCTCGTTTTCCATGAGCATAGTGACGAAAGCGAGCGCGTCGCTCCATTTTTCAGCCGTTCCCGTTTCTTTGGCCCTCTTGTAAACCGCAACGGCATAAGGCCTCGCCAACGTCGCTAACTCGCCCATTATGCCTGACCCAACTGCTTATCGAGGTTGTCGATGATTTCCCGATGCTTTTTCTGATCCACTTCCTTCTGCAAAATTTGCTCGGCTGCGGCTACGGCCAGGGTTGCGACTTGTTGGCGCAATCCTTCTTTCGCCTGTTGCAACTCGCGCTCAATCTCGGCTTTAGCGGCGGCGATGATTCGCTCGCCTTCTTCCTTGGCCGTTTGCTTGGATTCCTCGACGACTTCGTTGGCGCGCTTTTGCGCGAGGTTCACGATCTCCGCCGCCTGATCCTTAGCTTCCCGCAACAAAGCGGTTGCGCGTTTTTCGGCCAACTCCATTTCATGCTTGCCTTTCTCAGCCGAAGCGAGACCGTCGGCAATCTTTTTCTTGCGCTCTTCCAGGGCTTGCATCAAAGGCGGCCACACGTACTTCATGGTGAACCACACCAGAAGCGCAAATGTGATCATCTGGCCGATCAGAGTGGCGTTAATACTCACAGCGCTTTCCCCTTTGGTTATTTGCCGTTAAAGCGTCGCAACCGCGGCTTGCTCAGCCTTTGAGCGCGGATAGGAACGGATTGGCGAAAGTGAAGAATAGGGCGAGACCCACACCGATCATGGTTACGGCGTCGAGCAGACCGGCCACGATGAACATCTTGACCTGCAGCATCGGGACCATTTCCGGCTGACGCGCTGCGCCTTCCAGGAATTTACCGCCCAACAAACCGAAACCGATAGCGGTTCCCATGGCGCCCAGGCCCAGGATGATGCCCACGGCGATTGCGGTCATGCCAGATACAGATGCGATTTCCATTGTTCCTCCGAATTTTCGAACGTTAGAGTTGAGGGTTGATTGATAGCCTTAATGCTCTTCGTGGGCCAGACTCAGGTATACGATGGTCAAAACCATGAAGATGAAAGCTTGCAGAGTAATGATCAGAATATGAAAAACCGCCCACGGGAAACTCAACACGGGCTGTACGTACCAAGGCAGCAACGCGATCAGAATGAAAATCAGCTCGCCGGCATACATGTTTCCGAAAAGTCGGAGGCCGAGCGATACTGGCTTTGCGAACTCCTCGACGAGTTTCAGGACCACGTTGAACGGAATCATCCAAACGCTATGAAAAGGTGTCAGTATGATTTCCTTTCCGAAGCCGATCGGCCCCTTCACCTTGACGCTATAAAACAGAATCAGGAAGAAGACCGAAATCGACATTGCGAAGGTAGCGTTGAGATCCGTGCTGGGAACGACTCGGAGATAATCGAGACCGATAGCTTGGGCGATGTACGGCAGTAAGTCGACCGGAATGAGATCCATCGCATTCATCAGAAATACCCAGACGAAAATGCTCAAGGCAAGGGGCGCGATCAAGGCGCTGCGCCCATGAAAACTGTCCTTGACCTGGCTATCCACGAACTCGACGACCATCTCGACGAAATTCTGTAACGGGCCCGGCACGTCGGATGTCGCTTTTTCAGCCGCCTTGCGGAACAGGAGGGCGAATACACCGCCGAGAAAAACGGAAAAGAACAGGGTATCCAAATGCAGCGTCCAGAATCCTTCGCCGGTCGATAAGGGGGTCAGGTGGTGGATAATGTATCCCGTTGCCCCGCCGGAGCCGTGTTCTTCTGTAGCCATAATTCCTCTCGTTACCGTTCGCTTTCGCGCATCAAAAGCGCACACCAAAACACCATCAATACCGATATAAAACCGGCAAACAATGGCAGGAACAAAATGTTAGGCAGTTGGAAAATTAAAATAAATAAACCGGCGGTTATAATTATTTTTATGACTTCGCCGATATAAAAAGATCGTACGATTTCTTTTGCCGTTCTCGTTCTATCGGAAAACCCGAATTTTGTCGCAAAATAAAGGTTCGGCAAAAAAGCCGTCAATCCGCCGAGCAACGCCGATCGGGCAGCGAGCAAACCGAAGAAAGCCCATGTAAAGGCGCCGACCACCGCAATCGCAAGAAGCTGCATCAACAGAACCCGCTTGACGGCGAAAAACAACTTTTTCGCACCCACCGAGGGCCCTCAAATAAAAACCCTCACAGAAAAGCTGTCGAATGATAACAATCGAAACGTTGAAGATCAACGCTGCATGTTTATTTCAAACGGTCGAGCACGCCCTCGAGTTGATCCAAGCTATCGTAGTGGATGACCAGTTGGCCTGAGCCTTTCTTGCCGTGCTTGATCGACACGGGAGCTCCGATTCGTGTGGCTATACGCTCTTCGAGCCGGCGAATGTCGGGATCCTTGACCTCCGGTTTCTTGGCCTTTTGTCCATCCCGCAATCTTTGGATAAGCAATTCGGTCGCGCGAACGCTCAACTTCGCTCCGGCGACTTTACGTGCGACTTCGGCTTGAAGCTGAAATTCCAATCCGAGTATCGCGCGGGCATGCCCCATTTCAATGGCGCCGGTGAGCAGCAAATGCTTGGCCTCGGGATGAAGGTCGTTCAAGCGGAGTAAGTTGGTGACGGTTGCCCTGGATTTGCCGACTGCGTCCGCGACTTGCTGGTGGGTCATTTCGAATTCTTCGAGCAGTCGTTTGAGGGCTTCCGCCTCTTCTAGGGGATTCAGGTCCTCCCGCTGAATATTTTCAATGAGGGCGATGGCCAGGGCAGCCTGATCGGTAACCTCGCGCACGACAACCGGTAAATCGTGCAACCCCGCCAATTGAGCGGCACGCCAGCGTCGCTCGCCAGCGATGATTTCATACTGGCTGTCGCCCAGGGATCTGACCACCACCGGTTGAACCACGCCCTGGGCACTGATCGAGTCCGCCAACTCTTGAAGCCGCGCCGGATCGATGTCTTTGCGCGGCTGAAAGCGATTCGGCCTGAGTTGATCGATGGGGAGCATTCTGAGCCTTTCCGTCTCCTTTTCCAGCTTGGCCCCGCTCAACAGGACATCGAGGCCGCGGCCGAGTCCTCGTCTTTTTGCCGTCATGATTCGAATTTATTGGAGGATTGAAGGGATTTTCGGCGATTTTTGATTGCGCCGGACGATTTCTCCGGCCAAGGCTAGATAGGCTATCGCTCCCCGTGAGGACTTGTCGTACTTCATAACGGGCAAACCGTGGCTCGGAGCTTCGGCTAGCCGGATATTGCGGGGGATGATAGTACGGAAGACGTTATCGCTGAAATGCGCGATCAATTGCGCGGACACATCGTTGGCCAATCGGCTGCGGGGATCGTACATGGTTCGAAGCAGCCCCTCGATGCGGAGGTCGGGATTGACCGAGTCGCGGATATTTCCAAGTGTGTCCATGAGATCCGAAAGTCCTTCCAAGGCGTAATACTCGCACTGCATCGGGATCAACACGCTGTCGGCGGCGACCAGGGCGTTGAGCGTCAGTACGTTAAGCGACGGGGGGCAGTCGATGAGGATGAACTGGTATTCCCCGCGACAGCTCTTGAGCGCCTCGGCAAGCGCGCGTTCTTTGTTCGGCTGCTTCATCAGCTCCACCTGCGCGGCGGTAAGATCGGCATTCCCCGGGAGCAAATCGATTCCAAGCTCGGTCAGCGACGTGATCGCTTCACGCACTGTTGCCTGTCGGATGAGGACGTCGTACGACGAGACCTTGAGACCTTTCTTGTCCACGCCCAATCCCATCGTCGTATTGCCTTGCGGATCCAGATCTACTAGTAAAACGCGATGCTTGATCGCCGCCAAAGATGCAGCCAGGTTGATGCTGGTGGTCGTTTTTCCCACCCCCCCTTTTTGGTTGGCTACCGCGATAATCTTGCCCATGGTTTCCTCAACCGATAGCTATTTCGACCAAATGACGTTCAACGTCCAGGCCCGGAATCGTCAACTTGTGCGTCCTAACCGTGCAGTGCTTTACAGACTGGACTTCCTTTTCCGGCAACTGGCCTTTCTGCGCCAATATCACACCCCGAGGAATCAACAATCTTCTCGTTTTGGCCAATATGTCGGCAAGGCTCGCATAAGCCCTAGTGACTACCGTATCGAAGGCGCGTTCCGGACGGTAATCTTCCACCCGCGTGGTGATCACCTCCACGTTGGGCAAGCCCAATTCGATCACCGCCTGCTGTACGAACCGGGTTTTCTTCGCATTGCTGTCCAAAAGAACGAAATGTCGACTTCCGCTCATGATGGCCAAGGGAATCCCCGGCAGACCGGCACCGGTTCCGACGTCGATAATCCGCTCACCCCGGAGATACGGCCAAACCGTAAGGGAGTCAAGTAGATGCAAGTCCACTCCGGTCCGAAGGTCGCGGATAGCCGTCAAGTTGTACACCCGATTCCATTTGTCAATTAGGCGCAAAAAGGCCAAAAGTTTTCGTTGCTGCTCCTGCGTGGACGGTATGTCTAACGCGCTGATTCCTTCGGAAAGCCGTATGCCAAGGTCATCCACTTCGTTCAGGCGCTTTTCTTCTTGAGGTGGACCAACAACAACGAAATCGCGGCCGGCGTAACGCCCGGAATTCGGGCCGCCTGTCCGATAGTCTCCGGACGTTGCAGCTTAAGCTTTTCCCGGACCTCGTTGGACAGCCCAACCACGTTCTGATAATCGAGATCCTCCGGCAAACGCCAATGATCGTAACGGCGCGAGCGTTCGATCTCCGCCTGCTGGCGATCGATGTAGCCTTGGTACTTCGCTTGAATTTCGACTTGGTCGAGCACTTGCTCGTTTTCTTCCTCGGCCAAGCGGGCGAATAGCGCCTTGAGATGCTCGATGCGAATCTCCGGGCGCCGCAGCAGCTCGAGTAAGGTGGAGTCGTGCGCCAATGGCGCGCTCAGGAATGGGCTTATGGCTTCCGCTTCCGCCGTATTCGGTCTGACATAATGCTTCGCCAGACCCGTCTGAATCTCGGCAATCGCCTGCTGCTTCGTTTCGAATGCACGCCAGCGCTCATCGTCTACCAATCCCAGTTCACGGCCTTTGGCGGTCAGACGCAGATCGGCGTTGTCCTCTCGGAGCAGCAAACGGTACTCCGCTCGGCTGGTGAACATGCGATAGGGTTCGCTGGTGCCGCGGGTGATGAGATCGTCGATTAACACCCCGATATAAGCCTCGTCGCGGGTGGGCGACCAAGGTTCCAATTCCTTCGCCTTGCGCGCGGCGTTGAGCCCGGCGATCAAGCCTTGCGCGGCGGCTTCCTCGTACCCCGTCGTGCCGTTGATCTGTCCGGCGAAGAACAAATTCTCGATGTACTTGGTTTCGAGCGAGGACTTCAAATCGCGCGGATCGAAGAAATCGTATTCGATGGCATAGCCCGGACGCGTGATATGGGCGTTTTCGAAACCGCGAATAGACCTCACCAGCTCGTACTGCACGTCAAACGGCAAACTGGTCGATATACCGTTCGGATAAATTTCGTGGGTGTCGAGTCCTTCCGGTTCGACGAAAATCTGGTGCGAATCCCTTTCCGCAAACCGCACAATCTTGTCCTCGATGGACGGACAATAGCGCGGTCCGACACCTTCAATGACGCCGGCGTACATCGGCGAGCGGTCGAGGCTGGAACGGATGATATCGTGCGTCCTTTCGTTGGTACGAGTAATGAAGCAGGACACTTGGCGGGGGTGCTCCTCGCGCCTGCCGAGAAACGAAAACACCGGCACGGGCTCGTCGCCGCGCTGCTCCTGCATAACTGTGTAATCAATGCTTCGCCCGTCGATGCGCGGCGGCGTACCGGTCTTCAGCCGACCGACCCGAAATGGCAGGTCCCGCAAACGCGCCGCCAAAGCGTTCGAGGGCGGATCGCCCGCCCGGCCGCCTTCATAGTTTTCAAGACCGATGTGAATCCGGCCGCCAAGAAAGGTGCCAACCGTGAGAACCACGGCGCGCGCCTTGAACTTAAGCCCGATCTGCGTGACGACGCCAGCTGCGCGGTGGTTTTCCACGATCAAGTCAGAGACCGTTTGCTGAAACAAGGTCAGGTTGGGCTGGGTTTCCAGCGCTCGCCGCACGGCCTGTTTGTAAAGCACGCGGTCCGCTTGGGCGCGAGTTGCCCGCACCGCCGGACCTTTGCTGGCATTCAGCACACGGAACTGGATCCCGGCGCGATCCGCCGCACGGGCCATCAGGCCGCCGAGAGCATCGATCTCCTTCACCAAATGTCCTTTGCCGATTCCCCCGATAGCGGGATTGCAGCTCATCTGGCCGAGGGTCTCGATGTTCTGGGTGAGCAGCAGCGTCTTGGAGCCGGTTCGGGCGGCCGCCAACGCCGCCTCCGTACCGGCGTGTCCGCCACCGACCACGATGACGTCGAATTCGGTGGAAAAATGCATGAGCGTCGAAAATTCAAGCAGATAGACTGGTCCTGCACTTCCCTAAAGTGCGCGCATAGCTTACTACATCGGATGCCAAAATTGGCATTCCGTTTAAGCCGAAACACTTCCTATCTTGTCTTGTCTCGACGCAAGACTAAGCAACCCTTACAAAGCGCCAGCAATGAACGCATTCAGGATGAGACGTTATCGATTTGAATCAAGCGACGCTCCACCGTCTCTGAACAAACCCGTATCCGGGCGGCAGGACACATTGCCGTTCGTTACCCAGAAAAACATGTTCAGCACCGTTGGAAGAGATACCAACGCCCGGCTCCCTCCAAGCATAGATCCCGGAAACGCTTGGCAGAACAGCCGGACCTTATGGCCCGGCGCCGCTGACGGACGAACCGCCTCTATTGCTGAGCAATTCACTCAGTGAGACGTGGCTCTTGAGTAGATCGGCCAAGGTATACCGATCGAGAACATCCTGAAACGCCGAAGCCGCTTCGAAGAGCGCTTTTTTCAGTTGGCATGCGGGCATGATTCGGCATGGGCTTTTCCGAAATTCAAAACATTCCGCGATGAAGAAGCACGGCTCCATGCGGCGCAAGACTTTACCGAGATTGATCCTTTCCGGAGTTTGCCCCAGCGTTATTCGCCGCGCTTGCCACGGAAACTTTCGATATAGCCCGCAGTAGCGAGTTGCTGAACCACCTTTGCCAGATGGTGGTAGGATCAGTACCCGTAGTGCATAATCGGCATACAGCGTCAATTACATGGTATTCGTCGTTCTCTCCCGAAAACCGTCCACTCCTTAATCCTGGCATCCCGACGCAATGGCTGTATGATGAATGTCCGCCGCTGATGCTCGGACTGGTGTTGACCACTGATTGGAACACTGCCGGGTTCTCTGGTCCTTCCACTGTCAGGAACGCCGCCGCTCCTTTATGCAGCCGCGCGAGGCTGTGGTCGACCAGAATGTAAGTGCCGGGTACGTCCAGCTTGACCTCGAAGATAGCGGCAGCGCCCGCCGGAACCAGATGGGATTGCACGTTGCTAAGCGGTTCCGATGCTCCTTCCGGATACACCCGGTCGAAAATCTCGCCGATGAGATGGACGCTGGAAGTCGTATTCGGTCCCCCGACACCGAAAAAGACGCGCACCGTTTCGCCTACGTTGGCCCTCAGTGCATTCTCTTCGCTCAAAGCGCCGACACTGCCGTTGAAAACCACATAATCGGGTTCTTCCTTCAACATCTTGTCAACGACGGCTTCGTGCATTCCGGGCTGGGTCGGATCGCCGCTAAGGTAGAAATCGCCTTGCATGATGTAAAACTCACGGTCCACCTTGGGCCAGCCTTTTGGCGGCTCGACCACCATAAGGCCATACAGGCCGTGACTGATGTGATGGGGGATCATTGGCGTCGCGCAATGGTAAATGTAGACGCCCGGATTCAGGGCCTTGAACCGGAATACGCTGGTGCCGCCCGGCAGGGTTTGAGTGAGCTTGCCACCTCCACCAGGTCCCGTCACGCCGTGCGAGTCGATACTGTGGCTTACAGGGCTATCCAGAGAATTCTTCAGCGTCAGCTCTACGGTATCGCCCTGCCGTACCCGAATCATCGGTCCTGGTACGGTGCCATTGTAGGTCCAGTAGGTGTAGCCAACACCGTCAGCCATCAAGGCGGTGACCACCTTCGTTTCCAATTCGACGGACACTATCGCGGGGTTGTCGCGATTCACAGGCGGAGCGACTTGCGGCTGCGGCAGGCGCATAAGGCCGACGGGCAGTGCCACAGCCTTAGCCCCGCCCGATTGTTGCCCTGACGAGCCGGAAGGAAGCTTTGCGCACGAGGACAAGCCCAGAAGTAACAGACCCGCCAAACAGTAATGCGAGAAAGCCATGTTTCTCTTCATCGAGGTCTCCATCATCGAACATCGTTTAGGGCCGGCCGAAACACGGGAAAGGCCACAAAATCCGGCCGCTTGACGAAATGGAAGGGCCATCGATGGCAGCAATCCCTTGCAGCGCTATTGAGCACGCGCCATAACCCTTGAATTGGGATCGGCACTACCCTCAGCGTAGCTGCTCATCAGGCGCAAGAATCTCACCCCTTGACCAACAGCTTACCCTTCATGCCCGCTTCCTTGTGGCCGGGAAGATCACAAATGAATTCATATTCGCCAGAACGGTCGAAGACGACCGTTTTTCGGGCCACTTCACCCGCCCTTACCTCCAAGCGCACCCCGAACTCGACAAGGGTCAAGCCGTGCTCCGTTGCTGCTCTGGAGTTGTCGATAAGCAAACTCACGGGAACGCCCGCCGGCACCTCGAGCACATTCGGCTCGTACTTAAATTCGGTCGCTACGATACGTAACTCGATCGGCACTGTGGCACTCTTCTTGGATGAAGAAGACGAGGAGGCGCAGGCTGCGCACAACCCCAGCAGTCCCACTGCGGCCACGGTGATGACAGATCGCCAAAAGTTTTTAAATTTGAAACCTTCCATATTTTTTCCTCCGGAGCTTACGCATTAGATCGAGCTCCCTTTCAAAAAATCTCGGTCAGCCTCCAACCGTGCGGCGCGTAAATTTCCCGTCGGCGTTTCACCTCACGATGTACAAACCGTTCTGATCCCTAAGAATCCAGAGGATGCGAGAACACCGGAATTGTCACTGCTAATGGATCGGAGGAATCGGCCTCGTCTTTGGCGGATTCCGTCAACCCATCCCCGGCTGGCCGAAGGTTGGAGCGCAAGTTGGCCACCACTCCATGAGTGCTGAAACTCTTCACCTGCAACATCTGAGCGCGGAGCGGAATCGCCAAGGTTTCCATTCCAAAATCGTGCCTGTTAATCACGGAAAATTTCCTTGCGAATCCGCAGTTGCGCCCAGAATTTTGTCCGTGGGCAAAACCATTTCTCCTACTATCGTTTCGATTCGCAATGAGAGACGAAGATCGCCCGAATGCCGAGGATGCCAAACCGTTGTTTTTTGTTCGCCTGATCATGTGCTGTTCTCCTTAAAAGCACAGGAAGGAGAAAGGTGCCGCGGTCAACTGTCGTTAGTTGTCAAACCTATTTGCGATAGGAATACATCGGCTTGAGGTACCGGTCGCTCTGGCGCTGAGAGTTGGGGCTGACACGGCGGGGGATAGTTGTTGCGGTTTCTATGTGAGGAAGGCATAGATGACCGCCATGTTGTGAGACTAGGCGATCGCTCCGGCTTCGGAATAGGCTTCATCGCACCGAACGACGAAAATTTCCGGGCCGCTTATCCGGGCGCCAACGTGTTGTTGCGCGCAGAACACTTGAGCGGGGCGCTTGAATCTCTGGGACGCGAGGACTGGGTTTATGCCGGGTTCGAAATCAATGAAAAGCCTATATTGGCCTCATTTCGGTATGCGCATCAGCAAGGGGCGCACACGGTGTTGAATCCTTCACCCTGGCGCTTCCCAGACTTGGCTTTGTCGAAGGTCACGGATATCCTCATGGTCAACAGGTCTGAAGCCGCCCTTTTGTTGGGGCTAGATTCCGGCACGGCGCGAAGCCCGCAACTCTGGTCGTCACTTCTATCGGAATGGATTGCGCGATAAGGTTGGACAGGTGAATTGATGGTGGCGACACTTGGCGCAGAAGGCTGCGGTGCCGTGTCGCGGAACGAGCCACCCCTGTGTCAACCCGCTTACCCTATTACGCCGGTCGATGCTTTCAGCGCCGGACTTTTGGCAGCCCTCGCGTTCTGGATGACGCTAACCGATGCACTTCGATGGGCGAACGCCTGCGGTGCCTGGGTAGCGTCGAGAATGGGCGTGTTACGTGCGTTGCCCCGTGCCACCGAGGTGGAGGATTTCATTCAAACCATTCAAATACCAAAGTAGACGGTGTAACGGGGCGAGTTACCTTGGTCGAATCACGGCCTTACAATTGCAGTATTACCCGATAAGCGTAGGCGTCGCCTCTGAATGTCCTCTCTACCTACTCTGCCATGGGCCCATTCGTGGAATCAGTCTTGCGCTTCAAAAGCAGGCAAGACCGAGGCTCGGGAAACCCGAACGCTTCCTCCTCCACATCGCTGCTCATTACCGCTTCTATGGTTTGCTCGACATACGTCAGCAACACGCCGTACTGCTCCTGCAAAAACGCGTAAACCGAGCCGGAGAGATCTCAGTCGGCCCGTTCGGGCGTGAGGGTAAGATCGTACCGGGCACATTCCCGCGACAGAAGGATGTCATCGCCCAGGCGCAAACGCATTAGTTTTAGAAACTCGCCGTCGAGGGACGGCCGAAAATCGAAGACACGATACGATCTTGCACGATAGCCCGTTCCAGTACGCGGGTCGAAGGGCGCATGCCCAATTCACGCATCTCTTCGGTAAGGCCTTTCAGCCGGCCCATCTTGGGACTAATTCCCGGAGGCGGCTTAAGCTTCACCCCGAGACGCCGTGCGTGCTGATGCGGTTCTGTGCGCGTAGTTCGTCGTAGCAGCGCCGCACCGTGGTGCAGCTGATATTGGGCGCTTCCGCCAGAGCACGCTCCGACGGCAAGCGGTACCCATCAGCAATTTCCCCGGACTGAATCATCGCAGAAATACGATTTAGCGGCTGTTTGTAGACCGGCTCGGAGAGCCCGGGGTCCGGCTTTAATCGCTCGATGAGCGTCTCGCTGTCGTTAACGACTGTGTCGAGAGCGGCGCTCCTTGAAACACGTTAAAAACCGTAGGGCATCACTTCTAGCTCATAAAAAGATACCCGATTTGAGGATCAAAACCGATTCCGGCGTTTTCACACTACAAACAAAGACCAGGGTGAGGTCAGCCGCCCCACGCTTTGCGACAAAGCTATACTTCGTTCCGAAGACGATTTCTCAGGTTCCACATGCGCAACGCTCTAAACCGACTCTTCCAGACCGCTAATACCATTATCCTCGGCAAACCGCGCCAAATCCGTCTTGCGGTTTGCTGCCTGCTAGCACGAGGGCATTTGCTGATCGAGGATGTCCCCGGGGTCGGCAAAACGACATTAGCACACACGCTCGCCAATCTGTTGGGCCTCGACTATCAGCGCATCCAATTTACTAGCGATCTGTTGCCGGCCGATATCGTCGGCTCCTCGATTTTCGACGGAAAGAGCCATACGTTTCTTTTTCAACCTGGCCCGATTTTCCATCAGATGATTCTCGCGGACGAAATTAACCGTGCCACGCCGAAGGCGCAGAGCGCCCTGCTCGAGGCAATGGAAGAGCACCAAGTTACGGTCGAGGGCCAAACCCGTTCGCTACCGGAACCGTTTTTCGTCATCGCCACTCAAAACCCCGTGTGCCAAATCGGAACCTTTCCTTTGCCCGAATCCCAGTTAGATCGTTTCCTGATGCGAATAAGCCTGGGTTATCCGGACAGCCGTTCCGAGCGCGCCTTGTTGAAGGGTGTGGAGCGCGCCATTCTGCTTGAACAAATTCCAGTTTGTCTGCCTGCCGACGAGTTGCTTACCTTACAGGGCATGGTCAAAACCGTTCATGTCTCCGACCCCTTGTTGGATTATCTTCAGGCACTGATTCGGTTCAGCCGCGAATCGGGCCATTACGAATACGGCTTGTCACCGCGTGCGGGTCTCGCCCTCCTGAACGCCGCCCGCGCCTGGGCTTTCATCGAAGGCCGCGACGCGGTCCTGCCCGAGGACGTACAGGCGGTTTTGGGTCCGGTTTGCGCGCACCGGCTGCGTCCTATATCAAACGGCGGAGCTGGTCCGGATGCCGTTGTCTCGCCGATGCTGGAACAAGTGCCGGCAGTATGAAGATGGCAACGTTCACGCTCCGTGAACGCTTAAGCCCGCACCGCTTTTTCCGCGGCGAGAAAGCCACGGACGCACCCATCACCTTGCGTCATCGGCGCATTTTCATTGTTCCCAGTCGATCCGGTTTCGGCCTTGCGCTGCTGCTCGTCATCCAATGGCTCGCTGCCATCAATTACGGCAGCAACCTGGCATTCATCCTCACCTTCCTGCTCGCTGCTGCGGCGATTTCGTCGATGCTATATAGCTATCGAAATTTATCCGGACTGATTGTGACCCGAGGCAATGCCAGTCCGGTATTCGCCGGCGATCAGGCACTTTTCGAGCTCCGGTTGAGCAACCCCGATGCTTTGCCGCGCTATGGGGTCGACGTGAGAATCGGAAATGCGACTCCGATACGGTTGGACATACCGCCCAAAAACACCGTTTTGGCGCCTCTTCGTGTCCGAGCTGAAAAGCGCGGGTGGCTCGAACTCGAAACCGTAACCATCAGCACCTTGTTTCCGTTAGGAATCTTCTATGCCTGGTCACCGATCAATCTGAAATACAGGATTTTGGTTTACCCGAGACCCTCTCGGGAGCGGCTGCCCTTCCCGCGCTTCTCCGGCGCACGGGTCGATGCCTCCGCGGGCAGTGCTTCCGACGACTTCCAAGGATTTCGGGCTTATCACGCAGGTGATCCGCTCAAGCGTATTCATTGGAAAAGCCTGGCGAAAGGGCTCGATCCGCTTATCAAGCAATATTCAGGGGGAGAAACCGAGACGCTGCGTTTAAGCTGGTCGGCCACCGAAGGAACGGATACGGAAGCGCGCCTCAGTCGGCTTTGCCGTTGGGTGCTGGATGCGGAACAGGCGCGAATGCGCTACTCGCTCGATCTTCCGGGAATCGCCATACCGGCGGGTCATGGGGCGTCGCACTGCCGAAAATGTCTCGAGGCGCTGGCTCTTTTCGGCTCATGAAGATTAGCACGCCATCGTTCAGGCCGAACCGTACGCAGCAGAACCTGCTCTTGTTCAGCGTATTCTTCGTAGCAGCGCCGCATCTCCTCAATTTGGGCCTGGGAATCGTCCTTTACTTTTCTTTGATGGCGGCTTGGCGATGCGCTTCCCAGTATCGGCCCAGCTTGCAGCCCGGCCGCCTCCTACTCTTTCTGCTGACCGTCGGCGGAGCGGCCTTGGTTTACGTCGATTACCATCGTTTTTACGGACGCGAGGCCGGATCCAGCCTATTTCTCGTCGGCCTCGGACTCAAGTTGCTGGAAATGCGGACCCGACGCGATGTCTACCTAGTGGTCTATCTCGCGTTCTTTGTGGCCTTAACCCAGTACCTGTTTTCCCAGAGCGTCGTCTTGGCGATCTATACCCTGGCTGCCGTCGGTTTGCTCATCTCAGTGCTGATCGGATTAAACGCCGGCTCCGTTCTGTCTCTCAAAGCTCAGTTGAAAATGGCGGCGCTGTTGGTGGCACAAGCGTCGCCGATCATGGTGGTTCTGTTCATATTTTTCCCGCGTATCGCGGGGCCTTTATGGGCTCTTCCGGATGATCCGAACGTGGCGAAAACCGGCCTCAGCGACATCATCGAGCCGGGTAGCGTGAGCCGTCTCGCCTTATCGAGGGAGCCCGCCTTTCGCGTCGATTTCGACGGCCCCATTCCGCCACCCGAGGATCGCTATTGGCGGGGGCCGGTATTCTGGCATACCGACGGAAAACGCTGGACCCTGCTGCCCAAACAGGGGCGAAACGATATTCGACCGCCGCAATTCGTCGGAACGGCTTACCGTTACACGATCACTCTGGAGCCGCATCAAAACCGTTGGGTGTTCGCCTTGGACCTACCCGCAACGTTTCCTCCTAACCTCTCCCTAACGCGCGACTATCTGCTATTAGCACCGCAAACAATCGGCGAGCGCCGGCAATTCACGATCACGTCATATCCGAACTACCGAACCGGCGAACTTAGCCCGGCCGAACGCAAGCTAGGCCTACAATTACCGGATAAGCCGTCGAAACGCATTGTCCGACTAGTCGAGCGCTGGCGCAGGTCCTCGTCTGCTCCGCACGACATCGTGAACAAGGCGCTGCTTCATTTCCGAGAGGAGCCTTTTGTATACACACTCAATCCGCCACCGATTTCGGACAAACCCGTGGATACGTTCCTTTTCGAGACCCGCAGAGGCTTCTGTGAGCATTACGCCACGGCGTTCGTTTACCTCATGCGCGCCGCGGGAATTCCGGCCAGGGTGGTGACCGGGTATCAGGGAGGGCAGTGGAACCCAGTAGGCCATTTCCTGGAGGTGCGGCAAGCCGACGCCCATGCTTGGGCCGAAGCGTGGTTACCTGGGAAAGGCTGGACTCGTATCGATCCGACTGCCGCGGTGGCTCCGTACCGAATCGAGCAGGGTATGGATTTGGACCGACAGTGGGCGGACTCCCAAGGCGGTCTTGATGCCGTCGAACGAGCTATGTCCGATCCTGCTCTGAGGTTCCAAGACTGGTACCTTCGGGTCCGCCTTGTTTGGAGCAGTATCGATCACGCGTGGAACCAATGGGTACTAAGCTACAACCCGGAATATCAAAAGCGGTTCTGGGAAGCACTTGGCATCGTTGACTGGCGAGGGTTGATCACCTGGTTGGCGGCACTCTTGGTTTTTCTCGCCGCATTACTCGGACTTTGGCTCAGGCCTCGCCAAAAACCGGCAACAATCGATCCCGCTCTCAAGGCATACAGTCGTTTTCTCGGGAAATTGGCGAAACGCGGTGTGATCAAGCGGCCGGGTGAAGGACCCCGGGACTTCGCCCTGCGCGCCGCGTCTGAACATTCCGAGGCTGAGGAAGCCATCGCCGCGATTACCGCGCTCTTCCTCAAGATCCGCTACGGACGGCAAGCGGAGTCATCCGACATCGATCGGTTGCGGCGGCGCGTCAAAGCGTTTCGAATTTGAAAACCGCGTCTACTCCGCTTTTTCCACCTTCAGAATTACGCCGTCCGCAGCCACTACCCTAATCTTGCTGCCCGGTTCGCAGTCCTCCCCTTGCACCTTCCAGATGGAATCATCCACACGGATCCGACCCTGACCGTTGACGATTGGGTGCTCGAGCGTAAAAAGCCGTCCTACGTATTGGGCAGCCCGTTGATTCAGCAAAGGTTGGTCAGTCTCGATCGGATGCCTTTTCAGAAATAGCCGGAACACCGCGATACTGACGACCGACAGCACTGAGAACAGTATCAGCTGATACTCCCACGCCAGCGCAGGCACGATCAGCTTGACCACACCGACCACGAAAGCCGATTCGGCCATCCACAAAAAGAATATCCCCGGAGCAAGGAGTTCGACGATGAGAAGGAAGACACCGAGCGCCCACCAGTGCCAAAAAACGACCTCGAATGCCATTTAGCTTGCCTTCTTCGAAAACGCTTCTTTAGTGATTTCGCCGATGCCGCTCAAAGCCCCGATCACGCTGGAGGCCTCCAATGGCATGAGAATAATCTTGTTGTTTTCCGCGGCCGCCAGATTTTGTAGGGCTTCGACGTATTTTTGAGCGACGAAGTAATTGATGGCCTGAACGTCGCCTTTGCCGATGGCTTCAGATACCATCAAAGTGGCTCGTGCCTCCGCCTGGGCAAGGCGCTCGCGGGCTTCCGCCTCCCGGAATGCAGCCTCCTTTCGACCTTCGGCTTCCAGAATGGCGGCTTGTTTTTCGCCGTCGGCGCGCAGTATGGCTGCTTGTTTGAGACCTTCCGCCTCGAGCACGGCCGCGCGCTTGTCTCGTTCCGCTTTCATCTGACGCGCCATGGCGTCTACCAGATCCTGCGGAGGGGTAATGTCTTTGATCTCGATACGCGTTACTTTGACACCCCAGGGCGTGGTCGCATCGTCAACCACCGAGAGCAAGCGAGCGTTAATTTCGTCCCGCTTCGACAACAGTTCGTCGAGATCCATAGACCCCATGACGGTACGGATGTTCGTCATCGTGAGCTGCATGATGGCGAGGTTCAAATCGCTTACTTCGTAGGCTGCTTTAGCTGCATTCACAACCTGGAAGAACACAACGCCATCCACTGTGATCATGGCATTGTCCTTGGTGATGACCTCCTGCGATGGTACGTCCAGGACTTGCTCCATCATATTAATCCGTGCGCCGATTTGATCGACGATCGGTACGATGACATTGAGTCCGGGCTTAAGCGTCGCCGTGTATTTTCCGAATCGCTGCACCGTGTATTCCCAACCTTGGGGAACGAACTTGACACTCAGTACAACCAGAACGATGGACAGCACCAAGAGAAACAATACGAAAACACTAAATGCGCTCATCTCTCCCCCCTTTATCGATTCTTACTGCGTGACGCCTTTGTTAGAGATCGGCTGGCTTCAAACGAAAAAGTCAACCGTGTCTTTTTTTGTGGCTGCCGAAGCTTAGCTATGAACACGGAAAGGACATGCTAGTGTTCACATTGCCAAATTTTAACGATTCAGAAATTTTCCCAATTGATTACAAGCTCCGGCAAAACTTGTCTATTTCTTTGATCTTTCATTTTAAAACAAAGCTTTATACGATACACAAAGCTGTGTCAAAAACAGTGTACGCCTGTGACGGAGTTGTGGATAATTTTGCCCCGGATTTCTTCACGTTCGTTCGGCACATTCTTTCCACAAACTTTAGCAGGAGTTTTCAAAGGAGGGATGAGAGCCGCTGTCCGAAGCTAACAACGGAATAAAGACGGTTTTGTGCCGTTAAGGAAAGTGCTAGAGGGACGTGCGAGATCTCGACAAGCTTGCTGAGATCGTTGATAGGAGCATCGCCTGGGGAGGAAAAAATGTACCAGCTATCAAACAGAGACTCTGCCCACGTGACGGAGAAGTCCAAGTCTTATTGGCACCAAGGAAAATACAAATATCGGAGTTCTTCCCGCACCAAGCTGATTTTTTTCTTGTCCATCGTATCGATCGTCGAAGCGGTGATGCTTCTAATCCTGTTTATCCAGTTGGCACTGACCGAACAGGAAAAGCTGGAATTGACAGTCTTGGAGAAGAAACAGGCCCAGGAACTCAAAGCGCTTAGACCCGAAGTTGAAAGACTACGGGCCGAGATTGCCTCGTTAACGGCTTCGCGCTTGCCGAATTTGGCCAAGCTGGAGTTAGATAAAGTAATCAACCTCGAAATGGACTATGTGAAAAACATTGTTTTCACTGTAGCGGGCAAGGGCTCCGATAAGCATTACGAGTATAAGATCGTCATGGAGAATTCGGGTCTGTCGCTGGTCCACCCGGCGGTTGACATCCTTTTCTTCGACCGGGTCGGCGTTCAGGTGGGCTTGTCGAAGATAGGATTTCATGAGGACGGCACGCCGAATCTGGATATGCTAGAACGGGGCGAGGTCCGCTCTTTTTCCGCAAGCGTCGATTTGGTGGATGACGCCAAACCGGAATATTTCCGGGTTAAAATTCACAAATGAGCGTTGGCCCGTCAGACATATAAGGCGCTGGCGAGCCGCCCGCGGTACTCCCGCGTGAGATCGTGATCGTCGCCAAGGAATGCGAAAACGGCGAGACAAGCTTTCCGTGCACCGTCGTCGTCGTAGTGCCTAGCCTTTCTCACCACGTCGATGAAGCCTGACAGGGCCCGCTCGAAATCGGCACTCTTCAAGTGCTTAATCGCGGAGAGATAGGCTGTCTTGACGGGAGCGTCGGGCAGGGTTTCCGGCTGCTCGGTATACTCGAACAACCGGGAAAAAGTACGAATACTTTCGGCCAGCGGATAAACATCCGAATCGGGGCCAATCCCAGCAACCATCGCCGCGGCTCTCTTATGGTCGGATGAGAGTAGCAGGCGAGCCAGCATGACAGCTGCCGCGGCATTGCCCGGCTCGGCAGCAAGTACCTCTTCCAAAAGCGCGGCAGCTTTATCGGAGTGGCCGGCCAATATCTCGTTCTCCGCCTGCCTGATCTTTGCTCTAAGCGGACTCGGCAGGACGCGGTTCAGCCACTCCTCGATCATGGATTCCGGCAATGCACCAGTAAACTCGTCGATCACTTGGCCATCGACGAAAAGCTTGACATTCGGGATGCTTCGAATCCCATAGCGTGCGGCGATTTCCGGCAATTCCTCCGTGTTAATCTTGACCAGGGTGAAACGCTCCGAATGTTTTCCGGCAAGGCGTTCCAAGATCGGACCTAAAGCACGGCAGGGCGCACACCAAGGGGCCCAGAAATCGACCAGAACCGGGATGGTGTGGCTGCGCTTAAGTACATCACTGTCAAAGTCGATAGTTGAGTCAGACATGAGTACTCCGTCTGGATATCAAGGTTCTGCTTGGCACTATATATACCTATTTTTCGGAAGTTGAACTATTCTTTTGCTCGGTCAGGAGCTAAAGGCTGGTTTCGAGCTGTACTGGCAAAAAACCTCCAAATGCCGTTCAAGGTATCCACTCTTGGTCTATAGGACATGCTGGTCTTTGCCAGGCAGTCCTTGTTTCCCTACACCTATCCAACGCCGGCGAAAAGACTAGTGTTCGCGGTTCAATGATCGGGTAGATCGCACCTCCCGGAATCTCGGATAAAAGACTGGATTATCATGAGAAACGATTTTCTCATCGGACGACAACAAATTTTCGACCGCGATTTGCGCGTTTTTGCTTATGAATTACTGTTCCGCGACATAAACGGCAACACGGTGGAAGCATTCGGGCCGACGGCCGCCAGCAACCAAGTCATTGTAGATAGCCTGCTCGAATATGGTTTGGATCAGATTGTCGGGACGCAACTCGCTTTCATCAATTTGACTCGGGAAAACCTACTCTCCGAGACCGCCTTGCTGCTGCCGAAAGAAAAGACAGTCATCGAGGTGTTGGAAGACGTCCATATCGATGATGCTTTGATTAAGGCCCTGCAAAATTTGGTTACGCAAGGTTACAAGATTGCGCTCGACGATTTCGATTTAGACGAACGTTGGCTCCCTCTGATCGAATTCGCGCATTTCATCAAGCTCGACATTCAAAAAATCACGGTGGACGCTGCCAGATCGATGATACAGCGGCTAAAGAAGCTGCCGATTCGATTTCTGGCAGAAAAGGTGGAAACACAGGAGCAATATCAGGAATATCGCGCACTCGGCTGCGAGTATTTTCAAGGATTTTTTTTCAGCCGGCCCAACATCCTGCGGGGAAGACGGCTGGAAACGAGCCAACATGCGGTCTTGCAGCTTCTGGCCAAGATCAATCAGCCGAATATCTCTATCCCGGAACTGACGCGCACGATTTCCACAGACGTGGGACTCAGCTACAAGCTTCTCCGCTACATCAACTCAGCATTTTATGCGCTACCGAAAAAGATCGACTCTCTGAAATATGCGATTACTTACCTCGGTATCCGCGAAATCCAGCGTTGGGCATCTCTGATCAGCCTGGCGAGCTTTCCCGATCAATCAAGCGAAATCATCAAGATCGCACTGATTCGAGCGAAAATGTGCGAATCGCTCGCGGCTACCCGGAGGTTGCCGAACAGCGACCAGTTCTTCCTTGTTGGTCTCATGTCAACTATCGATCAATTGCTCGAGATCCCTTTGGACGAAGCGGTTTCGAGCCTGCCTTTAGCAGGCGAGGTCAAAGAAGCGCTGGTGTTTCACACAGGGCTCGCGGGAGAGGCCCTCGACTGCGCGATCAACTATGAACGCTGGCAACTGGACGCGGTGCATTTCGAACATCTCGACTTGGGTCAAGTCGGCCGGATTCATCTGGACAGCGTCGGCTGGGCAAACAAGATTTTCGAAGTGCTGGAAAGATAGCTTCCGCGACGGCGTGATTCGCGGCTGGAACAGGTGCTTTCTCTTTACTTTTCCTCACCTGTTTTCAACTCGCAATGCTCCAATTCGGGTAATGGTTCTTCCGAGACGTTGATTCCTTGCTGTTTCAGCGCTCGCTTTAACGCTTCGATTTGCTCGTCCAGCGCCTGTATGTGATCGAGCATATGGTTGATAGCGTGAGCCACCGGATCGGGCATGTCGGGCGTCAAACCGTAGGCGTCGAAACGCAGTTTGCTGGCGATAGCCTGCCGCCGCGCTTCGTGAGCCTGGCGATCGGCGCTCACCACATGGCCTGGAATTCCGACGACCGTAGCGCCGGGCGGGACATTCTTCAGTACGACAGAATTGGAGCCGATACGGGCGCCGTCGGCTACCGTAATGGGACCCAGTATCTTGGCTCCGGCGCCGACCACGACCCCATTTCCCAGCGTCGGATGACGTTTTCCCTTTTTCCAGGATGTTCCCCCTAATGTCACGCCGTGGTACAGCGTGCAATCATCACCGATCACCGCCGTTTCGCCGATGACGACCCCCATGCCGTGGTCGATAAAGAAACGCCTCCCGATTCGTGCGGCAGGATGGATTTCGATGCCCGTCCACCAACGGGCCAGGGTTGAAATAAACCGCGCCGGCCACTTGAACCCCAAGTTCCACAAACGATGGCTAAATCGGTGCGCCAAAATCGCGTGCACACCCGGATAGGTCGTAAAAATTTCGAAATAGGATTGCGCTGCCGGATCGCGCTCGAAAATGCAGCTGAATTCTTCTTTTAATCGTTGCCACATAAACGATCAGGTCTGAGGTCGTATTCGCATTTGAACGGCCGTCAATATGCCGCGTAAAAGATGGATTTCCTTTTTCTCCAGCTTAGAACGGTTAAAGATGCGCCTGAGCCTGCGCATGACCGAAGGCCCCGCTTTCCTCTCGTGGAGAAACCGAAGGTCGTGCAAAGTGCGCTCCAGGTGTCCGTAAAAAGACTCCATTTCTTCGGCTGTCGCCAACGCCGGAGCGGCAAAGTCGGCAGATGCTTGTTCCCGAGCGGCCAAAAACAGCTCGTAGGCTACGATCTGAACGGCAGCCGCGACATTCAGCGAGCTGAACTCGGGATTGCAGGGAATGTGGAGCAAATAATGACATCGTTCCAATTCCTCGTTGGTGAGCCCAGAATGTTCCCGTCCGAACAAAATGGCTGTCTTTGCGTTGCTCGCGCTGACCAGTTGCGCGCATTCCCGCGGATCGAGCTGAGGCCAAGAAATCGTGCGTAGCCGTGCACTGGCTCCGACCACCAAGGCGCAATCGCCTATGGCTTCCTGTAGGTGATGGCAAAGCCGCGCGCCGGCCAGTATGTCATCGGCCCCGGACGCCCGGGCGGTAGCTTCTCCGCTGGGAAAAACTTTGGGCGAGACCAAGGCCAGATCGCGCAGTCCCATGTTTTTCATGGCGCGTGCCGTCGCGCCAATGTTGCCGGGATGCGTGGTTCCGACGAGCACGATCCTGACATGGGACAAGCAGTTCATGCGTCAGCGATGGGAAAACCGAAAAAAGTAAAATATTATCAGAAATTTGATAACCTAAATTGTTTTTCAACCAGCCGATTCCAATATGGATCCCATGCTCACTATCGCGGTTCGCGCGGCTCGGGCGGCGGGCGATATTATTGTCCGTTCGATGGACCGGGTGAACCTACTTACGATCACGCCGAAGGGACGAAACGACTTTGTCAGCGAAGTAGACCGCCAGGCGGAACGTGAAATCATTCACACTCTGCAGAAAGCGTACCCCACCCACGCTTTTCTCGGCGAAGAAAGCGGTCGTCAAGGGGCGGCAAAGACCGATTTCGTCTGGATCATTGACCCCCTGGATGGGACCACTAATTTTCTCCACGGCTTTCCTCAGTTTTGTGTGTCCATTGCTCTGCTCCATCGCGGGCGCATCGAAAAGGGAGTGATCTACGACCCGCTTCGGCAGGAACTGTTCACAGCCGCGCGCGGCGCGGGTGCATCACTCAACAACCGGCGCATCCGGGTGAGCAAGCAGAACGGGTTGAAAGGAGCGCTACTCGGCACCGGTTTCCCGTTCAAAGATCAGCGTCATGTCGATGCCTATCTCGGTATGCTGCGAGATCTCATGAAGGATACAGCGGGCATTCGGCGCGCCGGATCTGCCGCGTTGGACCTGGCTTATGTGGCAGCGGGACGTCTGGACGGGTTTTGGGAAATTGGCCTCAAAAAGTGGGACATGGCCGCGGGTGTCCTGCTGATTCAGGAAGCGGGCGGCATCGTGACCGATTTGGCTGGAACGGGCAAATATTTCGAGTCCGGCAATGTGCTAACGGCCAATCCCAAGCTCCATCAAATCATGCAGGGCGTTATTCAGCCTCATTTGACCGATGCGCTGCGCGCCACAGTCGACCCAACCGACGACCCGTCGGAATGACCCCCGCGGGTGCGTAAATCGCTTATCTAGTTTCTTCTGTTGCCTCGACCTACCTGGGTTGTGAGCACACCCGGGAAGCACTGTCCCGGAGTCGCCCGGCCTGGAAATCCAGGCCGGGCAAATGAATTCTCAATCCGCCGACGGCCTGTTGTCCCCGCGCGCCGTCAGGATTTGCCGTAGCTGATCACCGTTCAGATTCAGATTCACGTTCCGAGGCGGGAATGGGAACGGGATTCCTTCCTTGCGGAAGGTATCGTCGATCTCGAAACAAAGATCGCTGATCACCGCATCGAGTTTTCCAGCATCGTGGACAAATGCGATCAGCTCGAAGTTTCTGACACTTTCCGCAAAGCCTTTGAACAAAACGACGGGCGGAGGCACTCGTCGGATTTCCGGGTGATCCAGCGCGATCTTCGACAGAAGGTCACGCACCCGTTTGGCGTCCGTATCATGAGACAAGCCGAGTGGGAGCGAAATGCGCCCCACCGGTTTGTCGGCATAGGTCCGATTCGTCAGCGCACCCGAAATCAACGTGGAGTTGGGAATGTAAACCGACGCGCGATCGGAGGTCGTAATTTCAGTCGCCCGGACGCTAATCTTTTTGACATGGCCCTGATGATCGCCCACCACGACCCAATCGCCGGCTTTGATTGGGCGTTCGATGAGAAGAATCAGCCCCGACACGAAATTGTTGACGATATTCTGCAAGCCGAAACCGATGCCGACGGATAGGGCACCAGCAATGATGGCTAGATTGGAGAGGTCTATCCCCAAGCTTGAGATCGCCAGCATGGCCGCCACGGCAAATCCCACGTAGCCGGTCCCGGAGCGGATCGAGTGCCGGACGCCGACATCCAGTCGCGTCTTCGGGAAAATGCGCTGATCCAGAGCCTTCTGTAACATGCGAGTGGCCGCGAGTAGCCCAGCGAAGAGCGCCAGCGCCACGAGCAAGTCAGCCACCGACAAGGTGATGCTGCCAATCCGGAAACCGAAGAAGACGTCGTGAAGCCAAGCGGTAAGATCTTTGCCGGCGGCACCCCACAAGATCAACAGCGCAACCAACCCCATGACCATAATCAAGAGGTTCAGGGTCCCTCCAACCCAGAACTTGAGCATCTCCGCACCATCGTCACTCAGAACCAAGCTGCTGCGGAGTTTTGCGCCCAGAGCCGATTCCTTACTCAAGATGTGGTCGACGAGTTCGTAACTGAGCTTCCGGAGGAGAAGCACGGACAAATAAAGTCCAACCGTCAACACCAGCTGAGTAGCCAAATACTCGGACAACACCACATAACCGAGCAATCCCGCTATCGGGATGACGTAAACCAAGGCCTTCAGCACATATCGAAGGCGCTGCCAGCCGGGGCTGAGTGGTTCTCTATCGGGGGAGAACCATATCCCTCGGCGCAGCAGACTGAGCAACAATGCGGCAATCAGCACGCCGAACAGAAATTTTTGCAAAAGGGTCGATTCGACCGAGGCATTAAACTGAGCTCCGACTTGCGCTAAGACCCGGTCTAAAGCAAATACAATGGCCAAACCTTTCACCGTGCGGCTGATCGCCAGAGCCCCGGCGTCATGAACGTGAACCAGCCGCCATACGGGCTCGAACGGAGCCAACGCCGCCCGGGAAAAGCCCGTCACGAAAAAAAGCGCAACCAGCGAGAACAAAGCTGTACGTGCCACCGCGAATGATCGCTCAGTCAACACGCCCGTATAAAGGAGGCTCAGGAACAGCGCCAAAGCGGCGGCCGACGGCAGTAAAGCCCGAATGAACCCCGTGAACAGTGCCGTTCTCAGCCGGTCGCCGTAGGTCGGTTCCGCTTCGATTTCGATATAGCCGAATTTTCGGATCAACTGCCTGCGTAAGGGAAACGCTAGGAGGATCGCCGTGCCTACTCCTAAGGCCAAACGCCAGCCGATAGCCCACGCGTCTTTCGCAAAGGTGTTGCTGGTCCACCACTGCTGAACGTTGTGCGTGATGACGCTAAGTCCCGTATTCACCTCAGACCAGGCTTTACGCCATACTGCTGGTGAAAGCGGCGACACGCCACGCTTCAGGACGTGCTCCGTGAAACGGGCGCGTCGCAAGGACTTCACGTCCCCCGCAATGCGGGCGGCGCGAGCGATAATGAGGTCGGCCTCTTTGATCGCACCTTCCGCGGCAGCCAGCCGTTCGTTGATGGCTTTACGCTTAGCCGCCACCGTCGGTACTTCGGGGGGAGCACCCTCCGTGGGTGGCGGCCCCAACGCAGTAAGCTCGTCTCGAATCACTTGAATTTGGGGACGAGCGGCTTCTTCCGCAGCGCGGGCCTCAAGCTGAATCGTTGTCAGTTGATCGCGCAGAGCCGCAAGCCTTCGGTCGGAAATTTCAGGGTCGGCCAATTCTTTCTCGGCTTCGTCCAGGACTTTTTGCCACTCTTTCAGCAATTCGTTCAGCGGGCGTGCCTGCTCCGACTCGGCCGACCAGCCGAGTCCGAAATACGACCCCAACAAAAGAAGCAGCAGGACCAGCCAAAGGAAGCGCAGTATCGGAGAATATCTAGTCATCTCAAAAGGTGCAGCGATGGTGATTGCAACCTGTCAACAGGTCTCGTCTAAATCCCCAAGCTATCCCAGAGCCGATCGATCTTCAGCCGAACGGCTTCGGTCATCGCGATGGGTCTTCCCCATTCGCGAGATGTTTCACCGGGCCACTTGTTGGTCGCATCGAAACCGACCTTCGAGCCCAGACCGGAAACTGGCGAGGCAAAATCCAGATAATCGATCGGCGTGTTTTCGATCAGCACCATGTCGCGCGCTGGATCCATGCGGGTCGTCATCGCCCAGATCACGTCCCGCCAATTGCGCGCATCGATGTCGTCGTCCACGACAATCACGAACTTGGTGTACATGAACTGACGCAGGAACGACCACACGCCGAACATCACCCGTTTTGCGTGCCCTGGATATTGCTTTTTCATGCTCACGACGGCGAGCCGGTAAGAACAGCCCTCGGGAGGTAGGTAGAAGTCAACGATCTCCGGAAACTGCTTCTGCAGGATGGGCACGAAGACTTCGTTCAGGGCGAGGCCTAGAACAGCCGGTTCATCCGGCGGGCGTCCCGTATATGTACTGTGATAGATGGGGTTTTCCCTCTGGGTGATGCGCTCGATCGTGAAAACGGGAAATTCTTCCACTTCGTTGTAATAGCCGGTGTGATCGCCGAAGGGCCCTTCCGGTGCGGTTTCGCCGGGGTAAATAAAGCCTTCGAGGATGATCTCGGCCGTCGCAGGTACTTGCAGATCGCTCAACAGACATTTCGCCACTTCCGTTTTGGCACCGCGCAAGAGTCCCGCGAAAGCGTATTCGGAGAGTGAATCCGGCACCGGCGTCACGGCTCCAAGAATAGTCGCGGGATCTGCCCCCAATGCGACCGCCACAGGAAACGGCCGGCCAGGATGAACTTCCTGCCAGTCCTTGAAATCCAGCGCACCTCCCCGGTGCGCGAGCCAGCGCATGATGACTTTGTTCTCAGCGATGACCTGTTGCCGGTAAATGCCCAAATTTTGTCTTTCCTTGTGTGGACCTCGGGTGATGACTAGCGCCCAGGTGATCAAAGGCCCCGCGTCTCCTGGCCAGCAAGTTTGGATCGGATAACGGCCTAGATCGACATCCGCACCGGCGTAGACAATTTCCTGGCAGGGTGCACTCTTCACTTCCTTGGTCGGCATGTTCAGCACCTGCTTGAACAGCGGCAGCTTGTCGAACATATCGCGCATGCCTTTCGGAGGCTCCGGTTCCTTGAGAAAAGCCAGGAGCTTTCCGATTTCCCGCAGTGCTTCGACCGACTCCTGCCCCATTCCTAAGGCAACCCGTTTTGGCGTGCCAAACAAATTCGCGAGCACACGGATATCCGATCCTGTCGGCCGCTCGAACAACAGTGCAGGACCGCCCGCCTTGAGTGTTCGATCGCAGATTTCGGTCATCTCCAGATTGGGATCGATTTCGACGGTAATGCGCTTAAGCTCGCCGATCGCTTCCAGATAGAGAATGAATTCGCGGAGATCACGGTATTTCATGGAATCGTGACTCGGGCATTAATGAGACGGGCTATTGTACCCGCAGCGGAGACTTGCTTTTAGGCTGGACATGCCGAAAACCGGCTTTATCTCGTGCGCAAGTCCGCCATCGACATGTGTAGAACCTGCGCAAAATGCTGTGGGCAAGCTGTATTGAAGCCACGGATGGCTCAACCAAGCCTCGTTATCCACAGTTCTTGCCCAGGGGAACGACAATTATTGTCCACAGCAGCGGTTGCCTTAACTCTTTGTTTTGTCGGATAGAAAAACACTTATTTCAACAAATTCACCGGGCTAACTGTGAACACGAAGAGAAATTTTCACCTGTTTGCAATTGGCACAGTGGGCAATGAGATTTCTACTAGCGGTGGCCGCCTTTCCTAGGCCGATTCCGTGCTTCTGAGTCCGAATTACGGGCTGCTCTGGCTATCGAGATCGCCATGACATCGCATCATTCCAGATAGGCGCTTGCAATCGATGTGTGCAGGATTGCACGAGAAAACGAATGTGCAGGAGAAAAAACTTCAGTCTCGTATGTTTGTTGGACTTAGCTCGATTTACAGTCCGATCGTCGTCTTTACTCCGAGGCCTTGGAGTTATTTCAGTGGGCGGTTTGTGCTGAAACGGGTTCGAAGGTTTTTCGTAGTCCTTGGGATAAGCGCTTAGCGAAACATTCCCTCAGACCGGGTTGTCGAAAGAGCGGGGACATAAACATCATGACGAGGTGAGGTATGAACTTCTATAAGATGCTTTGGCTGACGGCAGCCCTTTCGCTGTTCACACCTGGTCCTGTTTCGGCGGAATTCGAGAGAGACGGAACGGCACCGGATCAAACGTCGCGCCCGGGTCTCATTTACGTCGATAAGGCATTCAATAACGCCATTTTTAGTTATTGGGCTTTCGACGGAATTCGCTTCTACGTCAAAGATCCGCAAATCGTCTATGTGAACAAAGCGTACGGGCAGGCCATATACAGCTACCCGGGCGTCGGACCGGATACCGTTACCGCTTTCAATCTGGAATATGTCAGCCCCGCTTTCGGGCAGGCTATTTACAGCTATCCGGGAAACTACAACGTCCCGGGTTCGGCAGACGGGTTAAGGCGACTGATCGACTGAACCCGCTGTTCGAACAAACAGGCGCCGATTTCCACGTTCGATGCATAATCCTACGGTTGATAAGGAAGCTGACCGAGGATCGTATTTTCACGCATAGACCAGAGATTTTTCCGGGCGCGATACTGCAATTCTGCCTATAGGTAGATGGTGTCGGTTCCGGAGGATCCCACTGGTCGGACAGATTGCGACCGAGGAATAGGGACTTATGACACCGGTCGAGAAGTTGCCTCCAAGAAGGACTCGAGGGGAGAGGGATGCTATGAGAGGATCAACGGGCGAAGAACTCCAATATTCGGATTATTTAGGGCTTGATGTGTTTCTCAAAGCCCCGGTTCCAGAAAGCGGGCGAGTGCCTGGGGCAGTTCACGATGAAACCCTGTTTATCATCGCGCATGAGGTGCGTGAGCTGTGGCTCAAGGAAATCCTTCATGAACTGAAGTCGGTGCTCGAGTTGTTTTCGGTGGTGCCCCTGGGGCGGCGAAAGATCGGGTTGATCGCGGCGCGCCTCGGTCGCCTAGTCGCGGTCCAGCGAATCATGAATCGTCAGATGGAGGTCCTGGAAACAATCTCGCCGCTTGACTTTCTCGAATTACGGGATCGTTTTTCCTCGAACACTATGTTCGAGAGCAGTCGGCTACGCGAGATCGAACTTCGTCTGGGACTTGCGGCACGAGGGACCCAGCAATCACTCGATCGGTTTCGGCCTGAAGAACGTGCGGCCCTTCGCAAAGCACAAGGCGAGAAGAGCTTGTTCGAGGCCGTCGATGATTGGCTTACGACCATGCCTTTTCGAAGCATCGACATGAGGGAATTCTGGTCGCGTTACCGCAAGATTGTGCATGATACCCTGGAACGGGATTACCAGTCGGTGCAGAGCGATCCTAGGCTGTCCGGCTGGGATCGAAAAAGGCAGCTCGGCAGACTCGAAAATGCCCACTATCGGTTCGATGCGCTGTTCAAGCCGGAAGAGTACGAATTGTTGCGGGAAGAAGGATTATTTCATTTCCGCCAATCCGCCGTGTTGTCTGCCCTATTTCTTCTACTCTATCGGGAGGAACCGTTTCTGGACGGGCCATTTACTATCCTCAAGCGGTTGATGGATATCGACGATCAGCTGGTCGCTTGGCGCATTGATCGTGCCTTGTTCCAGCAACAGGTGTGGGGAGCTAAACTGGGACCGGGCGGAAGCACGAGCTACGACTACGTTCAGGAAACGATGGAAGAAAAAAGAATCTTCAAGGATTTGTCGGGTCTTGCGACGTTTCTGGTTTCGCGTTCCGATTTACCGGCGCTGCCTCAAGAGATCAGAAGAAGCATTGATGTTCACTTCGGTTCCGATTGATTTCGACGAAGATAGGCACCTGCGGAAAGTTCGATCTCGTGGTGAGCTCTGTCGTTTCGTATCCGGCTAGCTCGGGAATGTGAAGTCTGAAGTAGAAACAATGCTTCAGAGGTCTCAGCGATGGTGGTTTAGATGCTTCTCTGTCAGCACTGCGGAAGTGACCGGATCGTCTGAAACGGTGCCGCACCTGTGATCGGTAATGTCGTCAATGTCCCGCGCCCCGCGGCTCTTCCGAAGCCGAGCGCGAACAGCTTCTGCCTGCCTATCAGGAGCGCAGCAGCTTACGGGGGCTCCAACGGACCTTTGGCGTCGCGCCCGCCACGGTCGCCGAGTGGCTCAAGAAAAGTCCAAAGCCTGCCGCCTCTGAGCACCACAATAGTCGAATCACCTCAGGCCAGCGGGGTTTCACCCGTGCTTGAATGCGATGAGGCCGGGAGCTATGTTGGCTTGAAAGCCACACTGGTGTGGCTGTCGATCGCCTCCGCCTCGCACGCTCGCCGAATCGTGGCCTACGCTTTGGGTGACCGTACGGAGGCCACGGCTCGCCAACTGTGGGATCGAGTTTCGGGCTGCTATGATGAGGCCGAGGCCTGGGACCCCTATAGTGCTGTGACCCGTGAATCAACATCGGCCTTGCCGGAAATCGGCGGGTCGAACGGTTCACGTCGAACGTTGGGACAAGACCTTATGCCACCGCCTGCCGCTATACCCGAACGGTCTCGTACTATCCAAAATAGCTCCGCACGGCGGCTTCGATCAGGTTCCACGGAACGATGAGCGGCTTTTTAGAAATCCGGATTGAGAGCGTATCGCCGTTGATCCGATAGTGTCCCTCGATTCCATTGCCGGCAAATTGTCCTTTTTGTTCGTCGCCGACGAAATGGATACCCTTGTCGCGTGCTGCTTCTTTGGCCTTGGCGACGAGTTCTTCCGCCGGGCGGTTTAGCTTGACCTCCACTACTTTGCTCATGATCGGGGTGCCCAACGTTGAGTAATGACTCAACTATATTAAATGATCTCGTCTGGCGTAGCATGGCATTCTCGGCAAAAAGCCGCATGTCGGGCTCGACCGCGAAACAATCGGATTCCCATAGGCGTAGTTAACCTTTATCATCAATAATAATGTGGCGAATGATGCTGAAGTTTCAGCGGCGCCTTCACCGGGTGGGATGCCAAGCAAGAATTTCTTGAAAAACAACGAGAAGTCTCATCGATAATGCTACCGGATGGGAGGAGAGACAACACAATGCAGCTCGAATACATCCTGAAATCGTACGCACGTTATGCACCAGTATACGACCAGACTTTTGGTTGGATGCTGAGCTTCCGTGGCCGTTCGATGGCGGCCGGCGTTACCAACAAGCGTCCGGGCAAAATACTTGAGGTTGGGGTAGGCACTGGTATTAGCCTTTCTTATTACCGCAAGGAGCATGAAGTTCATGGCATCGATATTTCACCGGACATGCTGGAAAGAGCGCGGCAGCGGGTTGCGAAAGGCAAACTTACCCATGTTTCGAGCCTGCGCATCATGGATGCGCGACAGCTTGAATTTCCCGACAACACTTTCGATGCTGTAGTCGCGGCGTACGTCATGTCGGTAGTTCCGAACCCGGAAAAGGTGATCCGCGAAATCGAACGGGTTTGTAAACCTGGCGGAGATGTGGTTATCGTGAATCATTTCGCGGCAGAAAAGGGTATCAGGCGCGATATCGAAAAATTTCTGGCGCCGCTCTCCAATAAGCTGGGTTGGCGTCCCGACATGCCAGTTCAAGAAATCCTAAGCAACACTTCGTTGCGCGAGGTCAAACGGCACACACTGCCGCCGCTGGGTATGTTCACCATGTTGCATCTTCGTAAGGATCTCGACACGACGTCGCAGGCGGTGTAATAGGGTTCAAGCAGTCACCTCGCTTCGACGAGCGGAGCAAGGCAGAAAAAAAAGGTGACCCGGGGTCACCTTTTTTCATTCATGACTCTTGCTGAGTCTCAAGCTTCCAATAAACAATTTCGCAGCTTTTTCATGGCGGTATTTTCTAACTGGCGAATCCTTTCAGCAGACACTTGGTAGCGCATTGCGAGATCGTGAAGGGTCAGTTTTTCCTCGCTCAGCCAACGACTCCTGACGATATCCCGGCTGCGTTCGTCCAGCTTCTCGATGGCGGCCGCCAATTGCTGCTGCTTGTGCTGACCCCAATCGTTAGCTTCAAGCAAATCCGCCGGATCGGCATTTTCCTGCTGAAGGTAATGAATGGGGGCTGGCGCTTCTCGATCATCGCTCTCGGCATCGCTGGCCTCGAAGGCAACATCCTGGTTGTTTAGACGATTTTCCATTTCATAAACCGTCGCGACATCGACGCCCAGTTCGTCGGCAAGGACATTAGCCTCGTCACGGCTCAACCATCCCAAGCGGTTCTTGAACTTGCGCAAATTGAAGAACAATTTGCGCTGAGCTTTAGTGGTCGCGACTTTAACGATGCGCCAGTTTTGAATAATGAACTCATGAATTTCCGCCTTGATCCAATGGACCGCAAAGGAAACCAGCCGGACGCCGACCGCCGGGTCATAGCGTTTCACGGCTTTCATGAGGCCGATGTTTCCTTCCTGGATCAAATCGGGGAGCGGCAAACCGTAGCCGAGATAACCCCGCGCAATGTGGACAACGAAGCGTAGATTGCCGAGTACTAGCTGTCGTGCCGCCTCGAGATCGTTATGCTCGCGAAAGCGTAAGGCCAATGCACGTTCTTCCTCGGCACTATAGCGCGGCAGCGCGTTTACGGCCGCGACATAGTCTTCGATGGAGCCGAGCGAGAGATTAACCGGAAGCGTTAATGCGTTGCTCATAAGTTTCCTCAATATTGATTTCCGTTGCTTAGCTTAGCACTCAACAATAACGACTGCTAATAGTTAAAGTTAGAAAATTTGCGCAATCAAGTAGGATCGAGCTCCCGTAAATGATAAGTGACGACTATCCATGCCCCGATAACCCCTAGTAAGACCGATACTCCAATTAGGAGTTCGGTCTCCGCAAGCCCGAGAAACGAGAGCGTGAAAGGACTTCCATAGAGTTCGGCCAAACGTCGGGAAGGCCCACGCAAAAACAACAGGAAAAAGCTGACGATAAGCCAGGCGAGCGTTCCGCCCAAAAAGCCATACCAGAAACCGGCATATAGAAAAGGACGGCGGATGAAGCGGTCGGTTGCGCCGATGAGCTTCGCGACGACGATTTCGTCGCGGCGATTTTGCAATTCTAGACGGATCGTATTCCCGACGATGAAGAGTACGCCAAGGCTTAAGAGCACGCTGAACACGATAACGGTGCGCTGGGCTATCGTTAACAGGGAGTGCAGCTTGTGCATCCACTCAGTGTCGAGCTGGACGAAATCGGTTTCCGGCAGTGCTTGAAGCTCGCCCAATAATTTCTCTACCTCTTCGGGACGAGTCAGAGAGTCCTTCGGCTTGATACTGACAACCACCGGAAGTGGGTTGAAATCAAGGGCCTGCAGAGCGTCGCCAAAACCGCTGTAGCTCTTGAGTTCCTGTAAACCCGCTTCTTTGGTGATCAGCTCTGCCGCCTCGATCTGCGGGTGCTTTTTGAGCGCTTCGGCGAGTTTGCTGCCCGTATCGTTGGACAGCTCGGGTTTCAGGAACAACGACACCTGATTAGTGGCCTCTAGGGTTGAACTAGCCTGCCGGACATTCTTGATAAAGACGTGGAAACTTGCCGGTATCGTCAGGGCTATGGCGATCACCAGCACCGTCATGATGCTAGCGACTGGCGTTCGACGAAGACGGACAAAACTCGATTTAAGGGTGTCGACGTGCAAATCGGCGTAAGCGCGCAGCCGTTTTCCTGGGCCGTTGCGGGTACGTCTGAGGCGAACCGCATTCGGTTCTCGCTTTCTGCGAGGCGTCTGCTTGTTTCTTACGATCGGCACGTTTCAGCCGCCTTCGACCAATCGGCCTTGGTGTAATTTAAGATTTCGGCAGGCGAACCTAGAAATCAGATCAAGATTGTGGCTCGCGATCAAGAGCGTTACGCCGACCTGGTTGAATTCTCGGAATAACTCCATGATTTCGGCCGACAGCTCTGGGTCCAAGTTTCCGGTGGGCTCGTCAGCCAGGATCAGGGAGGGTTTGTGTACGATGGCCCGTGCGATCCCAACCCGCTGCTGCTCCCCGCCGGACAGCGCTAAAGGGTATCGCTTTTCTTTGCGGAGCAAGCCGACCTTATCGAGTGCGGCTCTGACGCGCCGGGCTGTTTCCTGCTGGCCGTAGCCGGCTATTTGCAAAGGCAGAGCCACGTTATCAAAAACCGTTCTATCGTGCAGCAAGCGATAATCCTGGAAAATCAGCCCCAATTTTCGGCGTAGATAAGGCACCTGTCGCTTGGGTAAATGATTTATGGGCTTTCCCTCGAAAAGAACTTGTCCGCGGGTAGGTCTTTCGATCAGGGGAATCAGTTTGAGCATGGTGCTCTTGCCGGCTCCGGAGTGACCAGTCAAGAAGGCCATTTCGCCTTGTTCCAGCCGGAAACTGATGTTCGACAGAACCTCTCCACTATCCAAATAACGCTTGCTGACGTTGATGAATTGCAGCATGACAACCGACCAGCTAAGAGAGGACGGTTTCAGGAAAATGAAAGCAAAGGCTTCGTATCAAGCGCATAATGTTTAGCTACGATTGCCGCCCGCTCCGCCGGCGCAGCTAAAGCCGTAGTCGGCTAAAGTATGGGCCGCCCTTCCAAGCTCAGCGACAGACGTTTTGAGAAAGAATGCGTTTTGGCCCGCAGTACTGCACCCCGGGAAAGGTCGAGCATCTGGTTGAAGTCGCAGGCCTCCATATCAGTTTGTCAAGCGCCGCCGATCAAACAGCGGCTCGTGACGCCCCAAAAATTGTTCGAACTGTGGCTGTTCCACACTGAAGCCATGTGGTCATCGGACCTCGACAGACTGATTAAGTGTGTGCAGCCGAAACGCCGTCTCGGCAATCGCCAAGGGTGTACAACCGGTTTAAAACGATCCCGTAGCAGTTTTCGTTCTCGCGCTTATAGATTTTTCTAGTTCGGTCAGCGACGACGGCAAAGCGGTACCTTGTGGATTGTAGCCCAAATTCAGAAATCAGAACGGAATCGAGCCGGCTGGAACGGAAGTTCGGATTCACTTCGCGAGTTCCGTCGGTGAAGTCGGACCTTATTGCCCCAGAAGCGCGGACGGATTTGGTTAGCCGAGTCGCTGTCTTTGGGCCCTTCATCTCCGTACGTTTCAGGCCCGTGCCGACCGGACAGTAGAAGCTTTGCTGATTGCAGCGATAGCCCAGATCGACCTGTAGAGTGTCTAGCCGATTATGGATGACGCGCGGGAAATCGGCGCGCTTCAGCCAAGCCAGAGGATCGTGCATGATTCTAAAGTTCGCGCTGTTATCGACTCTATATGGAGAGTACCGTGTTTGTTCCCGATTTTGCAAAAGCCGCGATTCGGATGATGTCAGACCTTGACGACCGGGTTACGCGAGCAGCCGGCTTCAGCTTAAAATTCGAGGGGCGGCGAAATCAAAAATAAATAATCCCGGAGGTTATGATGCACAAATTGGCAACGGTGGCCGCAGGCGCGGCGATGGTCTTTTGCTCGCTCTCTTACGCCGAAGAAGTCCAAGTGGAAATGAACAAGATCGATGAAACGGGAATCGGAGAGGCGATCGGAGTGATTGTTGCGGTGGATACGCCTGTTGGATTGCAGTTGACTCCGAATCTGAAAGGCTTGCCGCCCGGGCCGCACGGCTTTCATGTTCACGAGTTCCCCGACTGTAATCCCAAGGAAAAAGACGGAAAACCAGTAGCGGGGCTCGCGGCAGGCGGTCACTTCGACCCCGAGAAAACTGGAAAACATGCGGGTCCCGAGGGAGATGGTCACGCAGGAGATCTACCAGTCCTCAAGGTGGCGCCTGATGGCACAGCCAAGGAAGCGGTCACCACCAAGCGATTGCATGTCGCCGATCTCAAAGGACGTTCACTGATGATCCATGCGGAGGACGACAACTACGCTGACAAGCTGGGCGGAGCCCGCATCGCCTGTGGCGTCGTGAAATAACCGTGTTGCCGTCTTGTAAGAACGGGAGCGGTGTTTTATGGCTGGTCCGGCCGGGTTTCGAAAACCACCTGGCCGTCCAGTAGCGTACAAGTTACTCTGCCTTTGACTGTTTCCCCCCAGTAGGGCGTGTTCCGGCCGTTGCTTCGCCACGTGGAATCGTCGACCGTCCAAATGCGTTCAGGGTCGAAGATGCAAATGTCGGCCGGTGAACCAACGCTCAGAGCGCCTGCCCGAAGGCCCATGATAGCTGCGGGACCATGTGTGAGGGCTGCAATGGCTTGACTCAATGAAAGAATTTCTTCGTCGACCAATCGCAGCGTCAAGGGGAGCAGCGTTTCCAACGACGCCATGCCGGGCTCGGTGGACGGAAAAACGTCCAGCTTGGCGTCGGGTTCGTGGGGTTGATGGTCTGAACAGATCGCCGTGACCACGCCCGTCTTGAGAGCTTCACGGAGAGCGTCTCTATCGGCAAGGCTTCGCAGAGGCGGTCTGACGTGGCACATCGCGTTGAATCCGTCGACGTCCATCTCGGTTAGATGGAGCTGATGCGCGGCCACATCGGCACTGACGGGCGCGCCCTTTTCCCGTGCTCTGGCGATCATTCGGACGGCGCGCGCTGAGCTCAGTTGCGCGAAATGGACTCGGGTCTCGGTGTGCTCAATCAGCGCTAGGACCTGAGCGATAGCCACGGTCTCCGCAGCATCCGGAATTCCAGGCAAGCCTAAGCGGGTTGCCGTCGGCCCTTCGTGAACACAGCCTCGGTCAGCCAACCAAGGGTCTTCCGGGCGGATGACGATGAGAAGCTCGTGGCTGGCGGCGTATTCGAGTGCTCGGCGCAACACGAGAGTATTAGCCATCGGCGAGTTGGCATTGCTGAGCGCAACACAGCCGGCGCGCTTCAAAGCACTCATTTCGCTGAGGTCCTTGCCGTTAAGACCGCGGGTTAAGGCGCCTATGGGAAAAACTCTCAACTTACCAATGTGTTGCGCCTTTTCGCGAATCAGGTTGGCCACGGCGGGGGTGTCGATGACTGGATCGGTATCGGGAGGGCAGCAAAGGCTGGTGATCCCGCCCGCGGCGGCAGCTTCGCTTTCGCTGGCGATCCCCGCCTTATGTTCTTGGCCGGGCTCGCGCAGACGGGCACAAAGATCGACGAAGCCGGGACATACGATATACCCCTCCGCGGGAATCGTTCGATCGGCTGTGAACCCGTCTGGTGCAGTCCCGAGTGCCACCACGCGCCCTTCGGCTAGGTAAAGATCCTGCGCTCCCTCGACCCCGTTCGAGGGATCAACCACATATCCGCCTTGGATGACGATGCGGTCGGTCATGCCGCCCTTTCTCCGGAGGGTGTTTCGAGATCGGGACGCATGGCCATGGATAGAATCGCCATGCGAACGGCAATCCCGTGGTCGACTTGCTTAAGAATGACGGAATGGGGTCCGTCGGCTACCTGCGAGTCGATTTCGACACCTCGATTGATGGGGCCGGGATGCATCACAATAACGTCCGGCTTGGCGCGGGCAAGGCGCTTTTCGGTCAGTCCGAAGCAGGCGAAATATTCGTGTTCGCTCGGAATGAAAGCTCCACTCATGCGCTCCCTCTGAAGACGTAGCATGATGATGACGTCCACATCCTCGAGGCCTCGGTCTAGGTCGTAAAACGTTTTGACGCCCAAGGTTTCGACCGCGGTCGGCAGCAGCGTCTTAGGCCCGATCACGCGTATCTCGGCGACGCCGAGTGTGTTCAGGGCATGAATCTCGGACCTGGCGACGCGGGAATGCAGAATGTCACCGACGATGGCGATTTTTAAATGCGAGAAACCGCCCTTTACTTTGCGGATGGTGAATACGTCCAGCATGGCCTGGGTCGGGTGGGCGTGGCGCCCGTCCCCGCCGTTGATGACACTGATATGTGGAGCGACATGGCGTGCTATGAAATGGGCCGCGCCGCTTTCCGCATGCCGAACTACGAACATGTCGACATGCATGGCTTCCAGATTGCGGATGGTGTCCAGCAGAGATTCGCCTTTTGAGGTGGCGGACGTGGCGATGTTGAGATTGAGTACATCGGCCGAAAGCCGTTTTGCAGCCAGCTCGAAGGTCGTACGGGTGCGCGTGCTGTTTTCGAAGAACAGGTTGACTACGGTCTTGCCGCGCAACAAAGGTACCTTCTTCACCGTCTGCTCGGTGACGCTGGCGAAAGACTCCGCCGTATCCATGATCTTGACCAGCAACTCGCGACTCAAGCCCTCGACAGTAAGAAAGTGCTTCAGGCGTCCGTTCGAATCCAATTGAAGAGGGTCGGTCCGGATCGGATTCATGATGGCGAAGAAACTGAGTGGATACGAAGCTTGAGTGGGCTGGGTCCACTGAGCGTAATGCGCTGGTCTGGGGAGAGCGCTATTGTACTCCCCACGCAATCCGGACGAATGGGAATTTGCCTTCCGTCGCGCTCGATCAGGACGCCTAGCAAAACCTGCGCGGGGCGGCCGTAATCGAAGATCTCGTTGAGCGCGGCACGGACGGTGCGGCCGGTATAGAACACATCATCGATCAGCAATATGTTCCGACCCTCGACGCGAAACGGTAGAACGCTCGGCTTGACTTGGGGGTGCATGCCGGTGTGCGAAAAATCATCCCGGTAAAACGAGATATTCAAGAAGCCCAAGGGTTCCTTCAGTCCGAGCCGTGCGTGCAGGCGTTCGGCGATCCATGCTCCACCGGTGTGAATCCCGATCATAGCCGGGTTGGAAAAGCCGCGGCGGACCATTTCCTCGCGCAGAGAGATTTCCAGGCGGTCGAGCAACGGCTCGACCTGCAGATCCATCTGTGAGTCGCTATCGGACATGTTGGGCATCCTTTTCGGCGGTGTGAGCCAGCCAGGTCTGGAGAATCAACTGAGCGGCAATTTCGTCCTTAACATCGGCAAAATGCGTAGACCGTTTCGAACGCCTTCGATAGAAAATCTCGCGGGATTCACGAGTGGATAGAGTTTCGTCCATGGTGTGGACCGGTAGGTGATAGCGGCTTTCCAATTGACGACAGAAGCGCCGAATAGGTTCTACGATCGGGTTTTCTTCACCTTCGGGATTATAGGGCAAACCCACCACGAATGCCGACGGACGCCAGGTCTGAACCAAGCGGGATACCGCATCCCATAAGGCTTTTTTGCTGGTTACGCGTATCGTTTCGAGGGCCGTCGCCGTGCCCGTCACGCGCTGGCCTACGGCTACACCGATATTTTTTTCGCCGAAGTCGAAGCCGAGATACGTGGACTCATTCGTTTTACGACTCGTGGAGTCAAAATCCATGAACTACCCGTGTCCCGCTTGAGAGGTGAGAAGCGAGATATCGATTCCCATCAGCTCGGCGGCGGCTTTCCAGCGCTGTGCAGGTGCGTAGTCGAACATAATGGACTCGTCGGCAGGAGCGCTGAGCCAGGAATTCTCGACAATCTCCCTTTCGAGTTGTCCTTTTTCCCAGCCAGCATAGCCCAGAGCTACTAAGACTCTTCGGGGGCCTTCGCCGACACTCAGCGCTTCCAAGATGTCGCGGGAGGTCGTCAGAGAAATGGAATCCGACACCCTCAGGGTAGAATTCCAGTTACCGCAGGACTCGTGGAGCACGAAGCCGCGCTCGGCCTGCACCGGGCCTCCGAAATAAACCGGCATTTGGCCAATAGTCTCATTGCGTACATCGATGTCCATCTGTTGCATCACCTCACCCAAGGTGAGGTCGGACGGACGGTTGATAATGATACCTAATGCACCTTCAGGACCATGCTGGCAGAGATAAGTGACGGTGCGGGCGAAAAACGGGTCCGTCAAGCCCGGCATGGCGATGAGAAAGCTGTTGGTCAGATTCGCGGTCACGTCAATCATGCTCATAGTATCGAGGTAGACCGGCGAGCCTGCAAGTCAGTTCACGAAGGTATCCATAAGATCGATCATAAATTCCATCTCTTCTTCGTCGACAGGTTCCCAGCGGGAAATCTTGAGCGCTGCGAGAACGCTTCCGCCCTTGTCATTCTCGGACATGGCGAGCAGCGCGTCTAGTAGCCGATCGCGCCGATCCGCAATTCTCGGCCCTATCATCAGCGCGTGGTGTACGACCTGAATCTGACTCCTCACCAGTGCCCGGAGTTGCTTGCGTATGACTGAGGAGAGATCGTCGAAAGCCTCGGCGAGAAAAATACCGGCATCGCAGTTACCGTTGACCAGCTTCTTGGCGACCAAGACGTAGGAGTCGCAGACATCCGTTTCGATGTTCGAAGCGTCGAGATCGGCCGGCTCCAGCATGATCATGCCCATCATGTTCACGTCCGGATCCTCGGTGATCGCGAGCTTAATCGAGCCTGGCAAGTCCTCGACATCACGATAGGGACTTTCAGCGTTCACTGCGATGACGGCTTCGTCCGCCTTGCCTTCAGGCTTGACCAGGGGCTTGAAGCCTTTTTCCCGGACGAGCATGGCGGCGTCGTAAGGATTGGCGTAAATGAGATCTATCTGGTCGGAACGAATCGCGTCCCGCTGACTGTGGAAGTCGTCGAACAACTGCAAATGAAAGGCTTCGTCCAACGCCTTTTGCAGCCAAGTATTAAAAATGAACCAGCCCGACAGGTGCTCCGGGGTGAAGTCTGGGCTCACCGTGAAAACATACGGCATGGCGATAGTCCTCGTGGAATTGGGACGCTCAGAACATCGTGGGATAGAGGCGCACGCATTCGGCGATTTTCTGCCGAGAGGGCTTGCGTCGAACCGAGGTGTAGCCGATGATCCGGGCGTTTCGGATATTGGGGATGACGGTGGCTTTCACCCAATAGTAACCGCCGTCTTTGCGCAGGTTTTTGACGTAGCCCTGCCATTTCTCCCCGCGCTTTACGGTTTCCCAAAGATCTGCGAAAGCCGCAGGCGGCATGTCGGGATGGCGCAGAATGTAATGCGGTGCGCCGATCAATTCCTCCCTGGAATATCCGGACATGTCCACGAAGGACTGGTTAACATGTGTGATGATCCCGGCCGGATCGGTCCGCGAAACGATCAAGCGACCGTCCGGATACGGCGACTCGATATCTGTTACCAACACTTTCCGGCGGGTTCCGTCGAAATAGACGAGGGTATGTTCGCGATAGGGTCCGACGACGTCTTCAGGCTTCATGTCTTGCATGGCGGCCTCCTGGGAAAGCGATAGAAAGTCGAACCGATTATCAGATCAAACCGGCTATGGTTTCGGCCGCCCGCTTGACGTCGAGAAAAATCAAACCTAGTTTGGCATTCGGCTTGGCCATCACGGTCAACACGGCTTCCTTGCCCGCGTATGTCATCAGTACGTATCCCTTGTCGCCTTTGATCAACACTTGTTCAAGCGTACCCCGAGACAACTCCTGGGCGGTGCGATCACCCAGGGACAGCATGGCGGCGCTCATGGCGCCCACCCGGTCCTCGTCCAGGTTCTGGGGCAATACGGCTGCCATCATCAAGCCGTCGGTGGAAATCACGCCGGACGCTTCGATGTCGGCCGAGGTGCCGTTCAATTCACTTAGGATGGATGTCAACATTTCTGCACGCATACTGAACCTCGCTCAGAGTTTCGGATGATTTCAGGAAAAATCCTTTTAAATTCACGGTTTCAGGCGCCGACGCCGGCGTACCGGCGGCTCAGCGCCCAGACCAACGTAACGAAGGCCGGCGTGTTGAACCTCGGCATCCCCGCGGCGACGAGTACGAATCGCTCTTTGCCCAAATAAAGAGGCCAAAATCCCATTTTGCTGTTGCCGGCGGAGTCCACGACCGACCAGGCACTCGAATTGAGTCCCAAGTTGTTGAGCAGAAGACCGGAGCGCCGTTCATGCAGATTGGCCAGATCGGCACTGAGCGCCGAAAGCTCCTCGGCGACCTCATGAGGAAAGCCGTGGGTTGCGAGATAAAACCCTTGGGTGTCGGCCAAGAGCACCTTGGCTTGGCTGCTGAGTTCGCTTAAAAGGCCCGGCAGAATTTCGGAAAGAGGCTGGTTCGGACATCTCAGAGGTTCTTTCAAACCTTGCAGCAGTCTAGCTTCTTGCGCGTGGTGAAGCATAGCGTAAGCCCGTTCGGGATCCTCCATGGCCGACCAATCTTTGAGGCCGGCCAAAGTCAGCGCGGGGCTGGACTCCATTTGCAGCAAGCTTCTAATAAGGCGCCTGGCCGGGCTGTGCGCCCTGGTCGTCACCGCATGGTAGGCGCCGCCCGGGGTGGGATGCAGATAAAGGTGCTCCGCGAGCTTGTAGTCCTTCATTGATCCTCCAAGCCGGGATCGATGGAGTAAAGCAAGGCCTGCACTAGAAGAGAAACGTCTTTCTTGCGACGGGCGTCGACTTCGAAGATCGGCGGGTTGAGACCAGTTCCCACAAATTGTTTGTGATAATCCGATAAAACTGGTGTCGCGCGGATATCCATCTGGGTGACGCCTACTACTAGGCTTGTGTCTTTGATAAAACCGCTGAATTTGTTCAAGAAAAAGCGGAGATCCTGAAACGGGTCTGCACGAGTGTTGTCGAGCAGCAGGACTAAGCCGATTCCGCCAGTGGTGAGGATGTCCCACATGAAATCGAACCGTTCCTGGCCAGGGGTTCCGTACAGATGGATTTTCTCGCCGCCAGGCAGGATCATCACCCCGTAGTCCAGGGCAACGGTAGTCGACCCTTTCCGGTTCTTGGTCATATCGGTGGCCAATTCGTCCGTTTTGATCGGCGGTACGTCACTGATCGAGGTGATGGCGGTCGTTTTCCCGGCGCCGACCGGACCGGTGAAAATGATTTTGTTGTACTGAATCACGATTCGATTCCGCTCCCGTTAAGACATTCTCAAATGTTTCAAAATCTTCCCGAGAAAAGAGATGCGCTCCGGTTCCGGTCTCGGCGGCGGAGCTTCCACGCGGTCGGCTTGCCGCTTAGGCCGCTGTTCAATGAGGCGCAGGGCATGAGCGGCGCTGACGAACGCAAACACGTACTGCTGCCGTATCCCTAGGCTCTGCGCCGCCTCGCAAACTGTATGCGAGCCCTGGCACAACAGTGCGGCGATTCGCATGGTGTGCGGGATCAAGAGGAAGCGAGTCAGATTGGGCCAATGTTTCAGGACGATCTCGCGCTCGAGCGAGATATCCACGGGAATTTTTCCTTTCGAGGTCCAGATCGCCATTTTCCATAGGAATGCATCCAGCGGGATTAAGCGTTCCGGATCGACTGGAGTCTCGCTGGGGTCGATCGGGGTCACCTTCAAATCCTTGACGGTTTGCGCGTGTGCTCTGCCGATGTCCATATGTGCAAGATTGTTGATGCGAAGCCCACAAGCTGCGCGTAGTTGCGCGTCGTCGGCATCGATCCACAAGCGTCGAGTCTGCGGGAACACGACGAGCGGCTTCCACGGCGTCTCCACTCGCAAAGCTTGCTGACGCGACAAGGCGAGCGCGCAGGCGGATTCGAAGCAGCCTTGAAGATACTCCCTTGGGTCGTAGCGCACGGCTGCCACCTGCGTCGGGTTGGCGGGATCGATATCGTCGCGGACCCCCAGATAACTCAGGAAGCTTTGTTCGTCCATTAGGGCCGCCACTTTGGATACGGATCCGTCTGGCTTTTCGACCGCGGCGACGGTTCGAAGCGGGATCGTATCGGGCTCCGATTTAGCCCTCTCGGCTTCCTTCGACCGGCGGCTTTCCAGAATTTCCCGAACGCGCCGGATCGCCTGCAGCATACTTTCGGTTTGAACGGGTTTTTTGACGAAGACCTCCTCCGGCGAGGACGTGCAGTCGTTTAGAGCAAGTAGGATGCGCACCCGATCGGGATGGATCTTTCGTTCCCGTTCGAGCAGTTCGGTAGCTCGCTGCACGTCCATGTCGATTAGGCAGGCGTCCGCAGCTTGTCCGTCGCTGACCAACTCGGCCTGCTTGCGACAAGGGCCTTGCAAGAACATCCTGAACAGTTTCACGGTGCGCTCATCCATCCCTTGAAACGCTAGCCGTAATGGCACCATGGCTAAATCGGTCATGGGGTCTGGTCCTTTCGTAGGTGTCGTTCGCAGTCGTCCCAAATCGGCGGCAGGGAGTCTACGATTTGTTGAAGTTTTTCCCGAGTACGCAAGAAACCGTCGAGATTACCTGTCGCCCGATACAGCAGCAACAGCTCCGTTTGTAAATCGATTCGATGTGGTTCGTTGGCCAGCGCCTCTTCCAATACGGTCTGAGCTTCATCGAGCTGGCTGTACTCGATGTGCTCTCGTGCTTCCACCAGAGGATCCCTGCTTCCGTCAAGGGTATCGACCGACACCCGAACCAAATCGAGCAAGCCGACGATTCCAGGCGTTAGAACCGATCGGGTGACGGGAAGCAATTCGTGCCAGTGGGGTGCAAGTCCGGAGCGGAGCCAATGATCGAGGCGCGCGTAGTAGTCCTTGCGCAAGCGATGACGCACCCCGTTCAGCAATCGTCTGCGCAGGTCGTGCCCTCTTTGGCCTAGCGCGATGAAGAGGTCTACGAGCGCCGCGTAAAGGCCGTCATGGTCGTTTTGACGGTAGTGGTGAAATATCCGCTGGGTATGCCGCAGGAGGTTGTCGGGTTCGGCCGCCACGGAATGGGCGAGGTAATCGGCAATTACGTCGGCCGTGCCGGGGCAAAGTGGGTCCAGCTCCGGGGAATCCTGGATCAGGAATACGGGTTCGGCAAGGTCGAGCAAATCGAGGCCGCGCTCCGTATCGCCGCACAGCGGCAAAGCCGGTCGCTGATCTTGAGTGAGATGATCGGCCATCGTTGCTTGATTCGGAAGAAGCGGCTCAGCAGTCAAATCGAATCGGGTGAACGGAGTACGGGAACGGCTGACACGGGCGCGCCAGCGAGGATTCGTCAGCGAACCCGGGCGTCCGTGGCAGACGCATGATCAAGAATAGTCGGTTTTTCGAGGAAGGCTAGGCAGGCGACTGGCGCTCCTGCGTGTCGTTCGAGTGTCGTCGGGCGTGGTTTGGCCTTGGCGTAGGTAAGCTCTGAGTACGCGGAATTTCGCCCCGCCGCTTCCGCACGCTCAGGACAGATCTTTGGACGGGCTCAACTCGAATGGTTTACCGAGCTGAGGCTGTCTAGTGAAAGCTTTCTCGACAGAAGGGAAAAAACGTCCCGGTTGCACGGCATAGTGCGCATTCGTTGAAACTGCTCACGCTGTTTGCTGGATGCGCTTGTAGTTTTTCACTGCCATGTTGAACCGGGGTGGATCAGGGACCAGTCTCGAGACGGTGATTGTCCTCGAAACGCCATGTGCGCGTGATAACCAAGACATCCGCCTGCTGGCGAAGCTCTTGGGGGAAAGGCGCAAAAGGAGCAGCAAGCTGCACGATGTTCATAGCGGCGTCGTCCAACACTTGATGACCGGACGAATGCCGGATTTGTACGCTGTACACGGTTCCGTCCGGCTTAATGCCAACGCTCAGAAGCAGGCTCCCGGAAAGTTTCCGGCGGCGCGCCTCGTCAGGATAATTGAGATTGCCGATGCGTTCGATTTTTTCCTGCCAGGCTTTCTCGTAGGCGGCCGCCTTGTATTTGTGAGCGTTCACCGAATTGATGTACACCAGTCTCGGACGGCGGGCATATTCCTCCCGCGACTTGTTGAGTTCGGCGCTCAATTCCGCAATCTGCTGGCTGAGCGCTGCGGCGGTGAGTTTAACCGGCTGTGGGTTCGGCTGTACCTCCGTGCCCCGGTCCATGACGATTTTCTTTTCGGACGTTTGCTGTTTCAGCACGCGTTTGAGCTTGGCTTCCTGGACAGGCGCGGGGCTGGGCGAATTCTCGGCTTGCCGGCCCTGGCCCTCCTGGGGCGTGGGATCGCTTCGCGGAATCGCCTTTTCGGTATGGGTCCCGCTCCCGAACTGGTTTTCTGGGGCAAGGAAATCGGCTTTCTCAGGCGCTTTCTGCGAAGGGTTTCGGACCAGCGCGATGGTAAGGGATTTATTGGCTTCGGGTTCCTTGGGTATTTCGAAGCTGACGCCCAGAATCAGAACAGCATGTGCGACGGCAGCAAAAAGCAGGGATAGAAGGAAGCGGTCGGAAAAAACCTTTTCGCTATTCATGAGGCTACCTTACTGAACCCGCACAGTGGACTCGATATGATTCATGAGTAAGGCACTGATATTCAATCCGAACAATGCGTCTAGCTCCTGCACGCAGGTAGGGCTGGTTACATTCACCTCGGTCAAGTAGTCTCCAATAACATCCAGTCCCACGAAAACCAACCCTCTTTCCTTGAGTGTTGGTCCGACCTGGTCAACGATCCAGCGATCCCTTGGCGTCAGTTCGCGGCCTTCTGCGCGCCCTCCGGCGGCAAGGTTTCCGCGGCTTTCACCCAGCGCTGGGATACGCGCTAGCGCATAGGGAACGGCCTCGCCGTTCACCACCAGGATGCGTTTGTCACCGTCGACGATTTCCGGCAGATAGCGCTGAGCCATAACGAAGCGCGCGTTGTGCCGGGTCATGGTTTCCAGGATGACGCTCAGGTTGGGATCGTTCTCCGCTACGCGGAAAATGGAGGCACCGCCCATGCCGTCCAGAGGTTTCAGGATGATTTCGCCCTGTTCGTGCAGGAACTCCCGAATCTTCCGTGCTTCCCGCGCCACAAGGGTCGGCGGACAGCAATGCGGAAACCAGGAGGTGAATAGCTTTTCGTTGGCGTCGCGCAGCGAGCGAGGCTTGTTGACTACGTAAAGTCCCCGATTTTCCGCGCATTCCAATAGATAGGTGGCGTAGATGTATTCCTGGTCGAAAGGGGGGTCTTTGCGCATCAGTACCACGTCCAGCGAGTCCAGCGGAGCTTCGGTCTCGCCAAAGAAGCTGAACCAGGACTGTGGCTGGCGCTGCACGCTCAGTCGTCGCATCCTCGCGTAAGTGCGTCCGTCGCGCAAGTAAAGATCGTTGAGCTCCATGTAGTAAAGCTCGTAACCCCTAGACTGGGCTTCCAACAGCATGGCGAAGCTGGTGTCTTTCTCAATTTTGATGTTCCCGATGGGATCCATAACGATCCCGAGTTTCAGACACATATCGGTATTTCCCTACAGAATAGCGCGGCTTGACTTGAAAACCTCGAATCATATATAAAGCCTAGTTTCCGTTCCAGCTAGGCGAGTTAGAGGTTTATCATGCCGAGAGTATGCCAGGTGACGGGCAAGCGCCGTATTGTAGGCAATAATGTCTCGCACGCTAATAACAAAACGAAGCGCTTGTTCAATCCGAATCTGCACCAACACCGTTTTTGGGTCGAGAGCGAAAACCGTTGGGTGACCCTTCGTGTTTCCAGCCACGGTATGCGCATCATCGACAAGAAAGGTATAGACGCCGTTTTGGCGGAGATCCGTAAGCGTGGTGAAAAAGTCTGATCGAGGTGTGAATCATGCGCGACAAAATCAAATTGGTATCCAGCGCCGGCACCGGCCATTTTTACACGACCACCAAGAACAAGCGGAACATGCCGGAAAAGATGGAGATCAAGAAATTCGATCCCGTCATCCGCAAGCATGTCCTGTACAAGGAAGCGAAAATCAAATAATCCGTGATTTGTCCGGGTCGCGGACCTCAACGATATCCGTGATCCGGCTCATCGCTACCCGCCCCGCCTAGACGGTCAACCCGCCTTTTCGGCTCTACTCAAGATTAGCCTATTTGCTCGGCGACATAATCCAAGAAAGGCTAACGCCTCGTTTTTCGACTCGCTCGAAGCGGTTCGAAAAATCTTGGAAGTGTCGGTCGGCATTTCCAGCCATATACGCGGTCACGGCGAAAAGCTCTCGAGGAGCACAAGGAAACTTCGCTCTGACTAGAGTGGCTCGAAAAAAGCGCTAAGCTCCTCCAGTAACGCCCGCTCCTGCTCAACCCGTTCCGGATAATCGGAGTGCCCGGCTTTGAGAACGAACAAGCGCTTGGGTCCCGGTAGCGCATTATAGATGGCGAATTGGCCGGGTGGCGCAACGAAAGGATCGGACAAGGCCGCCGCAACATGAACGGGAATCCGAATGTGCCGCGCAGCGCAGGCAGCGTCGTAATAGCGTAAGGTTTCCAGCACAGACCCGTGCCGGCGCTCGTAGCGTCGGACGGCTTCCCCACTCCCTAAAGTGGGCAAGGTAAGCCTCAAGGGCTGGTGGCCGAAGGTCGGAACGTTCAGATGGGCGATTTGAATGCGCGGCTCCCAGGGTAGTGCCAAAGCGCCGATGCCGCCGCCGAAACTGATTCCCGAGTAGGCGATATGCCCTTCGACTTGCGGAAAGATGTGCAGCAGCACCGAAACCGCCAGCCATAAATCCTCGACGCAGCTGCCTAGGATGTAATGATCACGCTGGTCAATGCCGTGCAGGACGTGACGAGCAGGGTCGTCCGGCAGGCGCGGATCGCGGCTCGCGGAAAGCCCGCGGAAGCAGGGAAACAAAACCGCCGCCTCCCGGACCGGCAGATCGAAATCAGGACCCTCCCGGCCGCCATAGCCATGCCCTACCACCAGCCCCCGCCGAACCGGTCCACGCTTCGGACGGACCAGCCAGCCGCCGATGACGAAATCGTCCGTCGACCGATGCCGGATAGCGTAAACATCGAAATCCGGATGATCGTCTTTGCTGCGAGATAGCTCTGGGCTCGGGTCAACGCTCAGCGCGCGTCGGTAGCGAGCTTCCCAGAACTCGACGAAATCGCTGGGTTCCTCCGGGCAGCCGACCTGAAGCAACGACTCTAGGGTGTAGCCGTAGGTGGGATCGAACGGGAGTTTGACGGAGATCACCGTAATCTATTTCTGAATGATGCCAATTTGCAGCGGCTTCGGCGTATCAGGGCGTTCACCGCGCCAATCCAGCCGCCACATCGCGGAACGCGGCCAAGGCCGCTTCCAGATGGTCGATGATTTCCTGTTGTAACACATCCGGCGGCGGTAAGTCGTCTAGGTTATCGAGGCTGTCGTCCTTGATCTAGAAAATGTCCAGGTTAGCCTTATCGCGGGCGATCAACTTCTCGTATTCGCGGTTGCCAAACAGCAGGTAGTCGGTCGGGCCAGTATTGGTCAGGCATTGGCGCACCATAACATCCAGCGCTGCGCCGGGGTTAAAGTCTTTAATGGTCTAGTACCGTGTCATCAAAGATCAGACACCCTTCGGCGACCGGCATGAACAGTACTTGGATGTTGTCCCAGATCAACCTCGGGATGATCCGTTCCCCCGCAGGTAGCGGTTAATGGTGTCATGGCTGATGTTCTCAGTATGGTCCGCGAAGTTCGTTAGCGTATAGTTGCTCTGGCTAATCAACAGTGCCATGTTCCGTCTGCAGCCGATCCAGCGCCATTTCAATCCACCCGAAGCCGATTCGTTCCTGTTCGAGGCGGAGGGCTGGACGAATGCGGTTGTGGCGGAGGTCGTCGTAAAGCACTTGCTCCTCGCGGGTGAGTTGGGGGAGATCACGGCGGACCGGCCGGGGTTCGGTTAACCATTGAGACGAGTGGGCCATGAGGGTTTCGCGGTCCATTAGGAAAGATTCTGTATGGGGAAAATAGGTCCGCAATTGGTCCAGGATGGCGAAGCCGTGAGTGTCGATATCGCCCCAGTAGTGGATCGCGCAGCGGTGCAGCCAGGCGGCTTGAGCCAACCTATCGAATCCATAGCCGGCGCCGAATACGACCATGCTGCGAGGCAGGTTCGGGAAGGCGAGAAAGTTGGTTTCGTTTTCGGTGATGAATACCCGGTCGACTTTGGCGTCCAGCAGGGCGAAGGTGTCGTGGTCCAGGGTGATGTCCTGGTCGGCGGTGCCGGGAAGCAGGGCGAGTTCGGGATCGAGGATGCGGAATCGAATTCGGACCGGCTTGTCGCGGAATCCGTAGCGGCGGCAGAACTGGCCGAGGCCGACGGCGTCGGCGTCGAACGCGTCGGGCGGCAGGGTGAGGTCCAGGAGCTCCGACAACACCGAGCGATGGGTTTCGATGAACTTGGTATGGATGCCCGGAATGTCGATTTGTCGGAGATAAACGCCGGGACGCGGATGGGCCTCTATCCAATCGACGATGTCGAGGAGCATCGGCCAGCGGTCGGCCAGTTCCAGGGCTTTGAGGGGATATTTGACCAGCCAGGGGAGCACGGCGGGCCGGCGATTCCGGGTGGTCGCCACCACTTGGGCAAAGCGCTCGGCGTCGCGGCGTTTTCCGATCAGGGCCAGTGCATCGTCCAGCGTGTCGACCCAGATTTCATCGGGAATCTGGTTCGCCCCGAGGACGCGGTGCCGCACTTCGCGCATCACCACCCGGTAGTGCGAACCGCGCCTGAGATCGGCGATCCAGCTTCGGACCTGATCGAAACGGTCGGTGAGTTCGGAGGAAGAAGGTCCCTTGAGCGTGAGTCGGCGCGGGAACACGGTCTCGCCGCCGGCCAGGCTGGCCAGGATCAGTCCTTTGTCCCAAAGTTTTTGTACCTGGGCGCGGAGGTCGGCAGGCGTGGTCCAGGTCATGCTTGACTCGTATTTGGTTGAAGTGCGTCACCCCAGTAGGGATTGCCGGGGTCCAGATTACAGAGACATGGACGCCTTGCCATCCTTGGCTCCTAGATTCCGGCAATCCATGTCGGAATGACGGTGTTGGGGACTTGTGTAGGCACCTGTGTCCGGCGGGGTAGAGTTCCTAAAATTTCTTAGCTGCATGGAACGACGTCATGCCCTGGCCCTCGCCTTTTCCGCGCGATAGTCCTCGATGGTGAGGTTGCGCAGCTTGGAGGCGCGGCCGTCCTCGTTGTGCACGAAGCCGACGCTGGCAACGAAGGGTTCGATGATGTGGATCTTCTGCAACGGCGTGACGATCAGAAGTTGCAGATTGAGCTGCTGAAACAGTTTCAATCCGTATTGGGCCGATTCGTCCGAACCGCGGCCGAAGGCTTCGTCGATGACTACGAAGCGGAAGGAACGGGAGCGCACCGCACCCCATTCTAGGCCGAACTGGTAGGCCAGGCTGGCGGCCAGAATGGTATAGGCGAGTTTTTCCTTCTGCCCGCCGGATTTGCCCCCGGAGTCGGAATAGTGCTCGTATTCGGTTCCATCGGCGCGCCAGCGTTCCGAGGCGGCGAAGGTAAACCAGTTGCGAACGTCGGTGACCCGTGCCGTCCAGCGCCGGTCCATCTCGGCCTGCCCTTCGCGTCCACGGAAACGCTCGATGATCTCCTTCACTTGCAGAAACTTCTCTTCCGAGTACTGTGTATCGTCCGAACCGGTCAACGCGCCTTCGGTGCATTTGCGCAAGGCGGACTGGAAGTCGCGCAGGTCGTTGTCCTGAGACAACTGCGCTTCCAAAACAATGTAGCGACCGGGGTTGTAGTCGATCTGATTGAGCGAGGCGTTGATCTGGGCGATCCGCTCTTTGATGGTCTCCCGCTCGCGGTTCAGCTGCGATTGGAAATTGGCGACCTCACGGATGGTGTTCTCGTTGAGCAGTTCCTTGAAGCGCGCCTCGAAGCGGGGCAAATCGTCGGCCTCCAGTTTCGCCAGCATCTCGCGGTACTCGTGGGCGGCTTCGATGCTGACGTCCACGTCCTGGGTCTCCAGCTTGAAAGCGTCCTTGTATTCGGCCATGGCCTTGATGATCTTGTCGCGGAGACGGCTGAGCTTGCCATCCTCCGCATCGATGCGTCCCTGCAGCCATTTGCGCATGTCCTGCTCACGCGGGTCGCAGTTTTCGACTTCGAGACGATGTTCGCCCAGGGCTTCCGCACGCATCGCATCCAGTAACGGGAAGTTGGCCGTGTGGACGGCATTAGCCGGATCGTCGAGCATGGCTTGGATTTGCGCGCGCAAAGCCTCGGCATCGTTCCTCCTCTGTTCGGCTCGCGCTCGATCGTCCCTGCGTTCGATGAGCCGGCGTTCGGTTTCTTCCAGAGCGAGCACCACGGCGTTCAACCGCTCGCCGAGTTGCTTGAGCACGTCCGAGGCCGCTTCGAGCCGGCGTTTTTCATCTTGCAGCCGGGCTACTTCGCTCGCCAGGGGACGCCAGTCGAGTTCGCGGAAGTCGCGGTAGACCTCGAGTTTGGACAGCGTTGTGAGCCGCGCGCGGATCGCCTTTTGTTCGGCGTCAAGCGCGGCGAGGCGGCTACCCAGTTCGCCCAGCCGGGTTTCGAGCTGCCTTGCCCTGGATTCGAGGGCCGCGATCTTGGCGGCATTGGACCAGCCGAGCACGTAGCGGCTACGGTCGTCCAAGCGATGCCGGTCGTCTTTTTCGTGGCGTTCGCCGGGTGCCTTGATCTGGCCGGCGCGGGTAATGGCCTTGGGCTCGCGACGGAATTGTTCCTGCGTGACGCAGCAGGCGTAGTCGAAACGGTGGGCGAGCTCGCGTTCCAGCCAGTCGTAAAAGACCGAATCGGGTTTGACGGCGAGCTTGTGCACCAGCGAGTCGGAGTGAAGACTGGGTAGCTCGCCGCGCTGGCTCTCCCTCACTCGGAAGTAAACCAGCCGTCCTTTGAGATGGGTGCGGTCCACCCACTCCGCGACCCGAGTGTAATACACGTCCGGTACCAACATGGACAGGCCGAAATTGCGCAGCAGGCGTTCCGCCGCCCCCTCCCATTCGCGCTCCTCTTCGCGCACTTGGATCAGCTCGCCCGCAAAAGGCATCTCGTCCTCGGACAGGTTCAGCGCCTGGCACAGCGCGGCGCGCATGGCAATCTGCTGGGCGTCGATATTACTGCGGCGGGCCTTCAGGCTCTCGATCTCATCCATCAGAGCCTTGTGTTCCTCCCGGCCTTGGGCGAAGGCAAAGTGCACCTCGTTTTGCTCGTTCTGGAGTTCCGCTTCGCGGGCTTCGGTTTGCTCCTTCAAGGCGGCGAATTCGCGTTGCTGGGCGAGAAAGGCGTCGTCGTCTTCGGGCGGAACAAGCCCCAAGGAGCGCACCAACTCGGCGTAATCCTCGGCTTTCTTGCGCCGCCGAGCCTGTTCTTCCTCTTTCTGGCAGATTTCCTCGCGAATGCGCTCGATGCGGTCGCCGCCGTTCTCGGCGATGCTGCGCCGAAGTTCCCTCTCTTCGGCCTGCTGCCCTTGCTTTCGTTCTTCCAGCCGCGCCACCTGCGTATTGAGTCGCACCAGTTCGTTGTCGAGCGCAGCGATGCGTTTTTCCAGCAAACCGAGTTTCAGACGCGCGAAATAAGGCTTCAACGCCTCGCGGCAAGCGCGCAGTTCCTCGCAGCGAGCGGCGATTTCCGTATACCGGTCGCAATCGGCCACCAGCGGCGTGAGCAGTTCCACCTGGCGCTTCGCCTTGAGCACCGCTTCATGGGCGCGGTTGAGGTCGTCGAAGTGAGCGATCAGGGCGGTGATGCGCGGGGCGACATCGAAGGGCTCCAGCATGTGGCTGCGCACGAAATCGGTCAGATTCCCCACCGATTTCATCGAGACGGTTTGGTGAAACAGTTCCAGCGCCTGTTCGTTGTCGATGCCGAAGCGGCGGCGGAACCAGGCGCCATACGGCGGGAAGCTGTCGAAGATTTCGACGCCCGAGTTGCGCAACCGTTTGCGCAAGGCACCTATGTCCGAGCCGAAATGGGCGAAGTCCTGAGCGATGGAGAGCGCGCGTTCGGCGCCGACGAAAAAGCGCGCAGGTTGTCCCTGCGGCTCTTTCATCCAGAAGACCTGGGCCAGGGTCACTGTCTGATCGTAGCCGGCGTTATGAAACACGCCGAGAATGACCGAGTAGCTGTTGTGATCGCGTAGCGCGACTGGCTTGGCGGAGCCGGTCGTGTCGCTGCGCTCGGACTTGTAATAGCCCAGCACGTAGGAGCGCAGCGTGCGCTCCTTGGCGTCGGCCCCGGCCGCCTTGTTGTAGGCGATGCGATGGGCCGGCACCAGCAGCGTGGTCACTGCGTCGACCAGGGTGGATTTGCCGGAACCGATATCACCGGTGAGCAAGGCATTCTTACCGTCGAGATGCAGCGTCCACACCCGGCCATCGAAAGTACCCCAGTTGAATACTTCCAGGCGGTGCAGGCGGTAGCCGGTGAGCGTGTCGTCTCCGGTGAAATCCAGACTCAGCGTTTCCAAAACTGTCAGGCCGTCGCTTCTTTCCGCTTAGGCCGCAGCAATTGTTTTTCCAGATCGATATCCGCTAATCCGATTTCGGCCGGATCGACTCCTAGCAACTCGGCTTGTTCCTTGGCGATGTTCAAGACGTCGTAGTACGCCATGGCCAGGCCTTTGTCGAATTCCCGCTCGCCGCGAGCAGCTTCCGCACCGTGTTCTTTGGCCGCGTTCACGATTTCCTCGAGTATTACTTGCAAGTCGATTCTATTTGCCACGTCTGCGTTCCTCCAAGATTCCGATCATGATGTCCCGCTCCTCTTCCAAGCGGAGAATATCGGCCGGCCACTTTCGCTTCACGAGATAATCGATTTCGATATCGCTCAGTTCGTTGCTGACCGTCAGCGTTGGATCGATGATCCAGGCGCGATGCTCCTCGATGCGTTTATTGTACGTCCGAATCGCGCGCTCTATGAGGTGATCGGGATCGTTTCTGTAGCGTTTCAGCAAACCGGCGTGCTTCTTTCCTGCTTTTGCTTCTTGATAAGCTTTGCTGACCTGGGTGGCGGTGTCCGTAACCGCTTTTCCATCACCAAACGTAGTTTCATTCATCGCCTTGGTAATCCTGCCGGTTTTCGAGCAACAGCGCCTTGTAGGCATCCAGTCGCTGATCGAATTCCGCCAGCCACTGCGCGTCGATGAAGGCTTTGAGGATGCGGCGCACCTCGAACATCGCCTCCTGTCCGGCAGCTGTCTTCAGACGCCGCAGGAAGCCGAGCTCCACAATCTTGTTGAGATGCGCGTCGACCTGGTCGATCAGTCTGGCCTCGTTGCTGCCTTCGGGTAGGAACACGCGGATTAACTCGACCGCCTCGCTACGTGAGATTACCTGGCGGGTGTCGCTGCCGCTGGCGTCGAATTCGGCCAGTTTCTTGCGGAGCAGCGCTAGCAGCAGGCTGACCGGGAAAGAAAGCGGGCGCCGAGCAATCAGACGCGGCGTCTTGGCCTTGGCCTCGTCCTCGTCGTCGGCACGCGAGCGTAGGAAGGCGTAGCCTTCGGCTTCGTCCAGCATCAGCTCCAGCCCGAGCACGGCCACGTAGTCGCGCACGCGGCCTTGGAGATTGAGCAGCGCGTTCCACAGCGCGGGATCGCTTTCCTGGTAAATCACGCCTTTCAGCAGCGGCACCACTACAGCCGAGAGCTCGGGCGCGGCGTTGTTCGACGTTTCGATGTCTTGTTCCGTCATCCTTATCTCACAAAAATCACTCGCGGCAGCCGGGCTTGTTTCATGCTTCCGTCGTCGTACTGCCAGACGATGATCTCGGTTACCTCTTCGTCCACCACGGACTTGAAGGTTTCACTCGCGAGTTGCAAGTAGGCAATCAGTTCAGCTAGGCCCTGCTTCAAGGGGTATTTCTCGCACAGCTCGCGCAAGGTGATTTGCGAGCGTTCCTGCAAGGCATGGCGGATGTGGCGCGACAGGGCCGTTTTGTTGACCACCACCTGGGAGAACAGCGCAGCGGCGTCCACTTCGGCGTCGCCCGTTTCCAGCACTAGATCGGCGATGCGCGGCTTGATTGGGGGAACATAAAGCGGCCTTTCCATGGGCAGCTCGATAGTCGCGGCAGTATCGGCGACAGTCATGATGTCGCCCGCGGGCGGCGAGTCGCGCAGTTCTAGCGCCTTGGCCTCGATGTTGCGGAGGATATCCATGATGCGCCGGTTTTCGAGCCAGGCTTTGTCGTCCAAAAAACGTCGCAACTGCTGCGAAAGCTGGGCGACCGTGCGCTGGGTGTGCTCGCCCGCTTCCAGCCAGTCGTAGTGAATGCGACGGATGCGAGCGTCCGGCCGAAGTTCGGCTACCGGCGGCAGGCTCAGTACCCGGTCCAGCAATTCCGTCAGCTCCTCCTGGCGGCGGCTGGACATGAGGAAGTCCCAGAAGGCTCGGAAGCTTCGGCCCTGATCCGAGCCGGCGATGGCGTCGCGCTCACCCATGATCTCTTCCAGTAGGGCTCCCTTGCCGCCGTCCCACAGCGCGATACGCTCCCGGACCCGACGGTCCAGCGCGCGGAAATTGTGTTCGACTTCGCGGAAATCGGTGAGGAGTTCGCGGGCCAGCGCCATAAACTGCTGAAAGCGGTCCTTCAGCGCCGTGTCGTCCAGCAGCGGGATGTCGCCGGACTGGACGCGCGCAATCTCGGCGTCGATCTCGTCGCGACGCCTCTTAAGTTCCGCGATGCGCGCCTCGGGATTAGTTTCGGAGCCTTCGCTCATCTGCCTGAGCAGTTCGAACAAGGTAAGCAGCCGCGATTCGGTGCCGACGAAGGTTCGTTCAGTCAGCGTGCCCAGCCAGGCGATCGCTTTTTCGGTGGACGGTGTCAGATCGAAATGCGGTTCATCCGAGCCTTGTACGTAAAACTTGCGCAGCCAGGCTTTGTCGTTGCCGGCCCAATCGTTCAGGTATTCGTGCGCAGACTTAGGAAATGCTTCCTCACCCAGCCGCTCGCGCAGTCCGAACAGCTCGTCCTCCAACGCTTCCACTAGATCCGACTGCGCCATCACCCGCACATTGGGTGCGATGAACACCCGATGCAGAAAACTCGCCACTAGCGGCGCATGATCCGAGCGCAGCAAGCGCCAGGCCGGGTGGTTTTGCCGAAGGAGGTCGAGGGTGGCGTAATCGAGGCTCATGTGAATCGCGGAGGCATGCCTGTTCTCGGCGTGTTTGTAAGATCGAAACGCTCAGTGTAGCGGATTCAGAGAGCCAATGATTTTCGCGTCTCGACTCTACCGCGCTCCGGTTACCGTGACGGTTTTTTGCGTCCGGCAGGTGTCGCGGATGTTCTCGCAGCGGGTGAAGGCGTGAGTGTCGCGGTCGAAGCAAATAATCACTTCGTCTAAGGTCTTGGCGCTGCTTCTTTCACCGTTTGTGGCGCAGGACAATACGATTTCGTCCTCGTCGAGCCCAGGATTTTCTTCCATGAACAGTCGCTCGATCTCTTCCGCTTTGGCGGTTTCGGCAAGTCTGGGCAAATTCAGTTTCCGGTAGAGCAATTCCGTCAGCTCGAAATACTCGCTACGGGACAGTGCGGTGCAGGTTCCGTGAGCTTTCCACTCGTGACGGATCAAATAGTCTGATGGCATGAAGGCGTAAATCTTGCGCTTGTCGATCCGGTCAGGGCGTCCACCGTATCGGTACTCCCGCGGAGCGGCGTTTTCGCACTGAGGCCAAAGCCCGTGGACGATGAACCGGCGATTTTCCCGACACTGCGGCTCGTTCCGAAGATCGGGATGGGAACGGCAGAACTCCGGCGACCAGGATAGAGCGAGCGCATAATATTTAAATTTGCCGGCCACATTGTTTTGGCAGGCCTGCTCGTCTTCGGGACGCCAATAATCGGCGTGAACCGATAGAGCGGAAAAGCTCAATACGAACGAGATGATCTTTCTCAAAGTCACTCACCATTCCCCCTTGAGGTGATTGCGCGCGTAGCCGCACTTGGCGACCAGCGCGATGGCAAAAGGAAGCGGAATCGTACCTTAGGTCGTTGCATGAGTCACCGGAGGGCAAACAAGCCGTGGCGACACTCGGCTGCATCATGCTCAGCGGTAGTGTTCGAGGAAGCCGGTAGTCGGGAAAACGTTCTCGGCGTCGAATGTAATGCTTGGGGGAGAGAACCACTGAGAACAGTCGACGTGCATATTTCTGTTCCGTGAACGGCAACGCAGTTCGATTGAGTACACCGCGGGCTTCGGGATCAATTTCGGTGCGTTTCCCGAGGCTCGGCGAACCACAACGGTAGCCGTAGGCGCTGTCTCGAATCCCGCACGGGAAACGGGGTCGGCGATTGCCATCATTGACGCCAGACAAAACGGGCCGCGTAATAGCGGAACTGTGGTCAATCCAATCATTGACTGTGTCAAAAGCACATCGTCGAACAGGCCCGCTCGCCGTTAATAATATTTGAGAATTCAAGTAATTAATCGGATACGTCATATCTATGGCGTCAATATGACATCACGCAGTTGGCCAGTTCCGGTGTGCCGTTTCAAAGCTCGGATTCATTTTCAGCGAGTTACAGGTTGGCACCGATCCTGCCAGTAATTTAGTCGACATGGCCGGCGAGAAGACGGACGGAAATTGGCCATATCCGCAGATAAGCTGCTGTTCGGGTGTAATCCCGAAATCTCGGCGTTCTCGTACCTCATCGCCTCGCGATGATGGTGGTCGAGCATGGTCCAGAGCCCATCGTGGCAACCGTGACTGCCTAATTCTGACGCCGCTTTGGCCGAACTGTATGGAGAAATTCAGCCGCGCCCGTCGTCGGAGCGGGACGGCAAACCGCAAATAGGTCGACGATTGGTCGGCGGAATGAATGCCCTTGTCCGCTGGGTCGGACGGCTGGTGTGGGACGGAATGCGACCGCGTTGTCCCCCGATGCTGTCGTGAACGAACGTGTCGACCGTCGGGCCGTCTCCGCGCAAAAGAGTCCAGAAGATGCACATCGGCAACGTTATTCAAAGGCGTCTCTTAACTCGCTTGAGGAGTGCATGGAAAAAGAAACTATAAAACGAAGTCTGACTGTGCTGGTTCTACTGGTTATCGCTTTGCAAGTCGATACCGTTCTATCGCTCCTGCTGGAAGGCATACATATCTTGGTGGAGGTCGTGGAACTCGCAGCGGAACACTTGTTGGAAGCGCTCTTTGGGCTTACTACACGAGCCTCGCAAGTGGTCACCGCCTGGCTGGGGTTTGCGGTTTTTTTGGCCGCTCTGCCCTTCATCGTTCGAAAAATCAAGGCGTTGCTGAGCCGGCTTAAAGTAGCCGCGGTGGAACAGTGGCGGACACGATCCGCCGTAGCTCGAGAGTGGGCGAGGACAGTTCACGCGAGACGCTGGGTCGTCGCGAGCGTCATCCTAATTGCGACCTACACAATTTTCTTTTAGTGCCGTGCCGCACCGTCCCTTTTTCAGACCCAGACGCCGCGCAAGTTTGTGCAGATTGCTCGGATCCACGTCTAGGCGGCGCGCGGCTTTCGCCCAGTTGCCGCCACACAGGCGAAGGGCATCTCGTATGCAGCGACGCTGACTTTCCTCGACCGCGGCCCGCAGCGTCGAGACCGTTGTCGGTCCGGCTTTGGGAGGCGTTAACCGAGCATTGGGATCGGATACGAATTGATTGAGGTCGAGATCGAGTAAATCGACGGGCAGGGTGACGATATCGTTTCGATCCACGCCGCGACTCATTATCTTCAAGGCGGCGCGGCTGATTGCGTGCTCGAGTTCACGCACATTGCCCGGCCAGTGGTATTGCCTGAGAGCGACCTCGGCTTCTGGAGCCAGCCTCAGGCTGCGTAAGCCCAATCGTGCGCGGTTGCGTTCGAGAAAACGGCCCGCCAAGAGTAATACGTCGTTGTCGCGCTCGCGGAGCGGCGGTATATGCACTGGATACACGGAGAGACGGTGATAAAGGTCCGCTCTGAACGCTCCATCACGTACGTGGTCGCGTAGGTTGCGGTTAGTTGCGGCGATCACCCGGACGTTCACGCGCCGTGGCTGATCCTCGCCGAGGCGCTGAACCTCGCCGTTCTGCAGGGTGCGCAAGAGCTTGGCCTGAACCGCGAGCGGCAATTCGCCAACTTCGTCGAGAAACAGCGTGCCGTTTTCGGCGGCCTCGAAGCGGCCCGGCCGATCGACCGACGCTCCGGAGAACGCTCCCTTGGCATGACCGAAAAGCTCGCTTTCCGCTAGCGACTCGGGCAAGGCCGCACAATTAACGTGGACCAAAGGTCCGGCGCGGCGGCGCGAGAGACGGTGCAGCCTGCGCGCGAACAATTCCTTGCCCACACCGGTTTCGCCCAACAACAGCACCGGAAGTTCGGAGTCGGCCACTACATCCAGTTCCCGCAACAATTGCGTGATGGCCTGGCTCTGGCCCACGATCTCGCCGTCGTCTTCGAACGGAGATGCAGCGAGCGGCCCCTTTTCTTGAGCGAGGCGCAGCGCACGGATTTCGGCTTCCAATCGGGCCACCCGTATGGAGGCCTCAATCAGAGCCTTGTATTGGCGTAGACAATTCTTAGCGGCTTCGTCGAAAACCCCGACCTGCAAGGAATCTAGCGTAATCGCGCCCCATTGCTGGTCTTCCACGTACAGACTGATGCCCATGCAATCGTGCACCGGTAATGGCTCGCCGACATGTGTCTCGATCAGGCCGTCGTAAGGGTCAGGCAGGGTACTGTCGTTATCGAAGGACGTCAGATCGCGGCGGGAAAGAATGGCGGCGAGACGCGGATGCTCACTCATCGCAAAACGCCTGCCCAAGGCATCGCGCACTAGGCCGTCGACAGCGACGGGACGCAAATGGGCCTCTTCCAAACGCAATAAGGCCACAGCGCCGCAACGGAACTGTGCTCTCAAGGCGGTTACCAGTCTTTGTAAGCGCACGGCCTGCGGCAAATCGGTTGCCAGGTCGGCGATCAACATGGTCTCAATCATGGTGCTTTTTACCCGGTATGGTTGTTACAACCCTATCACAATAGGGTAAAAAGTACCTACTATCCTCTAAGTGTCGGAGTTCTTAGCAAACTTACGGTGGCGTGCAACTTGCTTGGGAAATATCGAGAATTTTTGATGGAGCTGACCATGAACACACTCGAGCAATCCCCTGGGGGTCTTGCCGGGGCAACCCGGAGCTCACGACCTTACACACCGGAATCGCGCCGCAGCGTTGGACAAAATTTGCATGGGGTGGTCCTGGCCCCGGCCAAAAGGCAGTGGGCACAAGAAATCAACGAAGAGCTCGAGAAGAGCGCGAGCCAGCCAACTTCGGAAGCCGGCAGGTGGAAGGATGCGCCACCCTCGGAACTCGTCGCGCATATTCTCGAACACTTTCACCAACGACACCGCCAACAATTGCCGGAACTGACCCGCCTGGCGCGGATGGTCGAACGTGTACACGGCGAACATCCCGCATGCCCGCGCGGCCTAGCGGACACTCTCGATAGCCTGCGGCACGAACTTGAAGATCACATGCAAACGGAGGAGCAGGTGCTGTTCCCGCTCATAGCTCGTGGTGAAGGAACCTCGGCGCGCACACTGATTCTGGTCATGCGCATGGAAGATCACCACCACGCCGAAGCCCTCAAGCGCCTCGACAAGTTGACCCGCGGCTTCACGCCGCCGCCTGTGGCCTGTAGTACTTGGCGAGCACTTTATCTCGGGCTTTCGGGGTTATGCGTGGATCTGATGGAGCACGTGTATCTTGAGGACAACGTCCTTTTCCAAATCGCGGCACCAACACGTAAACGGGAGACGTCGCATGGGTAGTTACCGAAAGCTTCCGAGTTACACTGATAGGCTTTCTCGCCGTGCTGGTGCTGCCGTGTTGCGTCCGGAGCAGGTCTAGCGAACGACCGATGAAGACGGGATTCTGGGAATGCAGGTTTGGTGCTGATGGTCGCCACTCGTTTGCTGTTGATTGGTTTGTTCCAGTTCCATGCCAGTGTTAGGTAAGGGCTGTAGTGTGGAGCGTAGCGAAGCCTTTCCTGCAGCAACCCTAGCTCGAAACCTTATGCTGGACGCGCACTTTCGGCGATCTGGTCTTCATCGTCGGCGCACTGTCGATCGCGTGGCGAGTCGCCAACAGCTTCTTGCAGCGATCGAGTCAGCTCTTGGCTACAGGACGAAGAGCCGGTACTCGCAAGGGACCGAAGGTGATACCAAGAGAAACGCGGACAATCGCTAGCAGACCGACACGCGTCGGCGGGTTTGCCGTATGGCTAACAGCCACTGATGTGGATGCGTGAAAATTGGGCGCGACCGATCTCCGTGCACGAGGGGCGGTATCGCGAGAGCGGTCGCTATCGCGGCGGCGGCAGTCAATCCCGGAAATTGACATACTGTAGCGGCAATTCCAGCTTCGCCTCTCGCAGTAAGGCGATGACCTGCTGCAGATCGTCCTTTTTCTTGCCACTCACCCGAACCTGCTCCCCCTGAATCGCGGCTTGCACCTTGAGCTTACTGTCCTTGATCAGCTTTACGATGGTCTTGGCGAGAGCCGAATCGATTCCCTGCCGCAAGGTTACGGTTTGACGGGCCTCTTTGCCAGAAACCTGAGGCGGGTCGATCTTGAGACAGGCGATATCGACCCCTCTCTTGGCCTGCTTGGTCTGCAGAATATCCAGCATTTGCTGCAGCTGGAATTCCGTCTGCGCGTGCAAGGTTACGACGGTCTCGGAAAGATCGTAACGGGCGTTGGAGCCCTTGAAATCGAACCGGGTGCTGACTTCGCGGTTGGCTTGGTCGACCGCATTGCTCGCTTCGTGCAGATTGACTTCCGATACGATGTCGAAAGATGGCATGGCGTATCCTCAATTAGGAATGTGTTCGAAATGTACCGCTAGTGCTTAAAGCTTGCGGGATTTGGCGATGACCTCATAAGCGCTGCGGATTTGCTGGGTTTTCTCGGTGGCTCGTCTGAGCATTTCCTCGGTTGAACCGTTAGCGGCCAATTTGTCGGGATGGTATCGGCTCATGAGCCTCCGGTAGGCGCGTCTGATGTCTTGATCGCTGGCTGAAGGCGTAATGCCGAGAATGGCGTAGGCTTCACTCGGCGAAGGCCGGCGGGCACCACCTGCCGGTTCTCTATGCCGCCAGGACGAGTGGCTTCCGGTGCGGCTGAACGGCGTTGCCGTCTCGAAGCGCGCCTTGATGTCGTGAAACAGGAAGCGAGAGACCTGCAGCCTGTCGCAGATCCGAAGCAGCAACTGTTCCTTGGCGGCATGAAGGCCGCCATCCGCATAGGCCGTTTCCAGCTGAAACTCGATGAACAGACGTATCAGCGAAGACCGCTGATGACATTCAGCCCGAAATTGGTCCAGCGTGTTCTCGAGCGGAAAATCGGGGCGCTTGCCCTGGTTGAACAGACGGATAGCCGTTTTGCGTATCTCTTCGGAAAGTGCCATCCGGTCCATGATGGTCCGAGCGATCTTGATCTCAGCCTCCGATACCCGCCCGTCGGCTTTGGCGACATGCCCCATAACCGAAAACGTGGCGGTGAAGAACGCCATGTGTATCCGGTCATGGGCGCCGGTGCCAAAATCGGTTTGCAAAAGACCAGCATTGGCCATGACTCGGTCGAACTGGTGTCCCAGAGCGGCGCCAAGGACGCCGAATAGCGGTCCCCCCACTAATAGGCCGAACGTTCCGCCGACTACTTTGCCGAGCCAAGTCATGATGCCAATGGTCTATTGTTCTTGCAGTGAAAGCCACAACGTTACATGATTCACAGTTGTTCATAAAGCCTGCAATGGCCGCACAGGCTGCAAGTGCGGCGCGTCCAAATACAAGCCCATCGGGCCTAAGCCCAAGCGCCTTTTTAACGATTACTACCGAAGAGGAATGATGAAAGCCCCGGACATCTTGTACGAAAGCTCGCTGCAAAGCTTGCGGCTTCGCGGTCGCGGTAAGGTCCGTGACATTTATGACATCGACGATAACCACATGTTGATCGTCACGACCGACCGTCTGTCTGCGTTCGATTGCATTCTACCGGACCCCATCCCGGGGAAAGGCCGGGTGCTCACTGCGGTTTCCAATTTTTGGTTCGCTAAGCTCGAATCCATCGTCCCGAATCATTTGTCCGGCCTTGCGCTGGACGACGTCCTCGCCGATCCCGGCGAATGCGCACAGGTGGAAGGACGGGCAATCGTCGTCAAGAAGCTCAAGCCGCTTCCGGTTGAAGCAGTCGTGAGGGGCTATCTGATTGGCTCGGGCTGGAAGGATTATCAAAAGACCGGCGCCGTTTGCGGCATCTCGCTACCGGCAGGGCTGCAGCTTGCGGAGAAATTGCCAGAGGCCATTTTCACGCCCTCGACCAAGGCAGAGTCCGGTCAGCATGATGAGAACATCAGCTTCGAGAGAACCGTCGAGCTGATAGGTAAAGACTTAGCGGACGAGGTGCGCCGCATCAGTCTCAGGCTCTACACGGAAGCGGCGGCCTATGCCCTCGATCGGGGCATCATCATCGCTGATACCAAGTTCGAATTCGGTTTGGACGCCACTGGCCGCCTCTACCTGATCGACGAGGCATTAACGCCTGATTCGTCCCGTTTCTGGCCGGTCGATCAATACCGGGTCGGCATCAGTCCGCCCAGCTTCGACAAACAGTTCGTGCGGGATTATTTGGAGAACTTGGCTTGGAACAAACAGCCTCCCGCCCCCCATCTGCCGCCCGAGGTGATCGCCAAGACCGCGGAGAAATACAGGGAAGCGGAGGAGCGCCTGACCAGATCCTAGCTCATCGTGAAAGCGGGTTGACCCAGATAGTTTTGACCCGATAATACCTGGCTTGCTTTCAAGAAACAGGGTACACGATGAAATATCGATCGAATCAGCGTCTCCGCTGGCTAGTGCCGGCCATGCTGCTTTCCGCTCCGCAACTTGCGTCAGCCGAATCGCTCGAAGATTTCCAAACCTGGGGCAATGTTACCGCCGTCGGCAGCTTCGGGTTTATCGACCCGAAGTTCAAGAGTTTCCGCTTTTGGTTGGAAGGTCAAGGACGCTTTGGGGAGGACACCTCCCGCTTGTCGCAAAGCATGGTGAGGCCCGCGCTGGGGTACGCGATCAACGAGAACGCGAGTGTCTGGCTGGGGTATGCGTGGATTTTCACCGACCGGCCTTTCACCGGGCGTCGCTTCGACGAGAATCGTATCTGGCAGCAATTCCTGTGGACGCAGAAAACAGCCCTCGGTACCTTCACCAGCCGGACGAGGCTGGAACAGCGTTTTGCCGAAACCGGCAGCGATGTGGGCTGGCGCTTTCGCCAGTTCGTGAAGTTGTCGGTCCCACTCGACTTTGCCCCCGACTTCAGCCTTGTGGGATGGGAGGAAATCTTCGTCCGCATCAACAAAGCGGATTGGAGTGGGGATGACGGGTTTGATCAGAACCGGGTCTTCGTAGGTCTGGGATACAACCTCAATAAAGAAATCCGGACCGAAGTCGGTTACATGAATCAATATATTCGGAGGGCCGAAGCACCGGACCGGATCAGCCATATCTTATCGGTGAATCTTTTTTTGAATTATTGAGAGTCGCGGGCGCGAGCTTATCTTAGGAGAAACGGTCGGGAAAGATTGCAGCCGCGCCGTCCATATCGCCGGTTTCCCGGTAAGTCAGCGGCTCAGCATCTGGTTTTAGCAAACTGCCGTCGATGACGCGGCCGAGCACCAGAACGTGATCTCCGGCGGGATGGTCTTCAATCAAGTCGCATTCGAACCAGGCCAGCGCCTCGGTCAAAAGAGGCGTGCCGCGCCGACCTTTGCGCCATTTCACGGATGCTAGTTTGTCCGCGTCGGCGGGTTTGCCGAAATGTCCCGCCAAATCCATCTGTTCCCGACTCAGGACGTTCACGGAAAATGATCCGCCTCGCTTGAGCAGTTCATAGGAGGAATGACGGGGATTGATGCTCAGCGCCAACAGCAAAGGATCGAAGGAAACGGGCATAACCCAGGCCGCCGTGAAGGCGTTGTGGCGGTCGCCCGCAGCGACGCCGACGACATAGACGCCGCAGGTGATTCGTTTGAATAAATCCGCCATGGCTTGACTCATAACCCGGAAATCCTCCTTCGGTGCCGGCAAAATCGGGGGGTTGCGATTCTATAATACGTCTTTCGATCCAGATTCTCCCATCATGAGTAAACTCACGCATTTCAATGAATCGGGCGCCGCCCATATGGTCGATGTGGGTGCTAAGCCTATGACACAGCGGGTGGCGGTCGCCGAGGGTTATATCGAAATGCGTTCCGAAACCCTGGACTTGATCATGCAAGGCGGCCACAAGAAAGGCGATGTCCTTGGAATCGCCCGTATTGCCGGGATCTTGGCCAGCAAGAAGACCTCGGAACTGATCCCGCTCTGCCATCCGATACCGATCACGAACGTCGACCTCGTGCTCGAACCGCAGCGGGAACGCGGGCGTGTGTATTGCCAAGCGACGGTCAAGACGGTCGGACAAACCGGGGTCGAAATGGAAGCGCTCACTGCTGTGCAGGTCGCGCTCCTGACCGTTTACGATATGTGCAAGGCAGTGGATCGCGGGATGACGATTCAGTCGGTCCGCCTGCTTGAGAAAGCGGGCGGGCGTTCCGGACATTGGCAGCGGGAAAAGGATCAGGCGTAAGCGGAAACGGAACGCCTGGAGCAATCAATCGGGCAATCGCTTTTCACCGCGGTTGTCCGTTTTCCTTTCGAGGATTAAAAAACTGTAGCTCAATCCACTGTCGGGATCGTCCTCTACGTCAAGACGTTCGATTTCGGTCCATTCATCCCACTTGATCTGAGGAAAGAAGGTGTCGCCCGTGAACGCTCGGTGAATGAGCGTGAGATAAAGGCGATCGGCCGTCGGCAGTAGCTTCTCATACAAGGACGATCCTCCGATGACCATGACTTCGTCCGCGTTGGCCTCTTCGAGAGCGTCCTCCAAGCTGTGTGCCACGACGCAGCCCGGTGCGGTGTACGTGCGGTCCGTTGTTAGAACGATATTCTTTCGGCCGGGCAACGGCCGACCTATGGATTCATGCGTCCGTCGCCCCATGATCAACGGCTTCCCCATAGTGATGCGTTTAAAGCGCTTGAGATCGGAAGACAAATGCCAAGGCATTCGATTGTCGACCCCGATCACCCGATTCTCGCTCATGGCGACGATAAGCGAAATCTTCATTACGCGATTCTTCATCCCTCGTCGATCGCCGGCATCGGCTCCTGACCTCTCAGCTGTCTGAGCGTCGGATAATCCACGTAGCCTTCGGCACCGCCACCGTAGAAGGTGGATTCGTCGGGAAGGTTCAATTCGGCGTTCTGTCGAAAACGTTCGGGAAGATCAGGATTGGCGATGAACAGACGTCCGAACGCTACCAAATCCGCCCGGCCTTCCTCTATACACGCCGTAGCCTTGCGTTGATCGTATCCACCGCAGACGATGAGCGTACCGCGATATCGGGTGCGAATCAGTTTCATGATCGCGGGTCCTCGTACATCGAAATTCGGGGACGCGGGATCGCGGGCTACCTCGGGCTCCACGACATGAAGATAGGCGAGGTTGAAGGCATTCAACCGTTCCGCCACGTACCCGAAAAGCGCTTCAGGATCGTCATCGCCCATGTCGTTAAAAGTGCCTAGGGGCGATATACGTACCGCAACGCGTTGCGACCCCCAAATTCGGCAAACCGCATCCACGACTTCCATAAGGAGACGCGCACGATTCTCAACGGAACCTCCGTATTGATCGTTGCGGCGGTTGGAACTTGTGTTGAGAAACTGGTCCAAAAGATAGCCGTTAGCGGCGTGAATCTCGACACCGTCAACGCCGGCTTTTAACGCATTGCTTGCACCATGTGCGTATTGCTTCACGATATACGGCATTTCCTCGGTAGCTAGCGCTCGGGGAGTCACGAAAGGGACCCGTTCAGCTTCTCCCCGCTCGTTAACGATGAAAGCCGTACCGGACGGACGAATGGCGGAGGGAGCCACCGGGAGTTGTCCGTCTGGCTGCAAGGCCGGGTGCGAAATTCGACCCACGTGCCAGAGCTGCATAAAGATGAGGCCGCCAGCCGTATGAACGGCGTCAGCAATCGATCTCCAGCCTTTGACTTGGTCGAGGGTATGAATGCCGGGTGTCCATGCATAGCCTTGGCCTTGCTGGGAGACTTGTGTGGCTTCGGAGATAATGAGTCCGGCGGATGCGCGTTGCGCATAATAACGGGCATTGAGTTCGGTAGGAATATTGCCCGGTTGTCCGGCGCGGCAACGCGTCAAAGGCGCCATCACGATGCGGTTTTTCAGCGTATAAGGCCCTAAGGTATAGGGTTGGAAAAGTATGTCGCTCATGGCTCTTCCCTGGTGAGGAACGGGTTAATGAATCAGAAAATCGAGGCTCCAACTAGTAAACAGGGTGTTTGTCTCGGTCGAGTGGTGTCCTGGTTCTATGTTTGTTCTGTTTGACGGCGGTAAAACAGCCAGGTTGTGTTGCTTTTTTTTTGACAGAAGACCTGCAGTAGCATTGATTTGGATTGGACAAAATTGTCTGGATGAAGCTTATGTGTATGGAGCGAGCAAAAGATATAGGGTTCGGCTTTACAGAGATCAGCATCTCCCGCCTGGAGGACATCTCTGCTATATCTACAGCGATGAGCAGGAACATGCCCGCACGATGGCGCAATTCGTCGAGAGCGGTTTGGCGTCTGGCGAAAAGGTTGCCTATTTAGCGGATGTTTTGTCGCGCGAGGAACTCGAACAGTATATCGCAAAATTGGGCGTGAATTTTCCTGCCGATCTCCGACCGGGGCAACTTATCGTACCTCCGGCGGAAGAAACGTACTGCCCGGACGGCACTTTTCAGCCGGAAAGGATGATCGAAACCTGGCACTCGATGTACCGTCAAAGCGTAGACGAAGGATTCCCGGGCATACGGGTTACGGGCGAGACCGGCTGGACTTGCAATGAGCATCCCGGGCTGGATCGGTGGTTCGAATACGAATCCATGCTCAATATCGTCGTAGAGGACGTCCCTTTCAGCAGCATTATTTGCCAGTACGATGCTAACCGGTTAAGCGGCGTGAATTTGTACGAGGTTCTAAGAGTGCATCCCCTGATGATTGTTGGGGGACAAATTCTACACAACCCGTATTACGAAGTACCTGCGCAGTACCTGGCCCGGCGCCGTGCGTCAGCGTAAACCGGACCCGAACGCAGACTTTTCCTCGCGCGATACGGCTCGCTCTTGACGGGCGTTGAGTTGCCCCACGATCCGCCTGACGGTGGAAACTGTGCTATGACAAACTTTAAATTTCGCGCTCCTCAGCCGCAGCCCGAAGTCTTGGGAAAATTGTTGATCGTACAGCAGACGCTTGGTGTTTTGGCGTCCAAGGAGGAACAGGCGGCGTTCCTTTGCCGCGCACTCGGCGATATCCCAGGGGTCGAAGATGTCCATTTCTGTTTTTTCGGATCGTTCGTACCGGAGCCCATCAAGCTAGCCGGGGACGCGGTATGCGGATATTGTACGAACACCTCGCCTTCATTCGAGATAAGGCGCTGCTGCGCAGTGACGAACGGCTGCAAGGAATCTATCGCCTTGCGGGCATCCTCGGGGCTGTACGGATTCTTGATCCTTGGGATCAACAGCCGATCCGCGTTCGCGCCTTACGCGCCGTACGTCGCCAACACAGCCAATTTCCTCGCGACGTTGCTTGAAAAGCGGCAAACCAAGCAACGCTTGCAGCAAGTACTGAGTGATCTGGAAGATCAGGTCGCGGCCCGTACGGCTGATCTGGTCGAGAAAAACGCGCGCCTGGAAGCAGAAATCGCAAGGCGAGAAGCCGCCGAGGCAGCGCTGCACGAGGCATACGAACAGCTCGAACGCAGAGTCGAGGAGCGTACGGCCGCTTTGAAATCGAGCGAGGAACGACTTCAGAGTATCATTACGACCGCTGTAGATGGGATCATCACTACCAATAGCGCCGGCGTCATTGAGCTTTTCAATGGTGCGGCGGAACGCTTGTTCGGCTATAAGGCCAGCGAGGTTATTGGGCAACACGTGCGTATTTTGATGCCGACGATGGAGTGCGGATACGATGCAAATCCCATCGAAGCTTTTGTTGGTGCTGATCAGGGGGATATCGCATGTTTGCGTAGGGATGTCGCGGCGCGGCATAAGAACGGATCGGTTTTTCCGGCGGAGCTGACCGTCAGCGAAATGGAGATCGGAGGGGAGAGAAAGTTTACTGGCATCATACGCGATATCAGTGAACGGAAATGGGCAGAAACGGCTCTTAGGGAAAGTGAGGCACGGTTTCGGGCCATGGCCGAAACCGTACCAGATATTCTGTTCACCAGTGACGCCTACGGCCGCATCGAGTATGTCAGTCCTCGTTTCTACGAGCTCACCGGCTTGACCGAGAATTCCGGGGGCACGGATTGGGTTAGGGCGATACATCCCGATGACTGCGAAAACGTGCGGGTACGGTGGCGGAAATCGGTCAGAACGAAGGAACCGTTTCAAGCGAAGTTTCGTCTTCGTGCGGTGGATGGTGGTTATCAATGGTTCCAGGTTCGGGCCCGCCCTATTTACGACGAGGGGAATTGTGCAAGCAAATGGTTCGGGACCTGTTCGGATATCGACGAACTCGTCCGCATTCAGAGTGCGCTCGAGGAAGGCGACCGCCGAAAGAACGAATTCTTGGCGATGCTTTCCCATGAGTTGCGCAACCCTCTGGCGCCCATATGCAACGCCGTTCAGGTGTTAGGCCTGTTAGATCTTCCGGATCCGCGGCTGCGCTGGGTGAAAGAGATGATCGAGCGCCAGGTCAAGCATTTGGTTCATTTAGTCGACGATCTCTTGGATGTGTCGCGCTTTACCCGCGGAAAGATCACGCTCAAGCAGGAAGCGATAGAACTGTCGGAAGTCATCGAGCGCGCGGTAGAAGCGACTGAGGGCATCATCAAGGCCCAGGAGCATCAGCTTTCGATCTCCTACCCGGACGAGCCGGTATGGCTAAAGGGAGATAGCGTCAGGCTGGTTCAAATATTGACCAATCTCCTGAACAATGCAGCCAAATACACACCGCATGGCGGGCGTATCGATCTTACGGCGGTCGTAGATCACGGCAAAGTCGTAGTCTCGGTTAGCGACACTGGGATCGGTATTCCGCCGGAGCTTTTGCCTCATATTTTTGACCTTTTCACGCAGGCCGATCGCTCCTTGGACCGGTCGCAAGGGGGCCTCGGAATCGGCCTGACCCTGGTGCGAAAACTGGTCGAAATGCACGGCGGGAGTATCGAAGCTTCGAGCAAAGGCCCGGGTCTGGGGAGTGAATTCGTGGTGAGGTTGCCGCGCATGGATATCACGGAATTGAGGACCCAGCGCGGCGGGGCGAAATAGGAAACAATTGGAAGCCGGAAACAGCCGGTTAACCGACAGCCGAGCTCCGTAACAGGGCTCGACTTTTCGAGCGCGATTGAGGATCGGTCGGCTGCGGTCAGACTGCCACGTCGGCTGGTATGTGAGGATGAGGGTCGTAGCCCTCGATCTGAAAATCGTCGATCCGGTAGCTGAACAGATCGGTGGGTTTGCGCTTGATATGTAGCCGCGGGAACGCGCGCGGCTCGCGTTCGATCTGGAGCCGCGCTTGCGGGATGTGATTCAGGTAGAGGTGCACGTCGCAACCGAACCAGACGATTTCTCCGGGTGCGTAACCACATTGGTGGGCGAGAAGGTGGGTCATCAAGGCGAGATTGGCGATGTTCCAACCGAGGCCCAGATAGGCGTCGGCTGAGCGCTGCATTAACGCACCGGACAAGGTGTTCGTCGCTTGGCAGACGAAGAATTGGTAGGTCTTGTGGCAGGGTGGAAGCGCCATATCTTCCAACTGAGCGACGTTCCAACCCTCGAAAAGTAAACGGCGGGAACTGGGGTCGTTTTTTAATCCTTCGATCAGTTGCTGAAGCTGGTCGATTTCTTTGCCGTCGTAAGTCGGCCAGTGACGCCATTGATAGCCATACACGGGTCCGAGGTCGCCCCAACGGGCGGCAAACGCGGCGTCGCTCATGATCCGTCGCTCGAATTCATCTTGACTCACCTGCTCGCCGGTTGCGTCACGGTATTTTTTTAAAGGCCAGTCGGTCCATATCCTTACATTTTGCTCCAATAGCTCGCGGATGTTCCGTCCTCCCGACAACATCCATAAGAGTTCCTTGAAAGCCGTTTTCCAGAAGATCCGCTTGGTGGTGAACAGCGGAAATCCGGCGCTAAGGTCGAACCGCATGGTGTAGCCGAACAACGCGCGGGTGCCTACGCCGGTTCGATCGACTCGCTCATCCCCTTCGGTTATTAGGTTGCGAAGCAAAGTGAGATACTGCTCTTCTGGATGAGGCATGGTGTCGGGTCTCAAGTTATCGAGAGTCGTGCTTTGCGCAGTGACCGTAGAGGGTTTTCAGGAGTTGTCGGTACTCAAAATGGATGTGATCGGGCGACGATAAGCGAGCACCAAAAGGAGAATTCCGACGATGATCATAGGGAAACTCAATATCTGCCCCATGGTGAGCCAGCCGAATGCAAGATAACCGATATGTGCATCGGGCAATCGCACGAACTCGATCAGGAAGCGGAAGATACCATAGAGCAGAAGAAACAGCCCGCTTACGGCCATGGTTGGGGGCGAGCGGCGGCTGAAAAAATGGAGTGCGGCGAAAAGGACGATTCCTTCGAGAAAGGCCTCGTATAGTTGAGTCGGATGGCGTGGCTCGGGGCCGGCATCGGGAAATACCATCGCCCAAGGGACGTTGGTCGGTTTTCCCCAAAGCTCACCGTTGATGAAGTTACCGATTCGACCAGTAAAGAGGCCTATCGGCACATAGCGGGCGACGAAATCGGTAACCGCAAAAAAAGGCGTGTTCTGGCGTCGAGAGAAAATCCACATCGCGACCAGCGCGCCTAGCAATCCGCCGTGAAAAGCCATACCGCCTTCCCAAACTCGGAACAGCATCAAAGGGTCTTGGAGGAAGGCAGGCAAGCTATAGAACAGCATGTATCCGACTCGGCCGCCGACCACGAGGCCGAGCGCGGTATAAAAGACGAGGTCTTCGACCTGGGCGGGACTCCAAGGAAGCCCGGGCTCTTTTGCACGGCGCCGAGCCAGCCACCATGCACCGCCGATGCCGATGACATACATAAGCCCATACCAATGAATCTTCAAGGGACCGATGCTGATAGCCACTGGATCGATTGAAGGATAGGGCAACATTTGGGTGTCTCTCCGTGAATAGGATTCGGATGTGTTCGGGAAAAAAAGTGGTACGAATCGGAAACGCTCGGAAGCTCGGCGAAGAAGTATACCGGGAATGCGGGTCGGGGTGGGTAACCAGGCCAGCTGTTCCACGTGGAACATTTGCGTATGGCTTCAACGGTTCGAGCTTTTCCGAGCGATTGGAAAGGCCCGCTGCGAGAGGGGCCGGTTTCTAGATCGGCCGAGATGGCTAGAGCTCGGAAAGCTTTTTCCAGTCGGATAGGAACATTTTCCGACTTTGGGTTAGCGGTCAAATGTCCAGGTTGGCGACTTCCAAAGCGTTTTTCTCGATGAAATCCCGTCTGGGCTCAACCTGATCGCCCATCAGGGTGGAAAAGACTTCATCGGCGGCTATAGCGTCCTCGATTTTCACCTGTAACAAGCGGCGCGTGTTCGAATCCAAAGTCGTTTCCCATAACTGCTCCGGATTCATCTCGCCGAGCCCTTTATAGCGCTGGATATGCTGTCCCTTCTTCGCCTCCGTCATCATCCATCCGAAAGCCTGTTTGAAGTTCCTTACCCGTTCCTTTTTATCCTCCCATGCTAGGAAGGAGTGCTCGCCGAAAAGACCCTCGACTTTCTGGTTGAAGGAGGCCAGACGTTTATAATCGCCCCCGTTGAAGAATGCAGCGTTGATGTCGAAGGTCTTATGAACTCCGTGCAAGCGCCTACTGACATGGGCCCGAAAGCCGTCGGGCTGGTGAGTAAAATCCAAGTCGATGGCAAAGCTTGCACTGCGGTCAGTGCTGTTTAACCGATCGACCAAAGCCGCGAACCAGGCTTCGGTCGCCTTCGGATCGCTCATCGCGGTAGCATCGAGGACCGGATGTTCGAGGAGCGTGTTTAGCAAAGTCTCGTCGTAGCGATGAGCGAGACGTTGAATCAGGGACTGGATGGTCAAATATTCCCGTGCAAGTTGCTCGAGTCCCTGACCCTGGATCGGGGGCGTGGTTTCGTCGATGTGAAGACGGGTTTTTTCGAGTGCAAGCTGCAATAGATATTCATTGAGTTCGGCGTCATCCTTAACGTAATGTTCCTGCTTGCCTTTCTTGACTTTGTAAAGCGGCGGCTGGGCGATATAGATGTGGCCGCGCTCGATTAGCTCGGGCATCTGCCGATAGAAGAAGGTCAAAAGCAGCGTACGGATGTGCGAACCGTCGATATCGGCATCGGTCATGATGATGATGCGATGGTAGCGTAACTTGTTCGGATCGTATTCTTCCCGGCCAATTCCGCAGCCAAGGGCAGTGATGAGCGTGCCGACTTCTTCGGAGGACAGCATCTTGTCGAACCGGGCCCGCTCGACGTTGAGAATCTTACCTTTGAGGGGAAGTATCGCTTGAGTGCGCCGATCGCGGCCTTGTTTGGCCGACCCGCCGGCGGAATCGCCCTCTACGATGAACAGCTCTGACAAAGTCGGATCGCGTTCCTGGCAATCCGCCAGCTTGCCAGGCAACCCGGCGATGTCCAAGGCGTTCTTCCGTCGGGTCATTTCTCGCGCCTTGCGGGCCGCCTCCCGGGCACGGGCGGCATCGATCATCTTGTTTGCGATGAGACGGGCGATCGAGGGGTTTTCCAGGAGAAACTCTTGAAATTTTTCCCCCATGGCCGACTCCACGACAGGCTTTACCTCAGAGGAGACGAGCTTGTCTTTGGTCTGAGACGAAAACTTCGGGTCGGGAACCTTGACCGAGAGGACCGCGGTTAAGCCTTCACGAGCATCATCGCCCGAGGTTGGGATTTTCTGCTTTTTCAACAAGCCCTGTTCTTCGATGTATTGATTGAGCGTGCGGGTAAGCGCGGCGCGGAAACCGGCCAGATGGGTGCCTCCATCGCGTTGCGGAATATTATTAGTGAAACAGAAGATGTTCTCTTGATACGAATCGTTCCACTGCATGGCGACCTCGACCACCATGCCGTCCTTCTCCGTCTGGAAGTAAAAGACCTTGTCGAACAAGGGAGTCTTGTTCTTGTTCAGATGTTCGACAAAAGCCCGGATGCCTCCCTCGAACTCGAAGACATCAGTTTTCGCAGTACGTTCGTCCTCAAGCGTTATGCGAACACCAGAATTTAGGAACGACAGTTCGCGGAGACGCTTGGCGAGAATGTCGTAATGAAACTCGATATTGCTAAAGATAGCGGGGCTGGGTTTGAAGCGGATGGTCGTCCCGGTTCCGTCCGCGTCGCCGATCTGCGCAAGGGGTGCCAAGGGCTCGCCGTCGCGGTACTCTTGCCGATAACGTTTTCCGCCGCGTTTAATTTCGAGTATCAAATGTTCGGATAGGGCATTCACAACCGAGACGCCAACGCCGTGAAGTCCGCCGGAAACCTTATAGACGTTATCGTCGAATTTGCCCCCCGCGTGTAAAACGGTCATGATGACCTCGGCGGCGGAACGGCCCTCTTCTTCGTGAATATCGACCGGAATTCCGCGGCCGTCATCGGCGACGGTTACTGATTCGTCGCTGTGAATAATGACTCGGATCGTCTTGCAGTGCCCGGCCAGAGCCTCATCGATAGAATTATCGACAACCTCGAAGACCATGTGATGAAGGCCCGAGCCGTCGTCAGTATCACCGATATACATACCCGGGCGCTTACGGACGGCATCGAGCCCCTTCAGGACCTTGATGGCGGTGCTGTCATAATCTTTAGCGAGTTTGGTCATGCTCATTCTTGGTTTACGCTTGCGTTACTTGCCCATGTTCCACGTGGAACACTGCGGCATCATGGTCTACGGCGTCTCTAATGATTCGGTCAGCCGTCGCGGTGATGAAAAATTGAGTGGGATGCTCCCGTAACAAGCCGAGAAGTCTGTTTTTGTTGTGCTCATCCAGCTCTGAAGCAATATCATCAATCAGTACGCATGCGCTCCCACCTACGCTCTCTTCCATGAGCAACGCCTGAGCCAACAAAAGCGAATACACCAAAAGTTTCATTTGGCCGCGGGAGAGGTAAGCTCTCGCCGGACGGCCTTCCAGCGAGATCGAGAAGTCGGCTTTGTGGGGACCCGATTGCGTATATCCGAGGCGAATGTCCGATGCGACATCTTCTTGCAACGCCGCTTCCAGAGTTTTGTTCTTGCTCCATCCGGACTGTAAGTGGAGCTCAAACTCGAAACCCTCGAAAAATTGCGCGGCGCTTCGCAAGAAAAACGGCTTCAGTTTTTCCGCATAACGGTCGCGCGCACTGCTTATTATTGTACCGTATCGCGCCACCTCCCTGTTCCATAACTCGATGTCACCCAGTCGCTTTTCCCGCAATAGGGTGTTACGTTGGCTCAACGCTCTGACATAGCGTCGCCAGCAATCCAAATAGGATTTCTCGAAGTGAAACACCCCCCAATCGAGAAATTGCCGGCGGTATTTCGGGGCGCCTTCCAGTAAAGTGCTGCTTGATGGTTGAATGACGAGAACCGGAAAGGCACCGATGAGTTCGGCACTTGATTGGATCTTCCGTCCCTCGAGATGAATCTCCCGTTCGCCACGCGTGATACGAACGCCTATAGGTATCGCCGACCCGGTTTCGTTCACGACCTTTCCGGTCACCATTAGCCCACTTTGGCCGAAACGGATGACTTGGCTGATTTGGGACGTACGAAACGAGCGCGCTCTCCCCAATAAATAAACCGCCTCGAGCAAGGATGTCTTGCCGCTGGCATTCGGGCCAACGACGAAGTTGAGGTGTGGGGATGGCTCTATCGCGGCGTACTCGATATTGCGGACATCACGGGCCTCGATTTTGACCAGGCTCATACGCGGCATCGGTCACCCATGACACCGTGCATGGATCGGTCCGAAACCGCTCCGCACCATGTTGGCGAAACATGCCTCGCACTCAAAGGCGCATAGGCATGACGATGAATTTGAACTGCCTGTCCTCGCAATCTTCGATTAGGCAGCTGTTGGCGCTCTCGGTGAAGGATAGCTTGACGCTTTCGGAGTCCACATTGTTGACGGCATCCAAGAGATAGGACGCATTGAATCCGACCGAAACTCCCTTGCCGTTCAGTTCGACCGCAATCCATTCTTCGGCCTCTTCGTGCTCAGGATTCTGGGCTTTGAGGCACATCGTTCCTTCTTCGCTGACTTCCATGCTGACACCCCGGTATTTTTCGTTCGACAATACAGAGACGCGCGTCAACGCCCCCTTGAATGCGGTCTTTTCAACGAGGACCACTCGCGTCAAATCACGCGGCATCACACGCTGATAATCCGGAAATCTCCCTTCGATCAACTTAGCGGCAAAGCGAACTGTTCCCAGATCGACGCGCAGACTGTTGGGTGCGATTTGAATCGTGACCGGATTCTCTCCCTCGTCCAACAACCGATTCAATTCCAGTATGCCCTTTCTGGGAACGATGATCTGTCGTCCCTCTTCCGGCCCGTTCTCCAGCGGCTGCTCGAAATACGCCAGACGATGTCCGTCCGACGAAACCGCTCGAAGCATTTGGGCATCCAAATCCAGCAACAATCCGTTCAGATAATAACGAACGTCTTGTTGCGCCATCGCGAAGATGGTCTTTTCGAGTGCACGTTTCAAGCAATCGCGAGGAACAGCAACCTCGACTTCCGGCGTTCCCGCCTCGAACTCCGGATAATTTTCCGCCGGCAGGGTGCTCAAATTGAAACGGCTGGATCCGCACTGGATTACGAATTTTTCTTGCCTGCACTCGAGATTGACCACGCTTTTCTCCGGCAGAAGGCGGAAAATATCCAGGAACTTGCGCGCCGGCACCGTAACCGAGCCCGCCTCGCCACTTTCTACTAGTGCTTTGGTAACCAGCTGGACTTCCAAATCCGTACCCGTCAGCTCCAAAACGCCATCGGAAAGCTTCAGAAGCACGTTGGACAGAATCGGCAGGGTTTGGCGTCGTTCGATGACGCCGACCACCTGCTGCAAGGGGGTCAGCAAATTCTCCCGGCTTATCGTGAACTTCATAATGAGCTCATGTGTTGGATGCTAAACGCGTTAGACCAAAGGTGCCGACACTTCAAGCCACGGCTCCGTCAGGGCTAGTTCGATAGGGTACGCATGAGGTTCGAGTAGTCCTCTGCAAACTTGCTATCGCTTTCTTTCAGTTCCTGGACCTTACGACACGCGTGCAAAACGGTGGTATGGTCCCGCCCGCCGAACTGCTGTCCGATTTCCGGCAAGCTGTGATTGGTCAGCTCTTTGGCCAACGCCATGGCGATTTGCCGAGGACGCGTCACCGACCGGGTCCGTTTGTTCGCAAGGAGGTCCGCCACTCGGATCTTGTAGTATTCCGCAACCGTCTTCTGGATGTTTTCGATATTGATCATGCGATCCTGAAGCGCGATCAAATCCCTAAGCGCCTCTTTGGTAAATTCCAGCGTAATCGGCTTGCCGGTGAAGTGGGCATTGGCGATAACGCGCCGTAACGCCCCTTCCAATTCGCGGATGTTCGAGCGGATCCGCTTGCCGATAAAGAACGCCACTTCCGGCGACAAATCGACACCAGCGTGCTGTGCCTTGCTCATCAGAATTGCCACGCGGGTTTCCAAATCCGGCGGCTCGATCGCCACGGGAAGGCCCCAGCCGAAACGCGACTTCAATCGCTCTTCGAGACCCTTGATTTCCTTGGGATAACGGTCGCAGGTCAAGACTACTTGATGTTTGTTTTCCAGAAGGCTATTGAAGGTATGAAAGAATTCCTCCTGGGATCGCTCCTTGCCGGCGAAAAACTGAATATCGTCGATCAGTAAGGCATCGACCGTCCGATAATACTCCTTGAATGCGCCGATCGCGTTATGCTGCAAGGCCTTGACCATGTCCGAAACAAAGCGTTCGGAATGCAGATAGACGATGTTGGCCGAGGCATTCGCCCGAAGAATTTCGTTCCCGATGGCGTGCATGAGATGCGTTTTGCCGAGACCTACGCCTCCGTAAATGAACAAGGGGTTGTAGGCCCGCCCGACATTTTGCGCCACCTGCATCGATGCGGCTTTCGCCAGTTGGTTGGATTTTCCTTCTACGAAGTTGTCGAAGGTAAAGGCCGTGTTGAGGTTATTTGGAAGCCCTTTCTTGACGCTCGTCGATCGCCTGATCGTCGGCGCGATAGGAGATGCTTCCTGCGGCTTTCGGGTGCCGATTTCCAGAACGACGTGCAGACCGGGCTGCGTCTTCTGATCTGATAAGACTTCTTCGATCTTTCCGATAAAATGCTGTTTTACCCAGTCAAGTACAAACCGGTTAGGAGCCAGCAGTTTCAGTTCCGACCCATTTTCTACTGCCTGTAAGGGCCTGATCCAGGTGTTGAACTGTTGCGGGGGCAGCTCGCCTTCGAGCTTCCTCATGCACTGATTCCACAGCGCGCTCATGGTGCGACTCCCTTATCGTACTCGAGGAATAGAACATAAGGCATAGACGATAGATGCGTGAGCGCTTCAACGGAATTGGTTATCATACCGTAAGACGCGACTTATCCACAGCATTGACACGCTATCCACACTAAATTACGATGCATAGCTTTGTATTTTCTTTGCGGAATTCAACAGGTGCCTTATGAAAAGAACCTATCAGCCCAGCAAGATCAAGCGTGCTCGTACCCACGGCTTTCGCGCGCGTATGAAAACCCGCGGCGGACGTTTGGTTCTGAGTGCGCGCCGTGCAAAAGGTCGCAAACGGCTTACCGTCTGACGTTTGGCGTCGCCTCGCTACGGCTTCCCCCGAACGCGCCGCTTAAGTAGCGCCGCCGATTTTCAGCGCGTTTTCGAGCAGCCCTGCAAGTCTGCAGACCAATACTTAACCGTGCTCGCGCGAACCAACGGTCGTGACTATCCGCGCCTCGGGTTGGCAATCGCCAGACGACAAATCCGTAACGCTGCCGATCGCAACCGTATTAAGCGTATCATCCGCGAAAGTTTCCGTTTACGGCAGCCTCTGCTCGGCGGAATCGATTTTGTGGTCATGGCGCGCAGCGCCGCAAGTCAGGCAGACCATGAAACACTCCGACGCTCTTTGCATAAGCACTGGGAAAACCTGGTGAGGCGATGCAAGCCATCTTGGTCTTCCTCATCAGATTCTATCAGTACCTGATTAGTCCTTGGGTGGGGCAGCATTGCCGTTTCCACCCGACGTGCTCCAGTTACGCCTTGACCGCCATTCAGCGGTTCGGACCTCTTAGGGGATCTTATCTTGCCGTAAGGCGACTGCTGCGATGCCATCCATGGCATGAAGGCGGTTTCGATCCCGTCCCAGACCAATTCGGAAAATAAGAATGGATAATTTAAGGTTCGTTCTCTTCGTCTTATTCGTATTTCTCAGCTTCATGCTATGGCAGCAATGGCAGGTGGATTACGGGCCCAAGCCTGAACCCACGGCGCAGACCGAGCCGACGGTGCCGGCCGCGCCTGGCGACGTACCCGAGGCCACTCGGAGCGTCGACGACATCGCCAAGACCCCTGAATCCACGGTTGCGGCCGTCGAACATCCGCGCGTCACCGTTACGACCGATGTCATACGCGCCGAGATCGACACCAAGGGCGGCGATCTGCGCATACTCGATCTACTCGAATATCCCCAGAGCAAGGACCATCCCGATCAGCCGGTTCGGCTGTTCAATGACCAAGACCAATTTTTCATTGCACAAAGCGGTTTCCTAGGGGAAGAAACCCAGGCCCCGACCCATCACAGTATCTGGCGTGCCGAAGCCGACACGTACACTCTGGCAGAAGGCCAAGACACCCTGCGCGTCCCTTTCACCTGGACCAATGACCAGGGCGTCAGAATTACCAAGACTTTGATCTTCGCCAAAGGCAGCTATCTGATAGAACTTGAGCAACAGGTCGTCAACCAGTCCGGAACCGACTGGAAAGGGCGCCAATATGTTCAATTGCAGCGCAAGAATCCCGAAAACCAAAGCGAAGAATCTTTCGTTCGGACTTATACCGGAGGCGTACTGTACACCCCGGAAGACAAGTACGAAAAGATCACGTTTAAGGACATGGCCGACTCGAACCTGAACCGGAAAGCCAAGGACGGCTGGATTGCCATGATCCAGCACTATTTCCTTGCCGCTTGGATTCCGAGCGCGGGCGAAGAGCACAGCTTCTACACCAAAGCCCTCTCCGACGATCATTTCGTCATCGGGACCTATTCGCCCATGCTTGACGTCAAGCCGGGCGAAGAAAAAGTCTTCAAAGCGCAGCTGTTCGCGGGTCCTAAGCTTCAGCGCGTCCTGGAGAAAACCGCTCCCGGCCTGGAGCTGACGGTGGATTATGGTTCCTTGACCATCATCGCGAAACCCATTTTCTGGCTGCTGGAGCAGTTCCACAAGCTCTTCAATAATTGGGGATGGGCGATCGTTTTCGTCACCATCACGCTAAAGGCCTTGTTCTATAAGTTGTCGCAAGCCAGCTACCGTTCCATGGCCAAAATGCGTAAGCTCCAGCCCAAGCTTCAACAGCTCAAGGAACGCTACGCGGACGATAAGCAGAAATTCAACATGGCGTTGATGGAGCTGTATCGGAAGGAAAAGGTAAATCCGCTGGGAGGCTGTCTGCCCATTCTCGTCCAGATCCCCGTGTTCATCGCCCTGTACTGGGTTCTGATCGAAAGCGTGGAAATGCGTCAGGCACCGTTCATCCTTTGGCTGAACGATCTCTCGGCCAAAGATCCTTACTTCATTCTCCCGCTGATCATGGGCGTCTCTATGTACATCCAGCAGAAGCTCAATCCGCCACCGACCGATCCGGTGCAGGCCAAGGTGATGCAGTTCTTCCCGCTTATTTTCACCGGCTTCTTCGCCTTTTTCCCTTCGGGACTCGTGCTTTACTGGGTGGTCAACAACATTCTGTCCATTCTCCAGCAGTGGCACATCACCCGACAGATCGAACGGAGCGCCCACGCTTAGTACGCTCTACAGCGAGATACGGTCGGCCACCTAGGTCGGCCGCGTGCTTCTTGCCTTATGACGGCACACTACGCCCCTCTTCCCACTTTGAGCCGGAACGACTATTGGTTCCGGTGTCCATACAATGAACATCTCATCCCGAGACACTATAGCCGCCATTGCCACGCCTCCAGGCCGAGGCGGCATCGGCGTGATCCGTCTCTCGGGTGATGAGGTTCGAACCATAATGCGCGAGCTTCTCCGCAAGGAACTCCAGCCGCGCTACGCCCACTATGGTCACTTTTACGACCGGGACGGTTCGGTTCTCGATACCGGTATCGCTTTGTTCTTTTCTTCGCCGCATTCGTTCACCGGTGAAGACGTCCTCGAGTTACACGCGCACGGCAGCCCGGTCCTCCTCGACCTGCTGCTCCGCCGCGTTCTGGATTTGGGCGCTCGATTGGCACGGCCGGGAGAGTTCAGCGAACGAGCCTTCCTCAACGACAAGATCGATCTGGCGCAGGCCGAAGCCATCGCCGATCTGATCGAAAGTACGACCGAGCAGGCCGCCCGATCCGCCCAACGCTCTCTTCAAGGTGAGTTCTCCACCCGCATCCACCAATTGGTCGAAGACTTGATCGAGCTCAGGCAGTACGTGGAAGCATCCATAGACTTCGTGGACGAGGACATCGATTTCCTGTCCGAAGGCCGTATCGCCGAAAAACTCTCGGATTTGCGCGCGACTCTTCGGCATATCCGCCACTCCGCGCGGCAAGGTTGTTTGTTGCGTGAAGGCATGACAGTCGTCATCGTCGGCCGCCCGAACGCGGGAAAATCCAGCCTTCTCAATCGGTTGGCCGAACGCGAAGCCGCCATCGTCACCGAGATCGCCGGTACGACCCGCGATACCTTGCGCGAACATATCCAGATCGACGGCATGCCTCTCCATCTTGTGGACACCGCGGGCCTCCGGGAAAGCGAGGACGTCGTCGAGCGCGAAGGCATCCGCCGCGCGCGGGACGAGATTCATAAGGCCGACCGATTATTGCTTTTGATCGATGACTCCAGCCCGGAAGAGGGTGAAGCCCTGCTTTCCAGCCTTCCCGCGGAGATCCCGGTTACCCGCGTCTACAACAAGATCGATCTCACCGGAAAACCGGCCGGCTTCGTCGAAGACCGCCGCGGTCCCGCGGTATATCTTTCCGCCAAGACCGGCGAGGGGATTGTGCACCTCAAAACACACCTCAAAACTTCGATGGGCTACGACAGCGAGGCGGACGATATCTTTATTGCCCGCCGCCGTCATCTTGATGCGCTCAGCCGAGCCGAGAGCTTCATCGAGAGCGCGGAATCCCAGCTCAAGATCCGCGCCGCCGAACTGGTCGCCGAAGATCTCCGCGAAGCCCAAACCGCCCTGTCGGAAATCACCGGCGAGTTCACCAGTGAAGACCTCTTGAGCCGGATATTCTCGAGCTTTTGTATCGGCAAGTGAGCCCAGGCCATGCTCGAGCGCTGATCTCGTCTCAAGACGGCAATCCCAAAAACCAGCGCACACTGACAGAGACCAAGGGAAGATATGTCTTTATTTGCGTCCACGAGCTCGGCTCTTCGTTATCGCGACTTTTCGTTTTATCTGTGCGCCCGGTTTTTCGGGGCGGTCGCAGTACAAATGCAGAGCGTGGCCGTAGGCTGGCAAGTCTATTCATTGACCGGCGAGGCACTCGACCTCGGACTCATCGGCCTCGCTCAATTCCTGCCCTTCGTACCGCTGGTGTTGATCGCCGGCCAGATGGCGGATCGCTTCGACCGCCGCCGCATCATCACGCTCTGCTACGCCGTAGAAATGCTGTGCGGCCTGTTGTTGATCGGATTCACCATAACAGGGCTAAAGATCGTTTGGCCGGTATTTGCCGTCATGGCGCTTTACGGGTCGGCGCGAGCCTTCATGATGCCGTCCAGCCAAGCGATCGTCATTAATCTGGTGCCTGCCGAAGCTTTCGGCAATGCCGTCGCGCTCAGTTCCTCCAGCTTTCAACTGGCGGTGATCCTAGGTCCCGCGCTCGGCGGCCTACTCTATCTGGCGGGGCCTCTGACCGTTTACACGACAGTATCAGCGCTGCTTGGACTTTCCGCTGTCTTGATGCTTTCGATGCGCGGTTTTCCTCGCCGAACCGAGCGTCGGGAGCCCGTTAGTTGGGACAGCATTTTGGACGGTTTGCGGTTCGTGCGATCACGTCCCACCGTATTCGGCGCCATTTCGCTCGACCTGTTCGCCGTTCTGTTCGGCGGCGCCACGGCTTTGCTGCCTGCTTATGCCAGCGAAATTCTGCACGTCGGTCCGACCGGGCTCGGCCTGCTTCGCACCGCACCGGGAGCCGGCGCCGCCCTGACGGCTTTGCTGCTTGCCTTTACCCCCATCTCCCGGTACGTCGGGCGATGGATGTTCGGCGGGGTTGCTGTGTTTGGAGCTGCCGTCATCGTGCTCGGTCTGTCTACCAGTTTTCCTCTGTCGCTGTTTGCGCTTTTCCTACTGGGTGCCGGAGATATGGTCAGCGTTTACATCCGCCACCTGCTGGTTCAGCTTGAAACCCCCGACGCCATTCGTGGACGGGTGAGCGCCGTCAACTCGGTTTTCATCGGCGCTTCCAACGAACTGGGCGAGTTCGAATCCGGTCTCACCGCCGCATGGTTCGGACTCATCCCCGCGATCATCGTCGGAGGAGCGGTCACACTGGCCGTCGCTATCGTTTGGATGTACGCGTTTCCCGAGTTGCGAACGATGGATCGATTTCCACCTCCTGTTGGCGAAACGCCATCTTTCGAGAAAGGTCATGGCAGCAAGCCACGAAACCGCGCGGGCAAAGGGCGAGGTTCTTGAGTCACAGGGCGGCCGAGAGATGCTTTCCGGAACGCCGCCATAAGGAAGCCTAGATAAAGTCCTCCGACTGGCCTGTCCTAACCCTTCTAGCTGCCTAAGGGTATGGATGGCCAGGGATATCGCTTCGGCAAGCACGTACCGCCCGAAGCGGAGTTCTTCGGGCGTCGCTGGATACCACGGTCGTTTTCGAAGCCTTACACCCAAGCTCCTTAGCTAACCCCCATTGTGACTCGACTCTTATTCCCCCCGATCATGTCGTGACCGTTACGTCGATCCGACCGTTGGGGGCCTATCTGAAGTAATCCCAGGGGTATTCCGGACGCAGAATCGGCCGAAAGCCGGCGGGCATAGGGAAAGGGGCCGTAACGAACTCATAGACTCCAGCCAGCTCGCGCGTCACGGTCATGCCGAGGCCGTAAGCGAGGCCGATCGGAATGCCGATCGGGCCCTGCCGTTGCGTCTCTTTGACGATGTTTCCCGGCAGTTCCAGAATACCGCAGGTCATGCCGGCCAAACCGCGGCCGAATTTCTGCGCAGCGGTCTGCGCCTGGGCTTGGGAAGTGGTTAGCAAAAGGGCTGCCAGGCAGGCACACAGAATAAATGGGCGAGTTTTATACATTTTCTTCTCCTCGGGTTTCTGCGCTCGGGAACAGAATATCCCGGCGCAAGAGATCAGCGGGATTCTCGCCTTTTGCCGCGGCGGGGGCAAGCGAGGGCCGCCATCCGCCGCCTTCTCGTTCTTGGTCAGAGGACGTTCTCGTATCCGATTCTTGCGGAGAAAGAACCACCGAAACGCGAATCCTCCACTGCTCGACGACACTTCCTGACGAATTCATTCAACGCGGCATTCATAAGGAGCCATAGGCAAAGGAGGGGCATTGTGCTAGAGTGCGTAAACCTGACACGTTCCTTCCGCGGCATTTGGTAATTCCTTCCTGGATCCGGCGTCGTTCGCTCCGTCCCCGAAGTCCTCGCCTCATACCTCAAGAAGTAACTCGTAGGTTTGTTCGGGGCCTCTTAAGGCCGTCTTGTTAGTCGATGTTCCGGCGCGGGCCGGAGCTGGAGTTATTTTCGAATGAAAAACATTTACGTAGGTAATTTATCGTTCCAGACCACGGAAGACGAGCTTCGCAGCTTGTTTGCCCAATATGGCGAGGTTCAATCAGCGAATTTGATCACCGATCGGTTTACCGGACAATCCAAGGGCTTCGGCTTCGTCGTGATGGACAGCCGGGGTGCACAGGAAGCCATCGAAAAATTGAATCAAACGCAATTCGGCGGCCGTTCCATTACCGTAAACGAGGCTCGTCCCCGCGAAAACAACCGCGGCGGGTCCACTCAGCGCGGTGGCAAGCGTCGCGATTACTGACCGAGAAACGCCCCAAGGAGCGTTCATGCGCTATTCGCATGAACATGAAAGTGGGATGGGTGATGGGTAGAGTGGGGCAAAAACCCGTCGACGGTGGATTAGTCGCTCGGCACTGCATAACCCACCGATTCGAGCTGTTTGGTGGGGTACGCCGCGCCGAACTTGGTGGAATCTCGCGAAAATGCCTGATTTGCCCTCGGAGACGCATGCCCGATTAAAAGCGAATTGTGGAAGGACCTTGCTGTGCACGCTCCGAGAGTCGTCTCGTGCCGAGCCCTAGGCCGGTTCAGGAACGGTTTCGGGATCAGCAAAAGCAAACCCGCCAACCAGTGGCTTTCGGCCACCGCGCGGGAGATAGCAGTAATCGTCAGTTATACGGGCTTAAAAGCCCGAGGTCGGGCTGAATTCCGCCCTTACCGGCTATTTGCGGATGGCCGGTTTGCGTTCGTAGGATTTAGCGCAGGTGGGAACATCCCTGTTCAGGGTCGACATCCGCTGTCATTGAAATACGAAACTTGGTCCGCTGAAGAATCTCGGATCAGAATGCCCCGCTTCCCTTCGAGACATCCCGAGTCCGTTCGGAAAATCCCTTTCCTATCGCGATATCCCTAAGATCCGTTCGCGTTCCACATCCTACACGGAATTTTCCCTATTCCGTTCGGAACCTCCTGTTCCTTGCGACATCCCTAAGTCCCTTCGCAACATCCTAATCCTTACCGGAACGTCCGCTGTTCCGGACCTGAAACTGGAACCTTGGGGTAGCCGTGCTCCGGTTTCAGGTGGCTTCATTAAAACCGCATATGTGCCGAAGACAAATACGTACCGCTTCGTATGTACGCAAGCTTGACAAGGGGCGATGCCCAAGCGGCCGTTTTATCGGGTCTCTTTGCACTTCGGGAGAGCATCCGAGAGTCCATCTCGGTAGGTCAATAGGCCCGAGCGTGTCGCAGGGTTTTGGGACTTCTGGGATAGGATTTCAAGGAGGTTGTTGCAAAAGTTTAAGCTGGAATGCAAAGGAACCCCACAACCGACTGAAAATGCTGGGTTTTGTCCCCGTCGGAGTCTACATTTTCGACTTTTTGCAACAACCTCATATGTATGAATCGGTCTCAGATCGTCTCTGGTTCTTTTTTCGGTCGTGCCTCGAGAGACCGAAGCTGGTCCTCCAGCCGCTGCATCTCCTTCTGCAGCTTAGGCAGCAAATCCTCCTTAATAGAGTCCTCTGTAGCCGCCCGTGCGCTCTGGAGCTCGTCCAATAGCCGGGCCCACTCTTTCCTCAGCTTGTCCATTTCTTCGGATTCCGGCAACCGCCGCATTTCAGACTCGAAACGTTTCACCTGATCCCGAAAAATTCCCAATCCTTCGGCAAAACCACGGAAAATCTCTCCAAGCGGAAAAAGCGGCATCTGTCTCACAGAGCCCTGGACCGTGTCCCCGTCCGCCAAAGGGGGATCGTCGGCATTCCCCGGCAGGATCTCGACCCGACGCCTGTCCGGATTGTCTGGATCTTCGTCGACGAAGAAACGGGCGCTCTGCGTCACTGTCCCCGTCTGAGAATTATCCAGCTCCAGCATCGCAACGTAACTGTTTTGCCCAGCCGTTTTCACCGCGGTAACCCGGCCTACCGTCCGGCCTTGAATGACGACGGCATCTCCCGGCTGCAATCCTCCCGAGGTGTCGAGTTGCAGCTTCAACTCGAGTTCGTCCTGACTACAACCGACTAGGAGTAGAATCAATGTGATGATGAGCGGAATGTATTTGAGGGGCATGAGCGTGTCTCTCTGGTACTACGAATACCTGGCATGATAAAGCAAAGTGTCGACTTGAGCGGTAAGAATCACGCGTTGAAGAAACCAAGCATTTCGATCCCCAGTCTCAGAATTAGACTTCCCGGTGGTGAAAAACAGATCTGAAAGGAGGACGTTATGGCGATAGATCCGGAGGGAAAACGTTTGCCCATCAAACTGGATACCGCCACCAACGGCGAATATTTGCCCATGCCCTTGCCCTATCCGGTATTGGTCGCAAAACGGCTGGCCCACGATCAAGCTTCGAACGTGTCGCGGCGGCTCGGCATGACCCGCCGGGCGTTTCTCAAGTCGGCATCAGGCGCCGCGATGACGCTGCTCGCGATGAACCGCGCATTCGCGGCGTTCGGCAAAACCGGCGGTCGCTACGAAGTCCCGGACTTGGCAGCCTACGAACCGGAGCTCGCCGAAGCGGCCATAGGCGGAAAGGAGTTTATCTTCGATATTCAGGGACACCACGTTAACCCCAAGAGGCCTTGGCGGCGACCGACCAATCGCTGGACGTACAGCCTCCGCTTCTTTCCCCAGGCCGATTGTGGCGATGGCGCCATCGAGTGCTTTTCGGCGGAGCATTACATCCGCGAAGTATTCCTCGACAGCGACACCACCATGGCGGTGCTCTCCGCCGTTCCGGCCGCCCCGGGCGACGATCCGCTGACCACGGAAGACGCTGCAACGACCCGAGCTATGGTCGATGCGCTGGAGGGCTCGCACCGGCTGCTGATTCACGGCTTGGTTCGTCCCAACCTGCCGGGCGAGATCGACGCGATGTCCATGCAAAAGGAAAAGTACGACGTTGCCGCCTGGAAAACCTACACCCAGTGGGGACCTTCCGGAAAAGGGTATTGGTTGGACGATCCTGATGTCGGAATTCCTTTTATCGAAAAGGCCCGCAGCCTAGGCGTCAAGGTCATTTGCATCCATAAGGGGCTTCCCCTCTTCGGCCTCGACTATGCACATTCGACCTGCCGCGATATCGGCGTGGTGGCCAAGCGGTTTCCGGATGTCGCGTTCATCGTTTACCACTCAGGCTACGAACCCAAACGCAAGGAAGGACCCTACGACCCCAAGAATGCCTCGGGCGGCGTGGATTCTCTCATCAAATCGCTCCAGGACAACGAGATTCCACCTAATGCTAATGTTTACGCCGAACTCGGCAGCACCTGGAAGCTGCTGATGCGCGACCCCGACCAAGCTGCCCATGTGCTCGGCAAGTTGTTCAAATACGTCGGCGAAAACAATGTCCTCTGGGGCACCGATTCAATCTGGTACGGCAGTCCGCAAGACCAAATCCAGGCGTTTCGTGCGTTCCAGATCGCCGAGTCTTTGAGGGAGCGCTATGGATATCCAGAGATCACCGCGGAATTACGCGCCAAGGTGTTCGGCTTGAACGCCGCCAAGCCTTACAGAATATCGACAGATGAGATCAAGAGCCGCACCGCTTCCGACCGGGTCGCGAACATCAAGCGCGTTTACTCCGAAGACCCGGACCCGAGTTTCGCCAGCTACGGACCGAAAACGAGGCGGGAGTTTTTCGATCTGCTAAGGTACAGGGGAGGCCCCGTGTAACCATTTGTTCTGTCAGGAGCTAGAGGCTCAGAAAAAGACCTACAATAGGACCATCAATACGACGATGACCAAAATGACGGCTATGATCCCGCTTGGGTAATAACCCCATCCTCTGCTGTAGGGCCAAGTAGGCAAAAGCCCGAAAATCAGCAGAATCAGAACGACCAGGAGAATCGTTTCCATAAAAGCTCCTTAACTCCTCGGTTGAACATCCCTTTACGTTCTACGGTCAGGACCGGACGTAGGATTCGCTCGCAAGGGTTCGTCCCTGAGCTCACCACGAGATCCTGACTTTTCTCTCGCCCCAGGCTACCGCCTTTCGAACCCTCTTACCCATGTGTATATCGATTCGCCGCTCCCATCTGTGGTGCATTCTGTCCAGCACGACGAATTCTCCCAGGCCGTGCACTTTGACCTTCGTTCCGCAGTTCAGTCCCATCTCGAATAGATCCCGCGAGACGGCAATGGCGTTCTGGATAGACGTGATAGGTACATTGCAGGCGCCGATGTCAGGCGTACTATCGGTTTGCGCAACGACGGAGTTGTAAGCGGTAGCGGTTACGGTCATCGATCTCGCTTCCAAGGGATCGGCCCACCATAACTCCGCTCCAAGTATGAGCGCACCGAAGGATGCCCGTTTCGTATCCATACCCGAGACCTTTCAGCGAATCCTTCCCGCCCTTTTTGCGAGGGCTATAACCAAATAGACAGCGCTTCTTTACTCAGGTTCGTCCTTTCGAAACGGCGCAATCGAAATGATGGTCACGCTCGTCGAAACACCTCGGCTTCCCGCCATTCGCCGGGTTTGATGTCGGCCAGTATCCAGGGCCCGACTGCCCAGCGGACAAGACGCAAAGTGGGAAACCCTACTGCCGCGGTCATGCGCCTAACCTGCCGATTGCGCCCTTCACGCAAAGTCAGCTCTATCCAGGTTGTCGGAATCGCGGCGCGATAGCGGATAGGCGGATTGCGCGGCCAAAGACCTGCAGGCTCCTGGATGATTCTTGCCTTGGCCGGCCGAGTCATGCCGTCCTTCAGCAGCACTCCGCGACGCAAACGTTCCAAGGCCGCTTCGTCCGGAACGCCTTCGACCTGCGCCCAATAAACCTTGGCCATCTTGTGACGCGGATCGGCGATGCGTGCCTGCAAGCGCCCGTCGTCGGTCAGCAGCAATAGCCCTTCGCTGTCCCGATCCAGCCGACCCGCGGGGTATACGTTCTTGAGCGGGATGTAATCGGCGAGCGTCGCGCGCCCGTGAGCGCGGTCGGTGAACTGGGACAGAACGCCATAGGGCTTGTTGAAGAGTATCAGCATATAGGTTCAAAGAGGTTCTTTATCTTCCGATTCAGCAGCCGAATGTTTAAAACGAATTTTCCCTGCAGGCGTCCGCTGCTGTTTCTCTACTTTGGCGCATTTTTCCAGGCACAGAACCGAAATCATTGAAGCGCAACTTATCATGCTAGCTGCAACGTAACTTGCGCGAGTTACAACCGCTTCGCCCATTTGGAACAGCGTCTTGAAATGTTGGAAGCCTGGGCCTCGATTTGGATGGCCTGAAATCAGGCGCGAACATTGTTCCGATCCGCAAAAGAGGCTTGATCCCGAACCGGTGCGGAGGGACGTCAGAAAACTACGGGCGGCATGAGCAGGCCGGAATGGTGTGGCAACAGTAAACCGACCCTAACCATGCCTCACCTATCTGAGAACCTGTCTTCAAACAGCGTAGCGCCGCAGCAAGGACTAAAAAGCATGTGGTCCACAGACGGAAGTTGTCATGTACTGAACCGATCTCATGACTCTGGATCGACCCTTACAAGCCCAAGATCAGTTATGAGATGAGTTTCAACCGCCACTTCTATGTTTGTCTATGTTCGAGCCGCCGCGCCCATTGGCAGGGATCGACGCTGAGTTGAAGAAGTGCACCGACTGCATTATTGGTTCGATTCAGGAATTAGGGGCTCAATTTAAGCTTGATTGCTTATTATTGTAAAATAAGTCAAATATAAAAGACTTATTTCTTAATTTTAAGCATGGAAATCCCTAAATCCGAGCTTTATTCCGTCTTGCAGGAGTTCAATCCATGGTGGTCCGGCCAACCCTTGGCTGACTTGCCGGAATGGGAGCGGTCGGCTGTCAAGCAGGTGTGGAACTGGGCAACCGCCACGGACTCTCGTCGGGCATTACTGCTGTCAGGTGCGCGGCAGGTTGGCAAAACTACGGTCTTTCGCCAGACCATACGAAAGCTGCTGGCCTCGGGGCGGCCTCCCACTCACATTCTTTATGCTACCTTCGATCATCCGCTGCTCAAATTGGCGGGATTGCAACAAACCCTGCAAGCCTGGGAGGAGCTTTTTCCGCCTGTATCGTCGGAACCCACACGTATGCTATTTCTGGACGAAATTCAATATGTCCAGGATTGGCAGACCTGGGTAAAGCACCAGGTCGATTTTCATCCCAGCTCGCGCGTGGCTATGACAGGGTCGGCCGATCCTCTTCGGCAAGGGACCGTGGAGTCCGGCGTCGGGCGATGGGAAACCCTGCCCCTGCCCACGCTTTCTTTCGCCGAATACCTTCGGTTGCGCCGGATCGATATTCCCGAGCTTCCTATGGTGCGTTCTCTGCGCCAATTATTCGAATGGCACGACGCCGAATTTGCGCTGACCGCCGCCGCCGCGCGGCCCCTGATGGCGCATTTTCATGAGTATCTGCTGCGCGGCGGATTCCCCGAGCCGGCCCTGGCCCACGATCTTGCCCGCTGCCAGCGGCTGTTGCGGGAAGACATTGTCGACAAGGTGTTGAAGCGAGACATGACCGCTTTTTACGGGGTACGCCGCATTCTGGAAGTTGAAAAAATCTTCCTCTATCTCTGTTACCACGACGGCGGCATCCTCGATATTCCAACCCTGACTCAGCAGCTGGAGGGCGTCAACCGGCAAACCGCGCTCAATTTTCTCGACCTGTTTGAGTCTACCCATCTAATTTATCGGCTCAAGCCTTACGGTTACGGTAAGGAAGTCCTACGGGGACGGGACAAGATCTATCTTGCCGACGCTGCATTGCCTGGCGCTGTGCTGCTGCTCGGGAGAAAACTGCTGGAACAGCCGGAGCGGCTCGGTGCGGCAGTGGAAACTGCTTTTTTCAAGCACGTTTTTATCCGTTACTACAGCCAGAGCCCCCGATTCGCCTACTGGCAGGATAGGAAGAACCGAGGTCTGGAAGTCGATCTCATCGCCGAGGCAGGCGAGCGCCTCGTGCCTTTCGAGGTAAAGTATGACGACGGCGAAATCACGCCGAAACGGCTCCGGGGTTTGCGGCTATTCATGGAGGAGCGCGGTGTCGGCGAAGGTTATGTCATCACCCAGCGTTGGGATGATTTCAAGGTGCTGGATGTAACCAGCGCGCGGCGTGGTGATACCTCGTCCGCGTCCATTGGCCGCATCATGGCCATACCCGCACCGTTGGCTTGTTATTGGTTGTCGGTATGAATTTTTCGAGATACTCAAGCTATAAGTACAGCGATGTGGAATGGCTGGAGGAAGTGCCAGAACATTTCAGCACGCCTCATTAAGGGGTGTTTGTCGTCACATTATCGAGGTTTCGAAGTCTCTGTGAGCGATATAGTCCGGCCGGTACCTGTAGGTGCGAAACACCGTTTCAGAAAAAGCGTTATCGCTCCCCCATGGGCGGCCGTAGAAAGGCTTAATCCCTTAGGAAACATCTCCACCTCGATATAATGCCGCCCCGGAAGTATTGCCAACTTAGGGGGGAGCATGAAAGTTAAGCTCTGGGCGGCCATCATCCTGCTGTGCCTTTGCACGCCGGTTTGCGCCGAAATCGTTCCCATTACGTTCCTACAACTCAACGACGTTTACGAAATCACGCCCGTAGCCGGTGGTCAACAAGGTGGAATGGCGAGGCTAGCTACCCTGCGCAAGCAACTCCTGAAAGCCAATCCTCACACCTACACGATTCTGGCCGGTGATTGCCTCAGCCCGTCAGCGCTGGGTACGGCTGTAGTGGATGGGGAAAAGTTGGCCGGCCGACACATGATCGCGGTCATGAATACCGTCGGCTTCGATTTCGCGACCTTCGGCAATCACGAGTTCGACGTGACGCGCGAGCAGTTTCTCCAGCGAATCGAGGAATCGAAGTTCACGTGGTTTTCCGGGAATGTCGTGGACGCTGAAGGCCAGCCTTTTTCCCACGTGAAACCCTATGTCGTGTTCACGGTCACGGGTGAGAGCGGCGGTAACGTGCGCATCGGTCTTATCGGCGTCACCCTAGACAGTAACAAGGCGGCCTGGGTGCGTTATCGCGACCCGCTAGCCACCGCCGTGCAGCAGGCGCGGGAACTGCGCGGCCAAGTGGATATCCTCGTCGCCGTGACCCACCAGAGCCTCGAAGCCGACCAAAAGCTAGTGGCTGCAGCGCCGGAAATCGATCTGGTGCTGGGTGGACACGAGCACGACAACGTGCAGCAATGGCGCGGGTTACGGTTCGCACCGATCTTCAAGGCCGATGCCAATGCTCGCTCGGCGTATGTCCTGGACCTGGAATACGACACCGGTCAGCGGCGCCTAGTAAAAATAGAGCCGCATTTTCGTAAGATCACCAGTGCCCTCCCTGAGGACCAGGAGACGGTGAAGGTCGTGCAGGATTGGGTGGAACGCGGCTATGCGGCTTTCCGTGCCGACGGCTTCGAGCCCAACCAAGTCGTCGCAAACACACCGGAAGCTTTGGACGGACTAGAGGGAACGGTGCGCAACGGTCCAAGCAACCTGACCGACCTCATCGCGACGGCCATGTGGGCGGCAGTGCCGGGCGCCGACCTCGCCATATTCAACGGCGGCATGATACGCATCGACGACGTGGTACCGCCGGGGCCCATCACCCAATACGACGTGTTGCGCATGATTCCTTTCGGCGGCCAGATTCTGCGAGTGGATATGCGCGGCGACCTCCTGAACCGGGTGCTGAACCAAGGTCTAGCCAACCGGGGCAAGGGTGGATATCTGCAAACCGCCGGTGTCGTCCGTCACGGTGACGGTTGGACCGTCGGGGAAGCGCCGCTCGATCCCAAGCTCGTTTACAAGGTCGCGATTCTCGATTTCCTGATGCAAGGCAAGGAACAAGGGCTGGAATTTCTGAACGAAAAGACACCGGGTGTGGAAGCAATCGCTCCGGTGACCGACATCCGGTTCGCGGTGATCGAGCACATGCGGACGCAATGGGGCGCACCGAGTAATACCGTAAAGGCCCAATACTGACCCGGTTTGGCATTAGGATCTTTGGAGTCCGTGCTGGTCATGTTGTTCTCTGGTCCATCCGGAGGTTTCCATGACGTGCGCGGCGGAGCTGCTTCGCCGCGGCCCGAGCGAGATGGAGCAATGCCGTCTCAAGACTTGTCGCGCTCACGGCCATGTCGAGCGGCATCGTGGCTGCATTGGTTTCTTTACTTTGATAGAGATAGGGGGATGCCCTTGTGGGTGCTTCCCTCCCATGCCACTCGGCATGCGGATCCGCACTGGGCGGTTGACCTGATGTAGGTTGCCAATGGATCAAATGTGGAGATGCCCAGGTAGTTACTTGTCCAAGTCTCCTGACGATGCTTCCGGCTCATTATCCGAGCACTATGGGCAAGTTACGGCACTGAAAAAAAGACCGGACCGTATGAGATGATGTGAAGTCATATTGAATCGATTGGCTCCATATGCCGCTGCTTCTCAAGATCGTATCCGGAGGGCAAACCGGCGCGGACCGCGCGGCCTTGGATGCGGCCATCGAGCATGGCGCTTCATGCGGTGGTTGGTGTCCGGAAGATCGGCTTGCGGAAGATGGGCGGATCCCGGATCGTTACCCACTTCAGGAACTCCAAGGCGGAAGCTATCGCGAGCGGACATTGCAGAACGTCCTCGACAGCGATGGAACCGTCATTTTTTACTTCGGCCGGCCGAAAGGAGGCACCGAAGCAACGCTTCTCTTTTGTATCGAGAAAAGAAGGCCCTACCAGTTGATCGACGGGAACGAAATTCGAGCCGATCGCGCCGCGGACATCATCCGGAAGTTTGTCGCCGAATTCGACATCGCCGTGCTGAATGTGGCCGGTCCCAGGGCTAGTGAAGAATCACGAGCCTACCCCTATGTTCTGGAAGTGATCGGCGCCGTTGTTTCGTAAGTCCCGATCATGAAGGCTTGGTGCAGATCGTCCGAGTAGGCGAAAAGGAGGGTACCGACAAGATCACGCGGCTCCCCGACACGGTAGAACCGATGTACAACTGACGATCAACGAAAGTTTCGCTCATCGGTTCGCTGAGTGCTTACAGTTTGCCCTGCGCGTGTTCCCGGAAAAACCGGACCATCTCCACCGAGGCGTCGGGTCCCTTTGGCTCGGTATAAGAGCCCTCCAGACTTCCGCCCGACCAGCCGTGGCCTGCCCCATGAACCAGCCACTGCTCCATGACGACCTGACCGCTCGCGTCGTGATAGATGGAGTGGGTGTAGGAATGCCCGTGAGGCACCTGACCCCGGCTCACGGTGACCCGCAATTTTCTTCCCGTACCTGAGTGTAGCGTCGCCCACTGCGCTAACACCTGATCGCCATTGCCGGGGTGAACCGTAGTATCCCGGTCCCCATGAAAGACGATGGTGGGGACAATCCGGCGTGCTTTCAGCGCCGCCGGAAAGCGGCTGTCTCGTTGCAGCAGGGCGGCTGTTTCCCCTTGCTGCATGGCCGCGAACGCGGAGGGAAGATCATGGGCCACGCCGTAAGGGAGTCCGGAATGGACGCCGATGGCGGCGTAGAGCTCCGGGTAGTTCACGCCCATGACCATGGCCATCGCGCCGCCGGCCGAGAGTCCCGCCACGTAGACCCGCCCGGCGTCAAGGCCGTAGGTGTTCACGATATGCCGGGTCATGTCGGCAAGGATGGATGGTTCGCCCTGATCTCGGTGCTGGTCGCTGGCTTTGAACCAGTTCCAGCACCGGGACGGATTAGCTTGGGGCGATTGCTCCGGGTACAGCACGAAAAAGCCTTCTCGTTCCGCCTGGACATTCATGCGGGTGCCCGCGGCGAAATCGTCCGGGTTCTGAGAGCAGCCATGGAGCATGACGATGAGCGGCAGGGCTTGTCCATGGTAGCCGCTGGGAATATAGAGCTTATAGGCGCGGTTTCCGGCCGGGTTGGTGAAGGAACCTGTCATGAACTGCCCTCCTGCCTGAGTGTCCGGGTTAGCCTGGCGCGGTTTGGGTATTATCGATTCGAGTCCGGTTCGAAGCGAACGAAACCGAGCCTCGAAGGCGGGCGACGGTGTGAAGGGGCCCGCCTCGTGCCGGCTCCCATGCGCCGATGCCGCGCTTTTCTGTCGTCTGAGTTGGGGAATGTCGTCGATAACGCGGCACGTGTTGTCAATCGGTTCCTGACCGGAAGCGTCGGAGGTCGTCGAGGACATATCGGGTGCGAAACCGCACCGGAGCGTGTGCCGGATGAGGGCGGCGGCTTCATCGAGCCGGCCCGCGCGGGTGAGCCGGGTGGCTTCGGCCATTACGGCGTGCAGTGCGTCGGTCATAACCTGAGGTCTCCTTTGGCGAATGTAACAGCGGCCATGGTTCGGTACGAGGAGATGTGGGCTGTCAATCGATTTCCACCGGCGGGGCGGGGAAAAAGCCGGGAGAACCAGGTCTAGCGGATGCGGCCAGCCAAAGCCGATTTGACGTCCGCGCTGGCCCGCAAGGCACCCAGTACCGTGATGGACTCGATGGTATCCAGCGCCAGTTCGGGAGAGACATCATCGGCGATGATGACGAGGCCCAGCACCTGAATGTGCAACCTCTGTCTGGCCGTCCGAATCGCTTCCAGATCGCGGCGGGTGTACTCCTGTAGCCCGAGAACCAGGGTCTTGCGGGCCACGGTTTGTTTCACCACCTCCGCGTGGGCGGCAAGCTGGTTACGTATCGCGGTGCGAATGAAGTCGGTGCGGTTGGAATAAAAGCCTTCCTGTACCAGCAAATCGATCTGCCCGAGGTCCACGAACCCTAAGTTGATCGTAATTTTCTCGGTTTCCCCTGCCATGCCCTCTCAATACCATCTTATAACCATCTGTATGGATGGTATGCTACGCCGAAATGTGGAATTGTCAAGGGTGTCCGCGGCCTAAAGGTTTCATGGCCGAGAGTTCCCTCACAAACATTACTCAGCGCGGTAGATTCGGATTAAGCCGATCGCTTGAAAATACCGTTACCAGTTGATTGTTAAGCTTGGTGGTCGCGGCGCGAGCCGCGCCATAGACAGTCTTTTTGACGAGATCCGACTTCACTATTTCGACGGGCCCGTTCCTTCACTCGAAGGTACTTTCTCGGGAACTCCATTCCTGAAACGAGGTATAGGCGATCGCGAGCAAGGTTGGACCCAAAAAAATCCCGAGGAAACCGAAGGCCATTACGCCTCCTAACGTTCCCAAAAACACCAGGATGAAGGGCAGGCGGCTCCCTTTGCCGATGAAATAAGGTTTCAGAAAATTATCAATGAGACCCACTACCAGAAGTCCCCAGACCACGAGAAAGATGGCCCACCCCATTGCGCCTTTTTGAAACAGCCAAATGGCGGCAGGCACCCAGATCAGCGGGGGACCGACGGGAATCAAGGACAGGACGCACGTCAGCGCGCCGAGCAACAAAACACGTGGGACGCCCGCGAGCCACAGCCCGATACCGACCAAAAACCCCTGAATCAGGGCAGTGCCGATAATGCCGTATACAACGCCTTTGATCGTGGCTCCCGCCACCTGAAGCAAGGCCGGCGCCCGTTGGCCGCCGACCCGGGCGAATAAAGGCTCCAGTCTTGCCGACAACGCGGCGCCGTCGCGGTAGAGAAAAAACGCAATGAACACACTGAGGCTTATGTATAGGAGGCTTTCCCCGAGGTTTGCCGCGCTGCGAAGTGCCCAGTTCCGTAAAGGCATGAGGTATTTCATCAGCGCTTCGGTCAACCGGGCACCGCTCCCCGCCATCTCTTGCCAGCGGTCGTGTATGCGCGAACCCACGATCGGCAGTTTCGCCACCCACTCGGGCGGGGACGGCGGTCCCTCGCTGAGGAGTTGCCCTGCCATCTCAACCAGCGCGGTGACGTCTTCGGCCAAACTGGTGCCGAGGAGAGCCAAAGGAACAATCAATATGGCGGCCACTGCCACGACCATCAGTCCACTCGCCAATCCTTTCCGGCCCGCGACGGCCGATTCGATCCTACGATAGGTGGGCCACGTGGAAAAGACCAGGATGACGGACCACAAGATCGCCGACAGAAAAGGGCGCAGCGCGACGAAACAGCCCAGAATCAATACGAGCACTACGGTGATCCCGACCCATCGATCGACACGGTTTTCGCTCAGCACAGCGTTTTCTCAAGTAGGCTGAATTTCTGACACGATGGGATGGCGTTTCAGTGCTGGATGCGCAAGAACAAACCGGCCATCATGACGTAGGTCGATCCTCGAACGATCCTGATCAGCGCCGCCCCGGAAAGCGAGAAGATCGAGTCGATCACGGAACATATTCCTCGCTAGAAATGGGGGAACAAGATTTCTTTAGCTCATCGACTGAGAGCGAGTAGGGCAAAGAAAGTTTTTGCAGCAATGCCCCCTCGCCTCACAGGTCCGCTTGCACTCTGCACGACGCCCTGATTCGACATGCTTCGCGATAGCGTGCTGGAAAGCCGCCGCGTTGTCGACAATATCATTCGAAGTATTTGGTAAGGCAAAACGTCCGAAGGATTTTGTCGTACGTAGTTAAGTGAACGACGCTTGTAGGAACATCAAGCATTTTTGGTGTCTCTATGTGTATGAGGTTGGAGGCACGTCGTTAAAGGAGCAGGGATATGGAACGCGGCCACGGTCAACAGCGACGCCCATCGCCAAGGATCTTATCCACTGCGGAGTTTGTCAGATGTTTATCTCATTTCTTGCGAGATATGGCTGATAAAGGGGTGGCAGGGACGGAGCTATTCAATGCCGTCAGTCATCTGCTGGGTGCGATAGCCGCAGTCATAGGCCTTATCGTCCTGATGGTACTGGCAGTGCACCAAGGCGATGTGTGGAAGATCGTTAGCTTCAGTATTTACGGGCTCACGCTGATGCTGGTTTACACCTGTTCTACGCTCTATCACGGCGTGCAGGGTGAACTGAAAGCGATCTTCGCCAAACTCGATCATCAGTCGATTTATCTTTTTATTGCCGGTACCTATACCCCTTTTGCCCTGGTTACCCTTCGCGGTGTCTGGGGCTGGTCCATATTCACCGCTGTCTGGGGTTTAGCAATCCTGGGCGTTATGCTGGAAACATTGCCCCGGAAGGGGCCGCGAGTGCTGCCAGTGGTGATTTATCTCGTTATGGGGTGGATCATTCTGATCGCCCTCGAACCTTTGTTACAAACCTTGCCTTCGGTGGGCTTCGCCTGGCTTCTTACGGGAGGTTTGTTTTATACCGTAGGCGTCGTCTTTTTCGCGTTGGGTAAAAAATTGAGTTATTGCCATAACATCTGGCACGTATTCGTCCTGGCGGGTAGTGCAAGCCACTATTGTTCGGTGCTCTTCTATGTTGCCTGAGCGGGAGTCCATGAGCCCACAATATGATCCAACCTTGCCGTGCGTTTCTTGCACCTGGCGGAATCTATACTCATCGAGCTTATCAAGCGGACCATGGGCCTCGGTTCGCCTAGGATTGGGCGAAATGGATAGAATGAAAAAACGCAACACCACCAAGCGCTGCTCCTGTGTCCAAACCGAAAACCTCCCGACCTTCCTCGGACCACTTGCCCCTCCAGGCACGCGCGTCTAAACGCTTACAGACAGAGAAACCGATCGCCCACCCGTCTGAGCGAACGGTTCGAATCGCCGGACTGCCCGCCGTGACTGCCTTGTTCCGACGCGATCCAGACCGGGTTTTGCGGTTTTTCTATGAGGAACGCATGGTGCCTTTTGTAGGCGAGTTCTGTGCCTATATGGCGCGGGTCCGCCGTCCCTACCGCATGGTCGAAGACGAAGAGTTGGCGCGCATCGCCGGCTCCATGTTGCATGGCGGCATTGTCGCGGTAGCCGAGCCGCAGCCCATACGGCCTTTCGATCTTGCGGAAGCCCGTCGTTGGGCCCGGAGCGGACAGACGCTGTTCATTCTGGACGGCGTCAGCAATTCCCACAACCTCGGCGCCATTGCCCGCACATTGGCTTTTTTCGGGTTTCGGCATTTGCTGATATCCGACCACCCGGCCCAGACGGGGCTGTCCGACTCGGCTTATCGCGTTGCCGAGGGCGGGCTCGAATATGTGCAAGTCTATAAGGCCACGTCCTTGCCCGACGCGCTGCAACGCCTGAGGCATGATTATCGTGTCGCAGGTACCGCCCTGGGGCGCGGTGTTCCGCTGGAGACGCTCGAGCAAGACCCACGCCCCATTGCCCTGGTTCTCGGCAACGAAGAACAAGGAGCCCCGGCCGCGACGCTTGCGGCTTGCGAAACCATCGTTACTCTGCCTGGCTCGGGCCAGATACAATCTCTCAATGTGTCGGCGACCGCGGCGATCCTGGCATACGCCTTACGGCCTAAAACCAACGAAAACCGGCGTGTACATTTTCCGAATCCCCTGAAAGAGAAGCCAAAACGTGTGGTTGCCAGAAAACGCACCGGATGAGCGAGAGAGGCGGCTCGAGCGTTGGCGGCCTTGCCACGCTTTGATTGTCCAGTAAAGGACTTGCCTCCAGCAGGCTATGCACACCAATCCGTTGTCGGAGCGTTCACTGACAGCGAACCAAGTCCTGCCTCTCTACGCCGGATCGGAACGGTGTGATCGAATCCTCGGCTACGACGGGTTTCCGTTTCCCTTGAGAAATCGCATTTGAGCCGCCGCAATGCGATTCGATAATAAATCTTTACTCCGTGTCGGATCTTTGCTCGGTTTCACAAGGAGAGGACAACGTGAAAAGACTGATCTTTTGCCTACCGTTCATAGTGGGAAACGCATGGGCGGCTGAGGAACTCATGCAGAAAGCGCAGGCGCTCTTCAAGCCTATTCCCACGGAACCTCCCTCCATACGAGGCGCGGTCCTGACGCCAGAAAAGATCGAATTAGGCAAGATGCTCTACTTCGATCCTCGTCTTTCGAGGAGCTGGCTGATCAGTTGCAACAGCTGTCACAATCTGGTGCTGGGCGGCGTCGATCTCGAGGAGACTTCAATCGGACACGGCTGGCAGAAAGGGCCCCGCAACGCTCCCACAGTGCTGAATTCCGTATTCAATGTCGCCCAGTTCTGGGACGGACGGGCAGCTGATCTTCAAACGCAAGCGAAAGGCCCCTTGCAGGCGAGCGTCGAAATGAACAATACCCCCGAGCGGCTCGAAAAAACCCTGAGTACCATTCCAGGTTATGTGGAACGCTTCAAGCAAGCTTTCCCGGACGACCCCAAGCCGGTGAGCTTCGACAATGTGGCGAAAGCGATCGAAGCTTTCGAAGCTACCTTGATTACGCCGAATTCCAAGTTCGACCGCTATCTCAAAGGCGACGACAAAGCGCTCAACGATGCGGAAAAACAAGGCTTGGCACTGTTCATGGACAAGGGCTGCTCGAACTGCCACAACGGCATCAATATCGGCGGCAACGGTTATTTTCCTTTCGGCGTCGTAGAAAAACCTGGCTCGGAAATATTGCCGGAGAAGGACAAAGGGCGCTTTACGGTCACCAACACCGCAAGCGACGAATACGTCTTCAAAGTACCCTCGTTACGGAATATCGCGCTGACGCCTCCTTATTTCCATTCCGGCCAGGTGTGGGATCTCAGGCAAGCGGTTGCCATCATGGGCACGGCGCAACTGGGCGCCAAGCTGACAGATTCGGAGATCGATTCTGTCGTCACCTTCTTGCACACCTTGACCGGCGATCAGCCGAAAGTCGTTTTAACCAGTCTTCCGCCTCACGGCAAAGATACACCCTTGCCTATCGTGGAAGTCACACCGGAAGGCACGGTAAAGCCCGAAGGCACAAGGACACATTAGTACATCGACTTAGTACATCGACGAACGTATGACACAGGCGGGGTCAGTCTGTCCTGACCTGAGCCGAAGAACCGGTTCTGGGCTTCACCAAAAGGGAGAAGCCGTTTGCGGCTGGAAAATGCGGGTCGAGCCAGCCGCAAGCGGATAGGCCTGGTCTAGCAAACGCTGCTACCGCGAAAAGAGGAAAAGGGATCAGCGTTCCAAACCGGCGTAATAACGCGCTAATTGCTTGATCTCGTCGTCGCTGAGCTGCTGGACGATCAGGCGCATGCGCTTGTAAATATCGTTGTGGCGCGCTTCCGATTTATAAGCCAGCATGGTCTGTTCGAGATACGCGGCTTTTTGAGCGGCAAGAACCGGCGTGTCGAGGACTTGGCTTTCTCCTGCCCGGCCGTGACAGACCGAGCAGGGCGGGATGATGCGCGCTCCGTCGCCGCGATCGACGAGCTTTCGGATCCTGTCCGGAACCTCTTCTTCCTTCTTTGCGGGGGGCGGGGGTTGCCGGCTGTACCAGGCCGATACGTCCGCCATGTCTTGATCCGACAGACCGGCGCTTATGCCCACCATGATCTCGTTCGAACGGCTGCCGCTTCGGTAATCGTGAAGCTGCTTATAGAGATAGGTCGCCGTCTGTCCTTGAAGGTATGGGAATTCGCTTTCGGCGTTTTCCGGCGTCGCGGCATGACAGGCATCGCAGCTTTCCGCGATTGCCTTGCCCTTCTCGGGATCGCCGTTCCTGACGAATTTCAGGGTTTCCGGGGTCCACGCCACCTGAGTCGAAGGTTCCGCCAGCACCTGGCCGCCAATCGCCGCGAGTAGGATCCCCGCGAGAACATAGCCCATTTTCATGTCAGTACCCCCATGCTACTGAACCAAAGGTCTTGATCACGAAAAACTGGGCGATCGGGTAACCGAAATTCGCCAGCATCAGCAGCGCGAGAGCGATATTCCACACCTTGAAACCGTTCAACAACGGGTGTACCCGAGTCACCGGTTCCAGTGGTTCCGCGTATTCGATTTCGCCGGTCTGAACTAGGCTGGTGTCCGGTCGTCGATAGGACTTTACGAGGATGTAGATGAACAGCGCAGCAGAAAACGTCAACACCGTTCCCCCGACCACCATGGTCAATATGTAGGGATCCCACGCGAAGGTGAGAGGACTATTGTAGGTCACCGTCGAAATCCGGCGCGGCTGGCCGAGCAAGCCGAGAATGTGCCAGGCGGTCGTCAGAATCACGAATCCCCAAAACCACGACCATAGCTGCACGAGCGGTAGCGTGGACGAACAAAGCGGCTGGCCGGTCAACCGTGGCCAGAGATAGTAAGCCGTGGCCATGTACAGAATGATGGTGGTTCCGCCGAAGATCAGATGGAAATGGCCGGCTACCCAAGCGGTATTGTGGACCATTGCGTTCATCGCATAGCTTGCGTTGACCAGGCCGCCGAAACCGCCCAAGACCAACATGGCTGCCGCGAGTATCCCTGCGAGCACCATGGAGTTCCGCCAGGGCAAGGCGCCGATCCAGCCGAACAGTCCCGTGCTGCCCCTGGAACGTCCCGCGAACTCCAGCGAGGCGGAGATCGTGAAGGCGGTCATCAATGTCGGCACCGCCACCAGGAACGTGAGTGTACCGTGAGACAGCTTGAAACCGGCGCTTTGCTCGGGATCCATATAAAGGTGATGAAAACCGATCGGCAGACTGAGCACCAAGAGCATGACGAAGGCGACACGCCCGAGTTCATCACTGAACAATTTGCCGCCCGCGGCCTTGGGAACGAAACCGTAAAGAGCGATATAAGCCGGAATCAGCCAGAAATAGACGATCGGGTGCAAGGTCCAAGCAAAAAGCGTCCTGGCAAGACCGGGATCGATCGTGTCTTTCAGTCCCAAGGACCAGGGAATGAGCTGGAACACGACTTCCGAAGCGACGCCCGCGCTAGTCCAAAGCCATAGGATGGCGTTGGCCGTAGTGGCAAACATCGGTAGCGGAACGGGTTCGCCCGGATGGGCTTTTTTCCACTGCCCATGCATGAGGATCATGATCACCGCCCAGAACCAGGAGCCCACCACCAATAACGCCGCGCCGATATAAAACAGCGCATGCGCCTGCACCGGCGGATAAAAGGTGTAGAGCACCGAGGCGCGTCCGAGCAGCAAGGGAAGCGCGGCGAGACCGGTTCCGACTGCGCTGGTCCAAAACCCAATCCAAGCCCATCGCGGATTCCAGAGCGGCATCTTCAGGCTAGATACGGCCGTGACATAGCCGAACCCCATGATGAAAAAGGTGGTCAGCACGTAGGCCATCAACACGCCATGCGTACTGACGGATGCGAAGTACACACTGGGCGAATGCAGGGCCGGGATCAAGTCGCTGCGCGCCAGCACTTGGTAAAACCCCATGACCGCAGCCAGACCGAAGGCCCCGAAAGCAACCGCGAAATGGCTCAGCGCGAGCTTTCTGATTTCCACTGTGAGCATACGCTTATCTCCCGATCGATTGCGTATCCGGTGCCGCAGGCCAGTTTTCCTTCGCGACCACGGTCACCTTGCTCCACATGTGATCGTGCCCGAGTCCGCAGTATTCGTTACAGAGCATGGGATATTCACCCGGCTTGGGAAAACTGGTGGTGATCTCGGAGACATAACCCGGCACCACCATCGTGCCCATATTGGTCATCGGGATATGGACGCCGTGCAGAACGTCGGCGCTGGCGATACGGAACGTCACGGGCGTTTCGGCGGGCAACAGGATTTCGCGGGGATAGAACCCGTAGCGGGCTGCGACTAGAGTCACTCGGATCGTGCCGTCCGGCTGGGTCCAAACGCCCAGTTTGTCCTCGGCGAACTCTTCGCTCAAATGGAGACGCGCCGAGTCTATGGTCTCGATGTGACTCGGCGGGTGGATGTTCCGAACGAGGGCGGTATAGAAAATGGCGGCGAGAAATAGCCCGATAACCGCCAGGACCAGATAAATCCATTTTTTTTCGAGCGGGTGGACGTGCATGGCTCACCTCATTGCACGCCGCCGCGTGGCAGAAACACGCCGAAGTAAAGGAACAGCCAGGCCACCGCCATGCCTGCAATGATCAGGCTGAGTAGCGTCCAAGTGCCGATCGGCGTGAATTTCGAGGGATCAAAACGTTCTTCTTCATTCTTGATGTCCATATTTGTCCCCTTGACAAATTAGCCGTGCCTCAACTCTCGTCGAGTGTGCCCCGCCAGCCCTTCAAACGCAAGCGTCATTCCGTTGCAATTCGACCGTAAAGCAACAGACCTTAGCCGAACACGCGACAGCGGCGATGGCCGGGTGTCGCGGGCATACGCTTGGAGGTTGCAAAAAACTTGCCAAGGGAGTGGCGAAGCAATCAGTCTCGTCCTCGAGCGACCGTTATACGGGAATGCATGCCGTCATTTGCCCGGCTCAACCGAGAGGCACTTGCATGTCGGAGAAGCCTCCCTGGCGAACTCGACGACGGAAGGGGAAAAATTGTCCGGGAAATAGAGACTATGAGCCGTTCTCGTGCTTTTTCGGATCGCCGAAGCGGATCGAATCAGCCCAGATCGCCCCAAATCGCCTGAATCGCTGACAGCGCCGCGAGTACGGCGGTTTCCGTCCGGAGAATACGCGGTCCCAGCCTGACCGGGATGAACCCCGTTTCCCGGGCCAGGATCCGCTCTTTCTCGGCGAAGCCGCCCTCGGGCCCGGAAAGAATGCTTATGGTACCTTCTGGCTGCGGCAAGTCCTTCAGGCCGGCCATGGCTTGCGGGTCGAAAAACAGCCGCAGTCCCTCACTTCCGACAACCCAATCCCTGAGTTCGATCGGTTCCGCGATTTCGGGCACCCGATTCCGGCCGCATTGCTCGCAGGCGCTGCGCGCCACTTTTTGCCAGTGCTGGCGCCGGCTTCCACGCCTTGCCTCATCGAGACGAACCACGCAGTGCTCGGTAAACAAGGGTGTAATTCGGCTGACGCCGAGTTCCACCGCTTTTTGGATCGCGAGGTCCATGCGTTCGCCTCGTGAAATGCCGAGGCCGATGTGGATGGTGAGCGGGGATTCGACATCCCGGCTCCGGCCGGTGCCTATTTCAACCTGAACCCCATCGCGCCCTATCGTCAAAACCCGAGCCGAATATTCGCGGCCGTCGCCGTTGAACACGATCAGGTCCGCGCCTTTCTTGAGGCGGAGCACGGTGCGGAGATAATGGGCGCTTTCCTCATCCAGCTGGAGGACGGCGCCTTCTTCGAGCGTTTGCGGAAGATAAAGCCTGGACACACGCATGGCTAGTCTTTGGTGGCGATATCGATGGCTTCGCCCGCGACATCCGCCATGAAGCGGATCTCGCCGGGGGTGATGACATAAGGCGGCATGAAATAAACGACGTTGCCCAAGGGACGCAGCAATACGCCCCGCGACAAGGCGTGACGATAGACGCGAAGCCCGCGCCGCTCCTGCCAGCGATAAGGTTCGCGATCGGCCTTGTTCTTGACCAGCTCGATAGCCAGAATCATTCCCGTTTGGCGGATTTCGGCGACATGCGGATGATCCTCCAACGCCGCTGTCGATTCTGCCATGGCCTGTGCCAGTCGCTTGTTGGCCTCCAACGTGTCTTCTTTCTCGAACAAATCCAGCGTTGCCAGGGCAGCCCGGCATGCGAGAGCATTTCCGGTGTAGCTGTGAGAGTGGAGGAAAGCCTTCAGTTTGGTGTACTCGTCGTAAAACGCCGCATAGACGGCTTCGGTGGTCAGCACGCAGGACAGCGGCAAGTAGCCGCCCGTCAGCCCTTTGGATAGGCACATGAAATCCGGCCGGATATCCGCCTGCTCGCAGGCGAAAAACGTACCGGTACGTCCGAAACCGACGGCGATTTCATCGGCGATCAGATGCACGCCATAGCGGTCGCAAGCTGCCCGTAGGAGCTTAAGATAAACGGGGTCGTACATGCGCATGCCGCCTGCGCACTGAACCAGGGGCTCGACGATGACAGCGCAGGTCTCCCGCGCGTGTGTCTCGAGCACCCGTTCCATCTCGGCGAATTTTCGCCGCGAATGATCCGCCCAGGTTTCTCCCGGCTCCCGATGATAGCAGTCGGGACTCTCGATGGTGATGGGTTTCAGCAAGAGCGGCTCGTAGGTCTTCTTGTAAAGTGCCACGTCCCCTACGGCCAAGGCGCCCAGGGTTTCACCGTGATAGCTGTTGCTCAGGGTAATGAAACGGGTCTTCTCCGGTTTCCCAGCGTTTTGCCAGAAGTGGAAGCTCATTTTGAGCGCGATTTCTACAGCGGACGAACCATTGTCGGCATAGAAACAGCGGGATAATCCGTTCGGAGCGAGGCGAGTCAATCGCTCGGCTAGCCGTACCGCCGGCTCGTGAGTGAATCCGGCTAGAATCACATGTTCCAGTGATTCAAGCTGGTCCTTGAGCGCGGCGTTAATGTAAGGATGGCCGTGTCCGAACAGATTCACCCACCAAGAGCTGATAGCGTCGAGATAACGGTTGCCGTCGAAATCTTCCAGCCACACTCCCTGCCCGCGCTTGATCGGTATCGGCGGCAGGGTTTCATGGTCCTTCATCTGCGTGCAGGGGTGCCAGAGTACGGCGAGGTCGCGTCTGGACCAGTCGTGGTTATTCATGGTCGAATACAGGAATTAACTGAAAATCGCGGTAATCTCATAGGAGAGATATTCGTGAGCCGGCCTCATACTCTGATGACTCGGAGCCCTTACGAACGCTTGCTTGCGCTGCCGGAAAACCTGGTTGGCGAGGTGCTCGACGGCGAGTTATACACTCAGCCTCGCCCCTCGGGGCGTCATGGTTTGGCCGAAACGGCTCTCAGTGCCAAGATCCAGACGCCGTTCGGTTTCGGCGAAGGCGGGCCGGGCGGTTGGTGGATCTTGATGGAACCGGAAGTCCACTTCGTTCGTGACACCGAAGTCGCCGTGCCCGATCTCGCCGGCTGGCGACGGGAACGAATGCCGACGCTGCCCGAAGACCATCGCTTCGAAGTCGTACCGGACTGGGTGTGCGAAATTCTTTCGCCCTCGACCGAGCAGAAAGACCGTGCCCGAAAGCTGCCATTGTACGCCCGTTACGGGGTTTCCCACGTCTGGCTGGTCGACCCACTAGTGCATACCTTGGAAGCCTTCGCGCTGCGTGAAGAAGGCTGGCTACTCATCGCCACGCTCAAGGACGACGACCCGGTCAAGGTTCCACCCTTCGACGCGATCACTTTCTCGCTGGCGGATTTGTGGGCGTGACACTCAGATTGCATAGGAGATATTCGTGAGCCGGCCTCATACTCTGATGATTCAGAGCCCATACGAACGCTTGCTTGCACTGCCGGAAAACCTAGTTGGCGAGGTGCTCGACGGCGAGTTGTATACCCAGCCCCGTCCTGCAGGGCGTCACGCCGCGGCGGAGTCCGGTCTGCAGAGCAAACTCGGTGGGCCGTTCCGCTACGGCGAAGGCGGGCCGGGCGGTTGGTGGATCTTGGTGGAACCGGAAGTCCACTTCGTTCGTGACACCGAAGTCGCCGTGCCCGATCTTGCCGGCTGGCGGCGGGAACGGATGCCGACGCTGCCCGAAGACCATCGCTTCGAAGTCATACCCGACTGGGTGTGCGAGATTCTTTCGCCCTCGACCGAGCAGAAAGACCGTGCCCGAAAGTTGCCATTGTACGCCCGTTACGGGGTTTCCCACGTCTGGCTTGTCGACCCTCTGGTGCATACCCTAGAGGCCTTTGCGCTGCGCGAGGAAGGCTGGCTGCTTATCGCCACGCTCAAGGACGATGATCCGGTCAAGGTTCCGCCTTTCGACGCGATTACTTTCTCGCTGGCGGACTTGTGGGCGTGAGGCTCAGTCCGCCGTAATCCCGAGATTCCGCTAAACCGCCAGCACTGCTTCAGCCCGATTCAGGGTATAGAAATGCAGCCCTGGCGCACCCTGCTCCAATAGGCGTCGACATAAAATAAAGATGGCCTTGTCCGAACGGATCCACCGACCAGGAGCTGATAGCGTCGAGATAGCGGCTGCCTCGGTATCGGCGGCAGGGTTTCATGGTCCTTCATCAGCCTGCTGGGATGCCAAAGCACAGCGAGCTCGCGGGCGGCCCAATGTGAATGGAACATGCTCGGGCAAAAAAGCATCGAGAACGCCAGGCCGTAGCAGGCGGAACTAGGGGCGCGGAATACGGATTTTCTGACCTACGAAAATCTTGTCGGGATGCTTTATGACTTCCCGGTTGGCTTCGAAAATCTTCGGGTAAAGGCTGGCATTCCCATAAAAGCGTTTGGCCAGTGCAGACAGGGTGTCACCCTTCTGGATGACATAATAATCGACTTCGGCTCCGGCACTCGATGGATTGAGTTCTTTCGGCGCCTTGTCGGCGGATTCCTCAACCTGTATCTCACTGATGACTCGCCCCACGCCCTTGACGTTGCCGGCCATCAGGATCGCCTTCTCAACCGCTTCCCAGCTTCGGCTGGTGCCCCGCAGGGTCACGAAACCTTTCTGGTAGACGACTTCCAAATGCTCGATGCCTGGGTTGTCGGCCTCGATGTGCGCCTTGATAGTCTCGGCTGCCTTATCGTCGGTACGGAATAACGCATTGCCGATGTCGCTGACAAAGTCGAATAAGCCCATAATCATGCCCCTCCGGGTTGCCAAAAATGCAGGCTGATGAAGGATGCGGGCTGTCGCTCGCATCCTTATAACGGACTACAGTAACACAAAGCCCGTCCAGCGCCGCAAGCGTTCTTCTCCGCTGCCAGAGAATTCTACGTCCGCTATCCCTTCTGCCGCGGTTATAACATCGAAGGACTGAGGGGGCCGGGTATCAACTTCTATGAAGGTACTAGCTACGGTCCAGTCCTAAATTCCTCCAAATCCCTAACACTGCCTCGGCACGATTCAACGTGTAGAAATGCAGTCCGGGCGCGCCCTGCTCCAACAGACGCCGGCACAGGTCGGTCACCACTTCTAGACCAAATGCGCGAATCGACTTGCGGTCGTCGCCGAATACCTCCAGCCGTTTGCGTATCCAGCGCGGGATATCCGCACCGCAGGCATCGGAAAACCGGGCCAACTGCGTGTAGTTGGATATGGGCATGATGCCTGGCACGATGGGAATGTCGATGCCCATCTTTTCGCAGTCGTCGACAAAGCGGAAATAGGCTTCGGGATTGTAAAAATACTGAGTGATCGCGCTGTTGGCTCCAGCCTCGACCTTGCGCTTAAAGTTACGTAAATCGGCTTCCATGTTGGCTGCCTGGGGGTGCATTTCCGGATAGGCCGCCACTTCAATATGGAAATGGTCGCCGGTTTCCTGCCGGATGAATTCCACCAGCTCGTTGGCATAACGGAATTCTCCCGGCGATAGCATCCCTGAAGGCATGTCCCCACGCAGCGCAACGATATGCCGGATGCCTTGATTTTTATAGGCTTCAAGCACTTCCCGTATGCTGGCCTTGGTGGACGCGATGCAGGAAATATGGGGTGCCGCTTCGATACCGGTATTTCGCTGAATTTCGATCACGGTTTCGAAAGTTTTCTCGCGCGTCGTCCCGCCGGCGCCGAAGGTCACCGAACAGAATTTCGGTTTCAGTGTAGCCAGTTTTGCGAGGTTCGTGCGAAAGGTGTCTTCCGCCTCGTGATTCTTCGGCGGGAAGAATTCGAGGCTGAAGATTTTGGGATATTTTTTTTGGGATTCCATGGGAGTCATCGTATCTCAGATAGAAGAAATCCTGCACAAGGCAGGATTTCTTCGTAGGGTCCGAACACCGAACGCAGGTTAGTTAATACTACCCTACGCGTAGCCTCGCGGAATCAATACCGGTAGTGGTCCGGCTTGTACGGTCCTTCCACCGGTACACCGATGTACGCGGCCTGCTCGGGCGTCAGCTTGGTGAGCTGAGCGCCGATCTTCTTGAGATGCAGCCGCGCCACGTGCTCGTCCAGATGTTTGGGGAGCACGTAGACCTTGTTCTGGTACTTGTCTCCGTGGCAGAACAGCTCGATTTGAGCCAGGGTCTGGTTGGTGAACGAGTTCGACATGACGAAACTCGGATGGCCGGTGGCGCAGCCGAGGTTCACCAGACGCCCTTCGGCCAGCAGGATGATGCGTTTGCCGTCAGGGAAGACGACATGGTCGACCTGTGGCTTGATGTTTTCCCAGGTGTACTGCCTGAGACTCTCGACTTCGATTTCCGAGTCGAAATGGCCGATGTTGCAGACGATGGCGTTGTTCTTCATCTTCGCCATGTGGTCATGGGTGATGACGCGAATATTGCCGGTTGCGGTGACGAAGATGTCCCCCTTGTCGCAGGCCTCGTCCATCGTGACCACGCGGTAGCCTTCCATTGCTGCCTGCAAAGCGCAGATTGGATCGATTTCCGTGACCCAAACGGTCGCGCCAAGTCCCCGGAACGCTTGTGCGCAGCCTTTGCCTACGTCGCCATAGCCGAGCACGACACAGATCTTGCCGGCGATCATCACGTCGGTGGCGCGCTTGATGCCGTCCACCAAGGATTCGCGGCAGCCGTACAGATTGTCGAACTTTGACTTGGTTACCGAGTCGTTGACGTTGATCGCCGGGAACGGCAAACGGCCTTCCTGTTCCATCTGGTACAGACGGTGTACGCCGGTGGTGGTTTCCTCAGTGACTCCCTTAATATTGGCCTGCACTTTGGAATACCAGCCCGGCTGGGACGCCAGGCGCTGCTTGATGGCGGCGAACAGTACATCCTCCTCTCGACAGGTGGGTTTGTCCAGGATCGAAGGGTCCTTTTCAGCGCGCGAACCCAGAGTAATCAGCAGCGTCGCGTCGCCGCCGTCGTCGAGAATCATGTTCGGCGTACCGCCGTCATGCCACTCGAAGATCCGGTGGGTGAATTCCCAGTACTCTTCCAGGGATTCGCCCTTGTAGGCGAAAACTGGAATGCCGGCGGCGGCAATCGCCGCAGCGGCGTGATCCTGAGTGGAAAAAATGTTGCAAGACGCCCAGCGCACTTCCGCGCCCAGAGCTACCAAGGTCTCGATCAATACGGCCGTCTGAATGGTCATGTGCAGACTGCCGGCGATTCGAGCGCCTTTGAGCGGTTGCTGTGCGAGATATTCCTCGCGCACAGCCATCAGGCCCGGCATTTCGGTTTCGGCGATTGCGATTTCCTTGCGGCCCCAGTCGGCCAGGGAAATATCGGCGACGCGGTAGTCGGGGGATCGATTAGTACTCGGGACAGCGTTCATGTTTCATGCTCCTTTCGTTGCAATTCACTTTCCGCCGCGAGTACTTGTCTCGATACACCGCGGCCGGAAAGTGGGTGAATCGAGCGCCGTTATGGTTGAAAACACCTCACCGAGCCTGGCGGGGCATCGATACCCCGTCGCAACGCTCCTCGATGAGACGCATGGGTTAACGCGCGGTTGCGCGTAGAAAACAATCGTGCCTTACGCTCCTGCCTTCAGTGACTCAATTCGGGACGAGGGTCTATCGGAAAGCTCGACTCGGATCGCTCCCCTTCCGGACCGAAAAAACGTACGCTCCCGGTCTCGAGAACGATCCAGACTTCCTTCGCGCCTTGTTCGAGATACAAGCCTACTTTGAAGCGAATTTCCTCCTCGGAATTCGATGGAGAGCGGATCTCCACGCAAATTTCAGGTGCAGAGGAGTAAGGCGTCTCGTAACCATGGCGGGCTAGGAACTCCGGCGAGCACCAAGCTACATCCGCGACCTTTACGCCTTCCGGAGTGTCGATAGAACACTCAGAAATAGCCTCGCCACCCAGTAGGCGCTCCAGCAAGGAAGCGATCCTAACTTGTAAGCGACCATGCCGATTACTGGCAGGACTCATCAGAATATTGCCATAGCGGTCCAGCTCGATCTTATACGGCAGGTCTTGCAAGCTCTTGTCGGCGATAACCTCGGCCCATTTCATCATCCGTCCTCTCGCCCCGCGATCGGGCTACAAGTCCTTACAGCGGAGGCAAACCAGCCGCTTCGCGCAGCGCAGCGGCCTTGTCGGTCTTCTCCCAGGTGAAAGTGTCTTCGGTACGGCCGAAATGACCGTAAGCAGCCGTGGGGCGATAAATCGGCCGCAGAAGATCCAGCATACGGATCAGTCCTTTCGGCCGTAGATCGAAATACTCGCGCACCAGCTGCACCAGACGTTCCTCGGCGATGACGCCCGTGCCGAACGTATTGACGCTGATGGACGTTGGCTCGGCCACACCGATGGCGTAGGACACCTGAATCTCGCAGCGCTCAGCCAAACCGGCGGCCACGATGTTCTTCGCCACGTAGCGGCCCATGTACGCTGCCGAGCGGTCCACCTTAGACGGGTCTTTGCCGCTGAATGCGCCGCCGCCGTGTCGCGCCATGCCGCCGTAGGAATCGACGATGATCTTGCGGCCGGTCAAGCCGCAGTCGCCGACTGGACCGCCGATGACGAACTTGCCGGTGGGGTTGATGAAATATTTCGTGTCTTTGTGCAGCCATTCTTTCGGAAGCACGTGCAGGATGATTTCGTCCATCACCGCCTCGCGCAGGTTTTTCTGATCGATCTCCGGCGAGTGTTGGGTGGACAAAACCACCGCGTCGATGGCGACCGGTTTGTTGTCCTCGTAGCGGAAGGTCACCTGGCTCTTGGCGTCGGGACGTAGCCAGGGCAGAAATTTCTTCTTTCTTACTTCCGCCTGGCGCTGTACCAGTCGGTGAGCGTAAGTAATGGGGGCCGGCATCAATACATCGGTTTCATTGGATGCATAACCGAACATCAGGCCCTGATCGCCGGCGCCCTGTTCGTGTTCCTCGGTTTCGTCGACGCCCATGGCGATGTCGGGCGATTGTTTGCCGATGGCCGTGAGCACGGCGCAACTTTCCCAATCGAATCCGATCGAGGGATCGTCATAGCCGATCTCACGCACGACCTGACGCACCAGCGCCTCGGTATCTACCCAGGCCGATGTGGTCACTTCGCCCGCCAAGACCACCATTCCCGTCTTGACCATGGTCTCCACCGCCACCCTGGCTTTGGGGTCTTGCCTTAACATTTCGTCCAGAACCGCATCGGAAATCTGATCGGCGATCTTGTCGGGATGACCTTCGGAAACAGATTCGGAAGTAAAGATAAAGTTGTTGCTCACAGGTGACCTTCCTTAAAACAGTGATTACGAGCGCGCCCTAAAGGTCCGTCATTATAGGGTAACGGGATAGTCGCACCAAGCGTTTGCGGCAAAAGTCAATGGGGGGTTCAACGACGCCTCAAATCACATGAAGGACGGCGTTTACGCCGAGCAATAAGAAACTGAACGGAATGGACGCCACGAAAAGAAACAAAGAGACGGCGAGCCCGCCGCGGATGCCGATCGGTCGTCCGGTTTGGTTGAAACGGAAGCAGACCCCATAAAGCGCCGCGAGCATCTGCACCGCCACGGCGATCGTGAAAAGCAGGATATAGCGTTCTTCCAAACGAAACGCATGCGCCAGGACATCGCTCGATACTGTGAGCATCAACGGCGCATAAGCTACGGCGGCTGGCAAAGCTAGGCCATAGGTGCGAAGGGGTGTCAATGAGATGCCGAGCATGCGCCGCAGCGCAAACCGCAACGCCGCCGTCCACAACAGAGCGATGACGAGATAAATCAGGATCAACCTCGAGAAATCATCGACCGTATAGGCGGATGGGCGGATCAAAAGATCTACCGAGCGGTACAGCAGAGGGTGAGCTTTGAACAACAAAGGGTTCACGGTTCCGTATCCGACGATTTGAGATTTGATCGTGTCCGAGAAATAGCTTGTTTGATGACTGATTTTGCTTTGTGTGTCGCATCATATTCTGCTTCGGTTTCTTTACGAACCGGCGAATACATGAACATTGCTATAATCCCGCAGTTTTACCTCAGCTAAAGGAGTGTCTGGCCCCATGCCTTTGATGAAAGTCAGTTCCGGTAGGAATGTTCCGAACGACATCAACGTGATCATCGAGATTCCAGCCTATAGCGATCCCGTCAAGTATGAAGTCGACAAGGAAACCGGAGCACTGTTCGTCGATCGTTTCATGGGCACTGCGATGCAGTATCCGTGCAACTACGGTTATATCCCGCACACTTTATCCGAGGACGGCGATCCAGCGGACGTACTGGTGATCGCTCCCTGGAAGCTGTTGAGTGGAGCGGTGGTCCGGTGCAGGCCGATCGGGCTACTCCGAATGACCGATGAAGCGGGCGGCGATTGCAAGATCATCGCCGTGCCTCACGACAAATTGACCCCGCTATACAGCAAGGTCAATTCCTTTCGAGACATTCCGGATAGTCAGCTCGCCCAGATTGCACATTTCTTCGAGCATTACAAGGATCTCGAACCCGGTAAATGGGTCAGGATCGATGGTTGGTGCGATAGTGAGGAAGCGAAGCAGGAAATCACCAACAGCATCGAACGTTACAACTCGGCGAAGCAAAAACCGAATTTCTAATTGGACTTCGGCCGCAGGATCGCCTGCCAACGCTATTCTCCATGCTTAGCTACCGCCACGGTTTTCACGCCGGCAATCATGCCGATGTATTCAAACATCTCGTTTTGACCCTGCTGGTCTGTTCGCTGCTGCGTAAGGAAAAGCCGTTTTTCTATCTGGACACGCATGCCGGGGCCGGGCGCTACGATCTCGGCTCGGCCATGGCACGCAAGAATCGCGAGTATAAAACCGGCATTGGTCTACTATGGGAGGTTGAAGACGCACCCGAGGCCGTTCAGGATTATCTCGAAACCGTGCGTCTTTTGAATCCGGACGGCAAACTGCGTTTTTACCCCGGCTCGCCGCGCGTCGTCCGGCACTATCTTCGCTCGGCGGACCGCATGTTGCTTTGCGAGCTTCATCCCAACGAAGTTAAGGTGCTCAGTGAGGAGTTCGCCGGCGACAAGCAAGTCAAGATCCATCATCTCGACGGCTACCAGGCGCTGAAAGCGCTCCTGCCGCCGCCCGAGCGGCGAGGTCTCGTGCTGATCGACCCCGCTTTTGAACTCCGGGACGAGCGGCGCCGTTTGTTGGATGCCTTGAAAGAAGGCTACAGGCGTTGGGCAACCGGCATCTTCGCGGTCTGGTACCCTATCCAGGACCGGGCCACAGCCGATGATTTTCTGCGCCGGCTACAGCGCACCGGCATCCGCAAGATCTTGCTCGCGGAATTCTCGGTATTCGATTCCGACGAAACCCCCCGTCTCAACGGCAGCGGCATGGTCATCATCAACCCTCCCTGGAAACTGGAAGAGAACCTGCGAACCCTATTGCCTTGGCTGTGGAAAAAGCTGGCGGTGGATGGCCAAGGAAAGTGGCGGGTGGAGTGGTTGGTTGGCGAGTGATTCGTCGCACGGAAACGAACGCCACGCATCTCCGCGCTACGGTCGGCGGCAGCGAGGCGACGCGTGGTGGAATTCGACCCGGCGTGGAAGCTGTTCCCTCTTCGCAGCTGAAACCAGTTCAATGACCCTCCCCGGCTACTTCGCTTTCGTCGGCGACGGGCTCCAGGCTCAGATCCATCGTGTCCAACGGCGACTCGGCGGTTTGGGGGCTCTCGGTTTTTTCGTTGGTCTGATCTTGAAGAAGCACCGTACTCTTCGCGGATGCTTTTTTGGAAGCAAGCGGCTGGTTCAGGCTGATTTTCAATCGGACGTTGTTGGCCGAATCCGCGTTGCGGATGGCTTCTTCAGCGGTGATCCGGCCGGCCTGATAGAGCTTCACCAAATGGCTATCGAAAGTCTGCATTCCTAAGCCTTCGGACTTCTCCATGACTTCCTTGATTGCGTGGACTTCGCCCTTGCGGATTAGATCGCAGACTAGGGGTGTTCCGAGCAGAATCTCGATGGCGGCCGTGCGTTTGCCGTCGACCGTGGGCACCAGGCGTTGGGAGACGAAAGCCCGCAAGTTTAGGGACAAGTCCATTAATAGCTGGTTTCGCCGTTCTTCGGGGAAGAAGTTAATGATTCGGTCGAGCGCCTGATTCGCGTTGTTGGCGTGTAGGGTCGATAGGCACAAGTGGCCTGTCTCTGCGAAATTGATGGCGTATTCCATCGTGTCCTGTGAACGGATCTCGCCGATCAGGATGACATCCGGTGCCTGCCGAAGCGTGTTCTTAAGAGCATCCTCGTAACTCTGGGTATCGACGCCTACCTCCCGCTGATTAACTAGGCATCTTTTGTGCGGGTGAATGAACTCGATCGGGTCTTCGATGGTGATGATATGTCCGGCGGAATGGCTGTTGCGGTAGTCGATCAGCGCCGCCAGTGAGGTGGATTTGCCGGAGCCGGTGGCGCCTACGAACAGAATCAGCCCCCGGTTTTCCATGATGACCTTTTTGAGGACGTCCGGCAGACCCAGATCCTCTACCTTAGGAATGTTGACCTTGATATTCCGCACGACCATTGCATGCATGTTGCGCTGCTTAAAGATGTTCACGCGAAAACGGCCAATTCCTTCCTCGCTGATGGCGAGGTTCATCTCTGGGCGCCGTTCAAAATCCTGGCGCTGGCTCTCGTCCATAATCGAATAGGCGATCTCTTTGATCATCTCGTCCGTTAACGCGACTTTATCGATCGGCATCAGCTTCCCCTGAAACTTGGCGGCGGGCGGGGCGCCAGCGGTGAGATAAAGATCGGAACCATCCTTGTAGACCAGGAGTTTGAGGTAGTTCTTGAATTTCATGGCGATTCTTCCTCGGCTGAGACGATGGACTTTTGGCGGCCGCACGACAGTCGGGCCGCCGATCGTCATCCAAGTATAGATACGGAATTCGGCCAGGCTGTGAGCCGAGCCGCAGAAGTGCAAGCGCCATGCTCGTATTCGATTCGGAACGCTCGCACAGGATTTGACATTCAAATGAGAAGCATTATCATTTACGTTGTGTTCGTCATCGCTGGAGCCGTGCCGTGAATGCCTGTGACCGTCCATTTTTTTCCGACCAGTCCGCAGACCGCGTACGACAGCGCATGTCCGTCGGGAAGCTGGCCGAACGATCAGACAGCGGCAATTCGCGAGCCTAGGGTGCTCGTCATCCGCACCCGTCTTCGAAAGATTTGCTCAGGCGCGTCTTGCCCACGGGTGACGCGAAGCCGATCGGTCGACCGTTAAACACCGAGGAGAATTGCATGACCGACCAGTTCCGCGCCCCCGCCGATTCGGCGCCCTCACCGGATGCGTTGGAAGAGACTTTGCGTTTTCTGTTGATGCGGTATGCGAGAAACCCGTCACCGAGCATCGCAGGGCATATCGCCGCCTGCTTGGATACGCTACTCGCCCATCCCGAGTTCAAAGCCGCTCCGGACGACCGTTGCACTTATCACCGGATGCGTTCCTATTGGCGTTTGGTCGAGCGTTTGGGTTGAAAGACCGGTTTTTCTTTCCGATCGGCAGCCGTAATTCGAATCTTGGGCGGAACCCAAAGGGCGGGTTTTTTCGGCCTACAGCACTTGCATATCGCAGGTAGCGCCGAATTCTTTCGCCTATACAAGCGCGGAAAGCGAATGCCTGAGCCGCTGGGCTGTAAAAGCGGACCGAACACGCTCTAGGGGATTTCCGCCGCGGTTGCCAATAAGCGGGTCAAAACGTCGGGATCAACGGGTTTGATCAAGTGGCAGTCCAGTCCAGCCGACTCCGAGGCGCGGCGGTCGTTTTCCGTGCCGTAGCCGCTGATTGCCACCAGCAGCGCCTTTTCCATGCCCGGCAGTTGCCGCAAGCGTTTGGCGAGTTCGTAGCCGTCCATGCCGGGTAATCCGATATCCAGTAAGGCCACTTCGGGCTTGAAGCTTGCTGCGATACTCAGCGCCATAGGGCCGTCGTAAGCGACCTCGACCGTGTGTCCGGCGGCGCCGACGATGAGCGCGGTGCTCTCGGCGGCATCGTGATTGTCGTCGACGATCAGGACCCGGCGCGGCACTAAGACCAGTTCGGATTGCAAGGCCGTCATGTCCTCCGGGTTATCGGTGGTTCCCTGCCATAACGGCAGATAGACCAGGAATTCACTGCCGAGGCCGAGTCCTTCGCTCCTGGCTTCGACCCGGCCGCGGTGTAGTTCCACCAGCCGGCGCACCAGCGTAAGCCCGATTCCGAGTCCGCCTTCCATCCGATCTAGCCCTCGATCCGCTTGCACGAATAGATCGAAGATGTGCGGCAGAACGTCGGGGGCTATGCCTCGGCCGTCGTCGCGGACGTGCAGTACGGCCTGATTATTTTCGATGTGGAGAGCGACCTCGATGTTACCGGCGGGAGGCGTGTACTTTGCCGCGTTGGCGAGCAGGTTCTCGACGACCTGTTCCATGCGGGTGGGGTCCACTCTGACGAATACCGGACAACCCGGCAGGTCCAGGGCCAGCTTGTGGCGGCGCGAGTCGAGCTGATATCGGACGATTTCCAGAACGTGGACGATCAGCGGCACGAGGTCGATCACTTCTTCGCGCAGCTCGATCTGGCCACGGGTGATGCGCGCCACGTCGAGCAAGTCGTCCACGATGCGGGTGAGCTTGTTGAGCTGCCGATCCATCATGGCGTGGATCTGCTTGATGGGGACTTTGTCCGGATTGGTGGTTTGAATGATATGCAGCCCGTTGCGGACCGGCGCGAGAGGATTACGCAATTCGTGCGCGAGCATGGCCAGGAACTCGTCTTTTTGCCTGTGGGCTTCGCGCAGGGACTCCTCGATTTCCTTGCGCTCGGTGACGTCGCGATTGGTTTCGAGCACGAGCGGCGGTTTGTTGCGCTGGAGGACCACGGTATTGCGGCTGTCGACGATGATGCGTTTTCCGGTGCGGGTGGTATGGATCACTTCGCCGACCCATTGCCGGTCGCGGGCGAGGATGCGCTCGAACTCCTCGGTACTGATGCCGCGCTCGATTTTCAGCAAATCGTGGCTGGTTTGTCCCACCGCCTCGGAGCGCTTATAGCCATAAAGCTCCTCTGCGCCCCGGTTCCAATACTGGATCGTGCCGCCGAGTTCCCACATCAGGATGGCCTCGTGCGCCTGATCGAGGATATCGCTACGCTGTCTCAGGGCTGCCTCGATGCCGCGACGTTCGGTGACGTCCTGAATGGTCAGGAGGATCAGATCGTTCAGATGATCCTCTCCGAGCAGTTTATAGGCGCTCAGGTTCAGGATGCGTTCGCCGACTTCGGGATGGGTCTGGATGACCTCATAGTCTTCCAAGGTTCTTCCGCCTTTCGCCACGATCTGGAGCGACTCCTTGATCTCCCGCCTGTCCCAGAGGCCGCTGCCGGTATCGTAGAGACAAGTGTTCCGGATGGCCTCTGGCGTGGTCCGGAACATTTCGAAATAGGCCCGATTGGCGCGCTTTATCCGGAGATCCCGATCGAGAACCACCAAAGCGTCGCGCATGGTTTCCAGGATCGCCTCGTTGAAGTCCTGCGCGTTCTTCAAGGTCAGATTGACCTGGCTCAGCTCGTGATTGCGCACCCTCAGCTCTTCATTCGCCGTGGCAAGCTCCTCGTTGGCGGACTGCAGTTCCTCCTTGGCGGTTTCGAGCTCTTCATTCGTACTTTGGAATTCCTGGTGGGCCGACAAGAGTTCCTCTTCCAGCGACCTCAGTTTCTCCTGGCAGGCTTTGTGGGCTTCGATGACGGACTGTAAATGGCGCTGCGTGGCGTCAAGTTCTCGCCTCAGCTCCGAAAACTGGAATTGTTCGCCGGTGTACGAGAGCCTGAAAAGGAGGCCGACTGGTCGCGTCAGAACCGATGAAATTCGCTGTAGCCACACGGTCGGGGCATTGACCGGTTTGTTCGACGCGTTTTCGAAGAGAATCAGAAAGAATTGTGCGGCGCCTTCGGCGTCGTTGAGCGGCAATACCTCGAATCGAACATATCGTTCTTTCCCTTCGCTGCTGATGCGGATATTTTCCCGTTTGGCGGGCTGTCCGGTCGAACGCGTCTCGTGCACCGCCTCCGACAGTTCGATGAAGAGATACGTTTGGGTCAGGCTTTTGAGATTCAAGCTCGCCGATCCTTGCTGATGCTCGAGAAAAAAACCGGTATGTCCCCGAAATTGGAGGACGTTCAGATCGGCATCGACCAGCACTCCGGCCGGCGCGTAGCGCGCCAGCAAGATGTTGTCGGCCTGCCGCTGGACCAATCCGTGGTTCTGGAGTGGCGCGGCGTTATCCGTCAGGGTCTTTTCGGGCTGCAGGATCCTTTGTTCTTTCCCGCCGAAGTCCAGCAACATTCGTCCGGGAACGTTCTTCCTCACGTAAATGCTCCAATTTTTATTTAAAGGTTCGAAAAGATGCGAACCTTGTGGACCGATGTTTTCGGAAGGACCTAGCGCGAGAAATTTACCCGGATTGAGCGCGTAATGAAAGGTTGACATGACTTGTCTCTGCAATTCCGGATCCAGGTAAATCAGGAGATTGCAACAGCTGATCAGATCGAGTTTGGAAAATGGAGGGTCTATCGCCACGTTGTGTTCGGCGAAGACGCACGCTTCCCGGATTGCCGGAATGACCTGGTAATGACCGTCGGTTCGAATGAAAAAACGTCTGAGCCGTTTTTCGGAGACATGGAACCTGACGTTTTCGGGATAGCGGCCCGCTCGCGCAATGCTGATGGCCTGCGGATTGATGTCGCTGCCGAAAACCTGGATCGGAATGCGGAGCTTTTGTTCGTCCAGGAATTCGAGAAGCGCCATGGCGATGGAATAAGCCTCTTCGCCGGTCGCGCAGCCGGGCACCCAAACGCGGATCGAATCGGCCGGAGACCGGCCCTGGAGCAGGCGGGGAAAAACTTCTCTCGTCAATCCGCGAAATGTCTCGGGGTCTCGAAAGAACGCGGTGACCCGGACCAAGAAATCCTGGCACAGCGCCTCGGCTTCGGCGGGCTGGGTCTGCAGCAGGGAAAGATAGTCGGAAAGGCTTTGAATTCTGTTGAGCGCCATTCGCCGTATGAGCCGCCGTAATATGGTCTTGCGTTTGTACTGGCTGAAATCGAGCCCGCAAGTGTCGAGGACGACTCGGAATATCTGCTTGAGATCCTGTTCCCGGATCGCTAGGGTTTCCAGGTCGCCGGCAGCGGTCACCACCCGCTGAGCCAGATTTGCGAGCTCCCGTGCGATCTCTTTGGGCGGTAATACATAGTCGACACATCCCATGCTGATGGCGCTGCGCGGCATTCCGTCAAATCTGGCCGAGGATGGGTCCTCCGCGAACGTGAGACCGCCGCAGATCTTGATCGCCTTGAGCCCTTTCGCTCCGTCGGTTCCGGTTCCGGACAGCACGATGCCTATGGCTTTTTTCCCCAACTCGCGAGCCAGAGAACGGAACAGATGATCGGCCGGCAGATGGGCCGGCGAATGCCCCCGGCGGCACTCGAGTCTCAGGCGTCCGACGGACACGCTGATATCCGCATCCGGCGGAATGACATAAATGTGGTCCGCCTCTATCGCCATTCCCTCGCGCGCCTCCGTGATCGGCAGTCTCACATTTCTGGCGAGGATTTCCGTCAGCTTGCTGTCGTGATCCGGCGACAAGTGCTGGGCGATCAGGAAAGCGAAGCCGATGCCGGGTTCGATGTCTTGAAAAAGATCGAGCAGCGAGTTCAGACCTCCGGCCGACGCGCCTATGCCCACCATGGCGGGAATCGCTTTCGACGGTCTCGGGCCGCCGTCGTCCGGTTTTGTCGTGTCGTTCTTTGCGCCCATCCGCCGGGTCGTGTTCTTTGCAATGATGCTTAAAGCTTGTACAGGGGCTCCAAGTTCGCGGCTATGGCCGGTTTGTCCCTGCTGGACAGGATAATCGGGTCAGACCGAAAAGCCGACCAGAGCATCTGCCCTTGCCAACCCGACTCCGGGTGCCGATAAAGTGCCCGGTTGAGCCGCTCGATTTCGCGCCCCAATTCGCCTCTGCAACGGCTCTTCAGCTCGTCCAGGCCGATCGGCCGAGCCGAAGGCCAGCGCAGTCTAGCCCAATCCAGGAGCGCTTGGCGCGCCGCAGCGGGGTCGTTCTTCTGGCAGGCCATGCGCAAGGCATTTACCGCGGAGCGCTCGGATCGAGGATCGTCCGCCGGCCGCAGAACCTCCGGTTTTCGGGGTTTACGGCTGAGCCACCAAGCCGCCGCGGTCCCGAGCCAGCCTAGCCCGAACAGCAAGGCTAGCCAAAACCACGCCCCGCCCCCAGCTCGCGGCGCCTCGATCGGCGTTTGCGCCGCGGCCGACGACGGTTCGGGGCTGGCCGCCGCGACGGCGGAAGGGGCCGTTTCCTCCGTCTGCGCTCCCGGCAGCGCGGTCAAGATGCGCTCGGGAAGCCGGGCGATCTCCATGCGATCGGTTTTTGTGTTCCACCACGGGATTTCGATCGGCGGAAGCCGGTAGGTTCCGGAACGTGCAGGGATAAGCGCGATCTTTTCCTGGCGGACGCTGGCAAGGCCGCTCGCCAGCTTTTGCTCGTTCAGCAGCGGTTGATCGGGATAGCGTTTGATATCCGACGGAGATTGCCCGGCTGCTTTCGGTGCCAGCTCGGGCAAGAGTCCTACCGTCGTGCCGTCGGCTCGCACGGTGATGGTTCGCGTGATCGGTTCGCCGGCGGTGGTTTTGAGATCGTCCTGCGACCAGGAATCCTCGATTTCTAGATGTTCCGCCGGCAGCCAGTGCTCGCCGGAAAAGGCTGTTGGAATCGGCCGGACGTCCAATGTGATTGAATCCGAATGCGCGCGCAGAATCCGAGCAGAATGGTTGAAAAATTGATTGAAAAGGGATTGTCCGGCCGACGTGCGCCGTGCTTCGAGCGTCAAGGGTTCCAAAAGGAGCGTTCCGCTTTTCTGTGGGAAAACTGCGTACTTCCGTTCTATCGCCGTGTACTGGAGGCCGTTGCGATAGGTGGTGTAACGTCGATCGTCGCCGAGCTTTTGGATCAAGGCGTCGTCGCTGGAAGGTTCGCTGAGATTGGCGCCGCCGAAGTGGACGCGACTCAGCACGCGAACGGTATAGATCACCTGGGCCTGAACATAGGGATTCTTCGGCTCGGCCTCGACTTCGAGAAAAAGATCTTCACCGCTGGCGCCTACGCCAGGAGTCGGCGATCCACTGACGTGGATAGTCAGTGGCTTGGACCGGTCGGACCCAAACGCGATGGACGGGACGGTCAGCGTGCCTTCCTGTCGAGCCATGACCGAGACGTGCCATTCCGTCCGCCGGCTGAAGCGGCCGTTGATGAGGGAGATCTGACTGCTTTGCGATTGGCCAAGGATATGAAAGTCCTTTTCCAGCGGCGTAAAGTCTGGATCGGCGTCCGGCGTCTCTTCCGCCGAGAAGATCAACGTAAAAGACTCGTTGATCGGTACCGATTCGCGATCGACGGTCACGCTGATCGCCGCGGCCGAGACCGCGCCCGCATGGAACAGAAAGAGCAGGGGCAACAGCCGGAGGCATCCGATCAGCGTAGACGGGGTCCAAACGTAGCGATAAAGCCGGAAAAAACGAGGATGCAAATAAACGAATGCGCTCATGGTCTCGGTTCCGCGCCTTGAGTCCGTTGCCGTTGAAGGTATTGGTAATAGAACTTGCGTTTCAAGAGTCCGCCCGGGTCGTCGGGAATGCGCCGTAGCCATTGTTCTTCGGCCTGCCGGGTTTCGTCGGTCGTTCGCGTGTCCGCTGCGATTTCCTTCTCTTCGCTGCCTGGGGGCTGACGGTCCTCAGCGTGATCCGGTGCCACCCGGTCAGAATCTTGGCCGGACGCTTTTTCGTCATTCGTTTCGGGTCGGCCATGCGCCTCGCTTTCCGTGCTGGACTCGGTGTCCGAGCGATCGGACGCATCGGCTTCGCTCTCGGAACCGGTGTTCTGCTGCCGGGAGTTGTCATTCCCGCCTGCTTGATCGCGCGATTCGCGCTCGTGGTCCTGGCCATCTTCGCCGTCCGACGAAGCCTGTTGTGATTGCGAGGATTCGGACTGCGATTCGGAGTCCTTGCCGCTTTGTTGCTGTTCTTCCCGCTGCTGTTTCTGTTGCTCTAATGCTTTTTCGATGAGCTCTTTGTTATAGCGGGCGTCGGCGTGCTCGGGATCAAGCTCCAGAGCTTTCTGGTAAGCTTGGATAGCTTCCTGGTAACGTCCCTGCCGGGCCAAGGCGTTGCCACGGTTGTAATGGCCGATTACCGAGTTCGTTCCCTCGAGGATTTTCGCGGCGTCTTCGTAGCGTCCGGCCTTGTAGTGGGCGGCTGCTTTCCATTCGGTGTTTTTGAACGTTTTGGCGGCTTCGTCGTAATTCTCGTTTTTGAAGGCTCGCTGTGCCTGCTGGTCGGGCGTTTGCCACAGGTCCTGCCAGTCCAGCGCTCGGGCATCGTTCGGAAACGGGATCGTAAGCATCAACAGCCAGGCGGCGAGCCATCCGCGTCGGAAGGATAAGGCGGCGAGCGGCAGCAGCGCCAAGAGCAGCCAAACTCCCTGCTCCTTCCATTGATCGACGTTCAGGGTTTTCTCGCCCAGCGTGTCGGCAGTGGCATGTCGTTCGAAAAACCCAAGAAGCGCGTCGAGATCACCGGAGTCGGCGGTAAGCTCGCGGTAGATGCCGCCGCCCGCTTCCGCCAGTCTCCGTAGTCCGCTGGCATCGAGCCGAGGAACGACGATACTTCCGCTTTCATCTTTCAAGAACCCGCCCTTAGGCAAAGGCACTGGCGCACCTTCTTCGGTACCAGCGCCTAGTACGGAAACTCGGTAGCCTTCCGCTTTTGCCTGGCGTGCTTCGTCCTCGGCTGCGGCTACGCCGCCGCCGGCAGAAATCAGCAGGATGTCGCCGTTCCTCAAGCCGGCCTGTTTCAGGAGTCGGACGGCTGATGTCAAGCCCAAGTCGATGCGTTCGCCCTGGATCGGCATCAAGTCGGTGCTAAGGGCGGAAAGTTGTGCGGCTATGGTGGCCGCATCGTCGGTCAGCGGGGTGACGGTGAACGCGTCGCCGGCATAGACGACAAGCGCGGTTTGGCCGTCCTTACGTGCTCTCAGGATGTCGGCGATCTTATAGCGGGCGCGTTCCAAGCGGCTCGGTTTGAGATCGGCGGCATCCATGGCCGATGAAAGATCGAGGACGATGACTACGGCGGCGATATTGCGGAACGCCGGAGCGGGTAGCCTTTCCCAAACCGGTCCCGCTAACGCCAGGATGGCGATGAGGCCGCTCAAAGCGGCGATGAACAATGGCCAGAGGCCGGCGCGGCCGTGCCCGCCGACGACGACATGGGGCAACAGCGCTTCGTCGCAGACATCCTTCCAGTCGCCGACATTCCGGCGCCGCTGGTAGAGCCCCCAAAGCAGAGCCGCGAGCGGAACAACCGCCAGCAGCCACCAGGGGCGTAGGAAGTGAAAATCGGTCATGGGCGATCGTCGTGAGTCATTGGGTTCAGTGGTCGTAGGACGGACAAAGTCCTTAAAGTTTTTTTAATCATCTCTGGCTTCCAATGGGTACGGTCGGCGCCATTCACCCTTTCCTGGGATTCGTCCTATGGCTGCCGGGTTGCTCTGGACTTAAAAACGGCTATCGCGGCTGATCCGTCATTCCCTCAGTTTGACCATGGCCAAAATACTTGCCACCAGCAGTGCGCTGGCCAGGGGCCACGGATAGAGTTCGGTGCGCGGCCGGTAGAATTGCTTGGTCCGCTCCACCGGTTCCAGCTCGTCCAAGAGTTCGTAGATATGTTCCAACTCGTTGGTGTCCCGTGCCCGGAAATAGCGCCCGCCGGTTTTTTCGGCGATCGCATTCATGGTCTCCTCGTCGAGATCCTGGGACGGATTTACGCGCCGCCTGCCGAAAAGATCGTTGACGATCATCTGGTCGGCACCAACGCCTATGGTATAGATCTTGAGCTTCTCGCGCGCGGCAAGCTCGGCCGCCTGCAACGGCGAAACCGCACCTGCCGTGTTGGCGCCGTCGCTAAGCAATATCAGTACCCGCTGACCAACGGGATTGTCTCTGAGACGCTTGGCCGCGAGGCCGATGGCATCGCCGATCGCGGTTTTATCTCCGGCCAGCCCGATGACGGCTTCGTCCAGTAGGATACGGACGGTGGTACGGTCGAAGGTCAACGGCGCTTGCAGATAAGCCTGCTCGCCGAACAGGATCAGACCTATGCGGTCGCCTACGCGCCGCTCGATGAACTGGCCCGCTACCCATTGAGTAGCGGTAAGTCGATCTACGGCTCGGCCATGGAGAAAGAAATCCTCGATTTCCATGCTGCCGGAAAGATCGACGGCCAGCATCAGATCCCGGCCGCTGACCGCCTGTTCGATGGGTTCGCCCAGCCACTGCGGGCGTGCCGCCGCGGCGGTCAGCAACATCCAACCGACGAGGGCGATCCAGAGCGAATGCGGCTTGGCCCGCTTGACGCCTCGACTCGAGGGAAGACGCTCGATCTCGTCGAGAAATGGCGTCCTGAGGGCCGCGGCAGTGGGTTCGTGCGCTGGAGGGAGGAAGCGGCGAACCAGCCAAGGCAAGGGTAAGGCCAGAAAGACCCAGGGCCAGGCGAATTCGATCATGAGGGGCTGCCTGTTTGCCGAGGAGCGGCGCTCTTCTGGGCCGTCACGACGGTTCTGGGCAAGGCTTTCAGCCAATCGCGGCAAAGCGCTATCAATCCATCGAAATCGGCTTCGCCTATCGGCCGGTAAGGCGCGTCCAGCAGCGCTCGGCCGACGCCGCGGGAAAATCGGGGCACTCCGAACGGCCGGTCGAGCCATTCGAGCCATGCCTCCCCGGTAAGCCCCGCCACATCTTCCCGAGGAAAGGTACTGAGGCCGACCCGGCGCAGCAACACCGATAGCCGTCTCAATTTCTCGGTCATCCCTAGAGACGAATCCTTTTCGAGTCTATCCAGTTCACGCAGCGCGAGCTTCGTCACCGTGGCCTGACGCCAGCGGCGAATCAGCCATGTGGCTGTCGCGATCGACAAAATGGCTATGGCCGCCACGATCCACCAGCCGATGGCGGGCGGCCACCAACTGATCGGCTCCGGTAGATGAATATCGCGTAGGGGCAAAGCGTCCATGATCAGGCGCGGAAATAATGGGGTCGGCGGCTACTTTGTTGCAGCACCAGGAAAGGTTCGTCTGTGGTGCGGCAAGGGACGAGGCGTATAGCGTAACGGCGGGCCAGATCGCGCAGGCGTTCCTCGCGTGCCTGAAACGACCGCTCGTGGGCCTCGGCGGTGTGTGCGTCGGCATTCACCACGATATCCCGGCGTCCGTCGCTGAACCGGCGAAGCCCTGTGGGCAGCTGTTGCTCCAAGGGGTCGAAGACGAAGACCAGCACCAGATCGCAATGACGGGACAAACGACCCAAGCTGGCCTCACCTGCGCTCGTCAGATGCCGGAAATCGCTGAACACGAACACCAGGCTTCCGGGCCGGGCATGTCGCGGCAGGCGCGTCAGTGCGTCCTGTAAGGCGGCCTCCGGGGCCCCCGTATTTCGCGGCGCAGCCTGGTCGACCAGCGCTTTGAGCAATCTCAGTACCGCACGGTGACCGTGCTCCGGTTTGAGTTCGACGCTTTCGTCTTCGGAAAAAATCTGACCGCCTACCTTGTCGCCATGGCGGCGGGCACTCCAGGCGATGAGAGCGGCCAGACGGGCGACCATGGCCGACTTGAACATACCCCGGGTGGCGAAGAACATCGCCGACCGATAATCCACAGTCAGGAATACGGGGCGTTCACGCTCCTCACGAAATAGTTTGGTATGCGGTTCGCCGGTGCGGGCTGTGACCCGCCAGTCCAGGTTGCGCACGTCGTCGCCGTGGGTGTAGGGCCGTGTTTCGTCGAATTCCATGCCGCGCCCTTTGAACGCGGAAAGGTACTGCCCGCTCTGCAAGGCGCGTACGGTCGTCCGGGCCAGCGTTAGACTCGCGGCGGGCTCGCTGAGCCGGATCAGATCCTCAAGGGTCGGCCGGACCAAGCTGGCTGAAGACGTTGGCATGGACATCAGGATGGAGGATTTAATTCAGAAACCGCTGCAGCACATTATCCAGGAAATTCCAGCCGGTGTCGGTGCAACGAATGACGCCGCCGCGCCGTTCGAGCCATTCGGCGGCTACGCAGTCGGATAGAGCCGGTTCGAGTGCGGACAAAGCCAACCCCGTCGTCTCGACGAACTCCGACTCGGCGAAGCCTTCCCGTAGACGAAGATGATTCATCAGGAACTCGAATGGCAGGTCTTCCCGCGCGACCGGCGCCTGTCCGCCCTGGCGCTCCGGTTGGCCGGCGAAGGCGAGGTAATGCTGCGGATGTTTGATTTTCCAGGTCCGCGTTATGGTTTGCTGTTCGGTATTGGTAATTTTTCCGTGAGCCCCCGCGCCGATGCCCAAATAATCCCCGAAACGCCAGTAATTGATGTTGTGCCGGCAACGGTACCCGTCCCGGGCATAGGCGGACACTTCGTATTGGCGATAACCGGCATCAGCCAGAAGCGCCTGGCAGCTTTGCTGCATCGCCCAGATGTGATCGTCCTCCGGCAGGCGCGGCGGGTACTTGTGGAACACCGTGTTGGGTTCCAGGGTGAGCTGATAGAAGGAGATATGGGTCGGATTCAGCTGTATCGCGGTGCGTACGTCGGCGAGCGCCTCGTCTATCGTCTGATCCGGCAGACCGAACATCAGATCCAGATTGAAGTTATTGAACCCGGCTTCGCGGGCGACCTCGGCGGCGCGCCTCGCTTCGCGGCTTTGGTGGATGCGTCCCAGTCTCTTTAGGTGCGGATCATGGAAGCTCTGAACGCCGATGGACAGCCGGTTTACGCCCGCTTCGCGGAAACCCTTGAATTTCTCGAGCTCTGCAGTTCCCGGATTAGCTTCCATGGAAATTTCGGCAGTATCCGCCACTTCGAGTCGCGACTGGATGCCTGTTAAGAGATCAGCGATGGCGGCCGGGCTGAACAGGCTGGGCGTGCCGCCGCCGATGAATATCGTCTCGACGGCGCGCCCCGCGACGGAGGGAACCTGTTGTTCGAGATCGATGAGCAGCGCTTCAACGTATTCCCGCTCGGGTAATGCGCCGTTTGCCGCGTGCGAATTGAAGTCGCAGTAGGGACATTTCCTCACGCACCAGGGCACGTGGATGTAAAGGCTGAGCGGAGGCGTCGATAGCATGGTCGGCGTCTATTTTATCCCGGCGTCAGAAGAATTGCCGGATATGAGACCGCGTCGGCGCCCCGGCGTTCCCGCGGCGCCGACCACTCTGAATCAGCCTCGCAGTGCGTAATAGGCGAGCAAACCGTAACAAGTGACGGCGGTTCCGCCGTGCAATAGAATCAAGGCTCTGGGCTGTATCCCCTTAGCGCGCTGGAAAGAGATGTATAGCCCAGCGGCGATGATGATGAGTGCTAGGCCGATGATGACGTAGAGACGGGTATCGCCTTTCAGCGCGACCAGGATCACGAGGATCGAGCCCAACAAGGCTAAGCCGCCGTGTATTAGGGCGTAGAGCCGAGGACTGCCTCGCCCTTTGAAGGCGTCGATTCCCATTCCCGCCCCCATGACTGCCACTAAAGTAAACACTGCAAGGGACAACATCAGCATAATCTTCTCCTTGATAGTCAGACGTTGAACGAAATTCGATTTTAGGTAGGGGAAAGTTGAGGGACAAGTCGCAATGCTCATTGAAACGACTTGTTTCCCGGGCGCTTCTCAATGGGGTTTTCTAGCTGTGGAATCAAGGCTTCCACGATGGCTTCGGGGGACTCGCGAATATCGATGGCGATGGCGTCTAAAGGTTCCTCGAGTGTTTCGAACTGGCTCGGAAGCAGATCAATAGGCATGAAATGCCCTTGCCGGCGGGCGAGCCGGTCGCGAACGAGTTCAAAGCAACCCTTGAGATACACGAAAACCACTTCGCGGCGGCCGCGCGCTAGGCGTTCCCGATAGGCGTGTCTCAGCGCCGAGCAAGCGATGACGGCGGAACGCCCTGCCGCTATCGAGGCTTCTATCAGCTCGGCTAGCCGATCGAGCCAGGGTTCGCGGTCGGCGTCCGTCAACGGCTGGTGCTGCATCATTTTCGTAAGGTTTTGCTCAGGGTGGAAATCATCCCCGTCGAAGAATGGCCAGCTGAGACGTTCGGCAAGCCGGAGGCCGATGGTTGTTTTTCCCGAGCCCGAGACTCCGAGGAGTACGACGATGACAGGACGGTCCGCGTTCATGGTTGACGAACTATGGCTACGTCGGACGGTGAGACGAAGGCGGTACAGAAGAATACCATCACGCCTGCTTCAATCGGTCCAAGTGCTGGAATCCGGAAACGTTTGCAGCATTTTCCTATAACGTTTTTCCACATCGACACAATCGCTGGCGTTCGGTAGATTGGCGAGGAGTTTGACCGAAACTGGGCTCGCTGCCGATGAAGCACGCTTCCGAAGGTCCGCGAACCAAGCGTGCGGTTTCGGGTCCATCGTGTGGGGTTTGATCGCGGGATCCCCTCGCGTAGCGCAAAAAAACGAGTTCTCTGATGGAAATCGCCGGAATCTTCATATTGCTCATCCAGATCGGGTTTGTCGTTCATGCGATCCGCCGCGGCCATTCGCTCTTGTGGGTATTCCTGATCATCTTCCTGCCTTTGCTCGGCTGTATTCTCTATTCGGTGATGGTGCTGCTGTCTGAGGTTATACAGAGCCGCACCGCCCGGCAGGGCTCTAAGGCCATGCTGCGGATGCTCGACCCGCAAAAGGAACTTCGAAAACGCCTCGAAGCCTTGGAGATATCCGACACCATAGAAAACCGTAGCGCGCTGGCGGAGGAATATCTTAAACACGGCATGCTAGACGAGGCCATCACGCTTTACGAGAGTTCCCTCACAGGAATGTACCGCACCGACCCGAGCCTTCGGCTGGGACTCGCCAAGGCATTGGTGGAATCGGGCGACTTCGGACGCGCCCGGGAAAAGCTCGAAACCTTGTTCCGCACCAATCCCGGATTCGAAAGTCAGGACGCCCACCTGCTTTATGCCCGTTCCCTCGAAGCGCTCGGAGAACTGGACCAGACTCTGGATGAATACCGCGCCCTGGCCTGGTATTCTGCAGGCGCCGAGGCCAAATGCCGCCATGCGTTGCTGCTGAAGCGCATGGGAAAAACGGCGGAAGCACGGGCGCTGTTCGAGGACATTCTCAAGGACGCGAAACTGGCGACCAGGCACAGCCGCCGACTGAACAAGGAATGGGTCGATATTGCGAGGCGGGAGTTGTCGTAGGCGAGTCGGTCGTCGAGTGCTATAGGACTTGCTTGCCTTTTTGAAATCGGCACTGGGGCACCGACCGCTTGCGCTGAGGAAGATGCATTAGCGTTGCGCTCAGCCGGGCGTGGTGGTTTATTGTTAGGCTGGGCTGAAGCGGGTTGACCGCGGATATAACGAGTAATTCACAGATCGGCGCAAACCTGCTTCTGCTGGGTACAATAGCCGATTTTCGGCTTGCAAATTACGCGACATGAAAGTCCTGCACTGCACATGGATCCCCGAGTGTACCGGCGAGTTCGTCCAACCGGGCGATATTTGGCTTTGGATCGAGCATGACGGCGAACCCGCCAACATCTCTGGAGCCGCGAACCGTCATCCTCGGCACCTTACCAAAGCTGAGCTGGTCGCTTTTCTCGAGGGAGAACTGGGGCTGGACGTCTCACCTTACGAGCGCCGATTTCACTTCGCGCCGCAGATTGTCCTGTTGCCGACGGTTGACGGTCGGCCGCTACCGAGCCCGGAGTTGGAAAGCGGGGCGGACGAAGACCCCACTGAAGCGGCTCTGACGGGCTGGGAAGTGGATGCCTATCGCTTGGCCCACCCTTTCAAACAACTCGGCGAACTGCGTTTTTTGTCGTCTTATCGGGCCTCGCAGACGAAAGCGGGCATTGATCTTTTGTTCTGGCATTACTTCACGCAGTCGCTGAAATCGGTGATTGTGAAGGATCGCTACATCCCGGCTCTGTTTTATCGATCGATGCCGCCGGACGGCTACGAAATCTATGCGGGCTGGGAAATCGTTTCCGACAGCTACGAACGCTTGATTCAGGAGGCGGTTGCGCGGATGCCGCCAGTCTGCACATCCGCTGGCGGCCGTGTTTATGAGAGTTCGAGTCTGCTCAGGCACTGTGGCGATGTTCTGGTGCATCGCACCGTTGTCCAGGCCGCTTCCGGCACCAAACTCGGGCGGAAGATCGAGGGTACGCTATTGAACGCCTGCCGAAACGGGGCGCCCGCCGGCCATCCGTGGAAGACCGACGAGGGCATCGAGCTTTACCGGCAATGGCTGGGCTGGCGGCGCAATCTGCTCGGACGGCGCGAGGAAGCGGACCTCGAGTTGGTGTTTCGTTTGCAGGAAGCATCCGACGAGAACGGTGCCTGGCGCTTGGAAATTCTGCTGTCGCCGCGCCGTGACCCGGCCCTGCGCTTGCCCCTGGCCGAATATTGGGTGCTGAGCGCCGAAAGGAAGAGGGTTTTCGTCGAGTCGCTTGGCGCGGATTTCGAGAAAAATTTGTTGCTGGGGCTGGGCCAGGCGGCCCGCATCTATCCCAAGCTTTGGGAGGGCCTGGACGAGGAGCGGCCCACCGGGGTCGATTTGACCCTGGAAGAGGCTTTCGCGTTTTTGCAGGAAGATGCTTGGGTTTTGGAAGATGCCGGATTTACCGTCATGGTGCCGACCTGGTGGACGCCGCAAGGCCGTCGGCGTGCCAGAATTCGTCTTTATGCCAGCCGTCGCAGCCCCTCCGACTCCGGTACCCGGCGCGAGTTGGGCGTACACAATCTGATCGCCTACCGTTACGAGCTGGCGTTGGGGACGGACACGATCGACGAGGCGGAATGGGAGCGGCTGGTCGAAAGCAAGACGCCGCTGGTTCGGTTCCGCGGCCAATGGCTCACCCTGGATCGGGAAAAGATGCGCATGATGCTGGAGTTCTGGCGCAAGCACCGGAGCGAGGACGGTGGTATGAGTCTGCCGGAACTGATGCGGAAGACGGCGGAGGATTCGGATCTTTTCGAGATCGATCCGCAAGGGACTTTGCTGGAGATGCTGGAAAAGCTCCGTGACCACAGCCGTTTGCAGCCAGTAGACGATCCACCGGGCCTGGTCGCGCGGCTTCGGGATTATCAGCGGCGCGGGCTCGCCTGGCTCTGTTACCTCGAAAGCCTGGGGCTAAACGGTTGCCTTGCGGACGATATGGGTCTCGGTAAAACCGTGCAGGTCATCGCGCGTTTGGTCCAGGAGCGGGCTGAAGGGGATGGGCATGCGCCCACCTTGCTCGTCGTGCCGACTTCGGTGATCGGCAACTGGAAGAAAGAGCTCGAACGGTTCGCGCCTGGCCTTCGAGCCATGGTTCATCATGGCGGCGGACGTTATCGGGATGTCGCCCGGTTCCGGGAGATTTGTCTGGAGCACGATGCGGTGATCACGTCCTACGCTCTAGTGCGACGGGACGAGAAACTGTTTTCCCAGATTCGGTGGGCGCGAATCGTGCTCGACGAGGCCCAGAATATCAAGAATCCGATGTCAGCCCAGACCAAAGCGGTTTTGAGGCTCAATGCTGACCACCGTCTGGCCTTGACCGGGACGCCGGTCGAAAACCGGCTGCTCGATCTCTGGTCGATCTTCAATTTTCTGAATCCTGGCTACCTGGGCAAGCAGAGCCAGTTCCGCCAGCGTTACGAGCTTCCGATTCAGCGCGACAACGATCCGGTCCAGACCGAAACCCTGAAACAATTGATCGAGCCTTTCGTCCTTCGACGGGTCAAGACCGACCCCAACATCATCAAGGACCTGCCCGACAAGGTCGAAAACAAACAATTCTGCCACCTCTGCAAGGAGCAAGCCGCGCTTTACGAAGCAGTGGTGCGCGATGTGGAGGAGCGCCTATCGACGGCCGAGGGGATCGGGCGTCAAGGTCTGATGCTGTCAGCGCTGATGAGGCTCAAGCAGGTGTGCAATCATCCCGCCCAATTTTTGCGCGACGGCAGTGCGTTCACGCCAGAACGCTCACCGAAACTCGAACGGCTGCACGATATGTTGACCGACGTGATCGCGGAAACCGAAAGCGCTTTGGTGTTCACCCAATTCGCCGAGGTCGGCGATAGCTTATATAGATACCTGCGCAACGCTTTAGGCTGCCCTGTGTTTTATCTGCATGGCGGAACGCCGCCGACCAAGCGCGAGCGGATGATCGCCGAGTTTCAAGACCCGGATACCGAGCCCGGCGTGTTCATCCTGTCTCTGAAGGCGGGCGGGGTGGGCATCACGCTGACCAAGGCCAACCATGTCTTTCATTTCGACCGTTGGTGGAACCCGGCAGTGGAAGACCAGGCTACGGACCGCGCCTTTCGCATCGGCCAGCGTAAGAACGTGTTCGTGCACAAATTCATTACCATCGGGACTTTGGAAGAGCGCATAGACCGCATGATCGAAGACAAGAAGCAGGTGGCTTCGCTGATCGTGGGAAACGACGAATCCTGGCTGACGCGACTGGACAACGAGGCTTTCAAGGCGCTTATCGCCCTGAACCGTCAAGCGGTGATGGAGTAGCTCATGGGCAAGATTGGGAAGACCTGGTGGGGCCAGCGGTTCATCGAAGCGATGGAGACGTTCACCGATCCGAAGCGGCTGATGCGCGGGCGCCAGTATCTCAGCACGCATCGCATTCTCGGGTGGCGCGTCGAGCGCAACAGGGTTCTGGCGCGCGTGCGGGGACGGATGAGCCCCTACCTGGGATTTTACGAGGAGCCCATCTACGAAATACAAATCGAATTCTCGCAGTTGCCGGAGTCGGCCTGGGACAGCGCGATCCAGCTGATCGGCAGCCGCGTGGGATTTCTCGCCCGCTTGTTGCTCAACGAAATGCCCGACGAGATCGAAAAGCCTTTTGAGGCGTTTGATGTCCATCTTCTGCCGAGGAGCCGCAAAGACATCAAGACCGACTGTTCCTGTCCCGATCCCGAGAATCCGTGCAAGCACATTGCAGCGCTGTATTACCTGCTGGCCTCGCGCCTGGATCACGACCCTTTTCTTTTGTTTGAACTGCGGGGGCTCCCCCGCTCCGAACTCGCCCGGCGGCTCCAGCACACACCGCTGGGGGCAGCGCTGGCCACGGCCTTGACGGAAAACGGGGGTGAGTTATGTTCAGCGGAGTCCTACTTCAGCCGTCCCGCTGAACTCGCCGCGCCCGAAACCGTCGTTCCCAGGGATTACTGGCGTGGCGCCAAAAAACTGCCCTCCGGTGTGGAACCCCCGGAACCTGCCCCGGTCTCGGGCATTCTAGTCAAGAAAGGGGGCGATTTTCCGCCGTTTTGGCCCAAAGACGTGTCTTTCGTCGAGGTGATGGATGCGTTTTACGAGCAGGTCAGAAAAAAGGCGAAGGATTGGATGTGATCCAGCGCTACGCGTCTTGAACGAGCGGATTGCTTCCTTGTTTTTTTTAGGTGCTATACGATTATGTGTTCGCGAAGCATTTTGCGTATCGCGAGATCCCCAGCTTGAGCGCCGACGTGGCGCCGGAGTGAACTATGAAGCAGCTTATTCTGGCGATCATCGGTATTTTGCCTCTTGCGACACCCGTAACGGGTGGGGCGAACGAGCGCATTGCCATGCGGCAGAGCGAGGCAGGCACGTTCTACATCCCGGTCCACATCGAAGGCGTAGGCGCCACGGATTTTCTAGTCGACACCGGCTCCAGTCATACCACCATCAACGAGGCGACCTTGGCGGTCCTGAAGGCCAACGGTATGGCTAAATATGCCTACGACATCAAGGGTGTCATGGTGGATGGAGCGGTCAAGGTTGTGCCGGTTTATTCGATTCGCTCCATCGACATCGGTCATCTTTGCGTGCTGAAGGATGTGGAAGCGGCCGTGTTTCCGGGGGAGAGCCGGCAGATTCTCGGTCTGAGCGCCTTGAGCAAGGTCTCCTCCGTGGTATTCACCATGTCTCCGCCGTCCTTGCAACTTCACGACTGTGACGGTGGCAGTACGCGAACGGCGGTTAGCGCACCGTGATGACACTCATCACGCCCGTTACAGCCGCCTAGCGTATAGGGGTAAGTACCAAAGCTTGCTCTACACGCTCATGCTTGGCTTACGCGGCTCGTCGCCGCGCCGGGATGTCCTTTCCTGGATCGAGCCGGCCTGTACGCAGATACAATTGATCCGCCAGCTCACCTGGCGGAACGATCGGCCCATCAAGGCCGAGTTTTCTTTTCTGTCCTGCCGAGTACCTGCAGCTGATTGAGGCTTGCCGGCCATTCCTGGTACCTATTCTTCGACGGTGTTTCGACCGTGGCTTCGAAGCGGGCGAATTCACCGATCTTTGCCAGCCAGCGACCTAGCAGGCGTTGCTGGTGGACGGTTGCCGGAAATCGCTCGGTGTCCTTTCGGTCCATAGCGGAAACATCCGCGGCAAGACCATTTCCCGCCATCAGAGCCAAGGTGGCTGTAAGAACAACTCGCTTGATATCCATACAAGAACCTCCAGTTAATTCAACGCTTAATGACTCAATATCACTGTCGTTACAGTTTCATTCGGACGGCTTTACGATAGAAAGTTTCCAATTAAGATACAAACGATAAATTATCATCTGATTGTTTACCAAAGCTAATCCGAAGGCAGATGAATAATCGTTTACCTCCATTGAATGCGCTTCGCGCTTTCGAAGCCGCTGCTAGGCATCTGAGTTTCAAAAAGGCCGCCGATGAATTGCACGTTACACCCGCCGCGATCAGCCATCAAATCAAAGCCCTTGAAGACCATCTCGGAGTCCGCCTTTTTCATCGCGGCAACCGGACACTCGCTCTGACGCCGGTGGCGCAGGCTTCTTTGGGTAAGCTTCGCGGAGGCTTTGCGCAGCTTGCCGCGGCGGTCGAGGACATGCGCACTTACGACAAGGCGTCGGTCCTCAGCGTGAGTGTCACGCCCTCGTTCGCCAATAAGTGGTTGATGCCGCGGCTGCATCGCTTCATCGCCAAGTACCCGGATATCGAAGTCAGAATCACGGCCAGCACGAAACTGGTCGATGCCCAGACCATGACTCTGCTTCAGGACAGGGAACTCGAAGATGTCGAACTGGGCGCCATCGACGTGACGATCCGCTTCGGCTCAGGGTACTATCCTGGGTTTCAGGTAGAGAAGCTGTCCCCCTCGACTGTCGTTCCGGTTTGCAGTCCCACATTGCTAGAGGGTGATCATCCGCTGCGGGAACCGTCGGATTTGGTCCACCATACTCTGCTGCACGTCGACCCCATCTACCGCTTTGAGTACCAGTCATATTGGGAAATCTGGCTGGAAGCTGTGGGCCTTAAGGGCGAGATCGATCCCGTCCGCGGGTTGCATTTCAATCATGCTTACCTGGCCCTGGAAGCCGCCGTCGACGGGTTAGGAGTCGCCTTGACGCAATCCATACTGGCGGCCTCTGATATCATGGCAGGACGGCTTGTTGCGCCATTTCCGCAAAAGCTGTCCATGGACTTCACCTATTACCTGGTATACACCGCGGAAACGGCTCAGCGGCCGAGCTTGGTCGCCTTTCGCCAATGGCTGTTGGATGAAATCGAGAGCATGGGTTCGTCGGAGTTCGCCGGCGTTTTGCTGTGACCAAATCGATGTTTCCACCCCAGAGACCGTCGGAGTCTGGCCGGCCTTTTCGATTTCCTGAGAACGGACGGTAGCGTTTTGAAGCGAAGGGAGCCCCTTCAAATTTTTTCGATTTTTTCCTGTGCGGTGACAATGGGCGTCAGATGAGGCCCTTGCAACACCTTCCGAAGATCGTCGGGGGCGATAGGCTTTACCAGATGATAATCGAAGCCCGAGGCCATAGAGCGTTGCCGGTCCTCGGTTTGCCCGTAGCCCGTGACGGCGACGAGGACTGCCGGCCGGCGGTCGTCCTCCCGCACGCAACGGGCGACCTCGTAGCCGTCCATATCCGGTAAGCCGATATTGAGCAGTATGACATCGGGGAGATATTCCCGGTACATGTCCAGGGCGGTCTTGCCGTCGTGCGCGATCCTGGTCTCGTGGCCCCACATGCCTAGTAGCCGAGCCACCGAATCCGCCGCATCCCGGTTATCGTCCACAATCAGGACGCGCAGTCCCTCCGCTTCTTGCGCGATGCTAACACCGCGGCAATCGGATATCGGGCTGATCTGCTCCGACAGGCGCGGAAGGTAGATCGTGAACTCGCTGCCTTGACCCGGACCGGCACTATACGCCTCTATCCGACCCCGATGCAGTTCCACCAGGCTGCGAACGAGGGCAAGTCCTATTCCCAGGCCCCCTTGGGAACGACCAATACCGTGCTGGCCTTGGGTGAACGGTTCAAAGATATGGGATAAAGCTTCTTGGGCAATGCCGATGCCATTGTCACGTACCGCTATTTTCACCTCGTCGCCGCTTTCTCGGATGGATACCCGGATTTCCCCGCCGTCCGGCGTGTACTTGACGGCATTGGTCAGCAAATTGTCGATCATTTGGGTTAAGCGTACGTCATCGCCTTCGACATAGAGTGGATGCGCAGGCAGGTCCCGGATCAGCTCGTGGCGGTGTGCCGCAGCGGAACTGCGGTGACTCTCTACCACCTGAGCTGCGACGACAACCACATCGACAGGCCGCATGTCGAGGTTGATTTTTCCCCGCGCAAGCCGCGACACATCCAGAAGATCATCCACCAATCGGACCAAATGCCGGACTTGCCGCTCGATCATATCGATCGGCGCCTGCAGATCGGGGGCATTGCGGGCTTCGTTGCGCAGGATGTGCACGGCATTGCTGATCGGCGCCAGAGGATTCCGGAACTCATGGGCGAGCACTGCCAGGAACTCGTCCTTACGGCGGTTTGCCTCACGCAGTGCGTCCTGCTGGTGCTTATCGTGTTCGATGTCCGTTGCCATGATGATCCATTTGACAATGTCACCGCGGGTCTTGCGGATGGGAACGCCTTGCCAGCGAAACCAACAGTAAAGTCCATCGTGACGCCGCAAACGGTATTCCACGGTAAACGGCTGTCCCCGGGAGGCTGCTTCCGTCCATGCTTTAATCGCCGCAGCCCGATCATCCGGGTGCATGGTCTCGACCCAGCCTCGTCTGAGCGACATAAGTGCCGATATGCCGGTGAACTTTAAGAAATAGTCATTGACGTATTCGCATTTGCCATCGGCTCTCCAGATCGAGAGGATCGCCGGTACCATCTCCGTTAGCAGGGCGTAGCGCGCTTCGCGTTCGTGCCTAATGACCTCGATAAGTCGCTGTTCCGTCAGATCGGTGGTAACGCTGGTGAAACTGCGCAAACGGTGGGCTGTGTCGTGCACCGCTGTTAGCCTGGAGTACGCCCAGAAACGCGTTCCGTCTTTGCGTAAGCGCCAGCTCTCCTCCTCAAACACTCCCCGCGCCGTCGCAATCGCCAAATCCCGTTCCGGCTTGCCCCGTTCGACGTCTTCATGGGGATAAAAACAAGCATGAGACCGGCCGAGGATTTCGTCGGCCCGGTAACCCTGGATTCGCTCAGCGCCGCGATTCCAACTGCGTACCCGTCCCTCAGGATCGAGCATGAAGATCGCCTGGCCATCAATGCCTTCGATTAGCGATTTGCACAGATCCAACCTCCCGACAGAAGTCTTCTTGTTGTTGGCCCAGTTGTACGACATGTATCGACTCACTTTTTCAAAGACGGCGTCGTGGTCTCGTATCCGCAAAAGCGAAACCTGAAACCACTCGGCGCCAACATAGCGATTGTCTCTTTTTGCAGCGTTTACGATGACGCTTGATTAGTCGGGGAGCTCTTCCGACTAGCGAGGTCCCACAAAAACCTGCGGTACGAAGGCCCGATAAGTAACGAATCAAGCCGAGAAGCTCCTATTATAAGAATTAAGAAGAATACGGAGTGGTATTTGCTTCTTCGCTGTCTGCATCGGCCGCACACTCAAAACGGTGTCAACCAGACCGAAGATCCGGGTAGTTTGCATAATAATCCAGAAACATCGGAACGCTGGGCGGCATTTCAGATGGTGCTAATCCAACGATCAGCCAGTGAGTGTCGTTTAATCCGACAGCCGACCGGGGTACCGCTGATTACGCAAGATTCCGGCCAGGCTCTTGGCAGATTGCATGCCTGAGAGCGGTATGCCTTGGACTACGAAGGATGGCGCCTCTTCGAAGCCCAATTCGTGTGCTTCAGCGGTATCCTGTTCGATGGCCTCGCCGAGCTCCGGGGACGAAAGGCACTGCACCAAGGCGTCTGAGTCGATATCCAGCCTGCTCGCCAGCGTGCGGAGAGCGTCATCTGTGTACCAGGCTTCGCCGAAGGCTGGCGGATTCCGGCCCAGAAGCTCGCTGCGCACACGACCGAAGGCGCCTAGCCGGTCGGCGCAGCGGGACAAGCGGGCCGCCTCGTCGGCCACAGGGTCGTACACCGGGATGAAGTCGCGGAAAACGACGCGCACGTTTCGCTGGGCGGCGAGAATCCGGTCGATTTCCCGATGAGCAGCCCGGCAGGGCGTACAGCGGTAATTGGTGTAGGCGATCAAGCGCGGCCCATCCAGCGCGCCCAGAATGGGAGCGTTCAACTCGATCATGGGAAGACGGGGTAGCGAGGGCTCTTCGAGCAGGATCTCGATGCGAGCCGAATCCCGCAGCTTTTTTACCAAAGCCGCACGGCGGGTATAAGCCTTACGGAACGCCAAGTATTGGCGGGCGCGATCCGGGTCCGACACCGGTCGGCCTGCGGCGCGTTCGGATTCGATAGAGGCGTTCAGCTCCTTAGTCCCGACGGTCGTATCCCGCGTCATTTTTGCCAGCAGGTCCTCGATCGGGATACCGAGTCGCCTCGCCTCCTCGCTCAGGAGTCGATTCTCGACGGACGTCTCGAGACACCGCTGCCGCTCGAGATAGATTTCCTTTCTCAGCCGATACAGACGAAGCGCGGTGGCTTGTTCCAGCATTTCCGCCGTGATCGGGGTATCGTCCACCAGCGCCACCGTTCGTATCGGGGACAGCGGCTGTTCGAGTTCCGGCCCGTCCGGAAGCCAGACCTTGATGGCATGGCCCGCCCGGAGCCGGCGGCGCGCTTCGGCTTGCACGGATTCGAGTGCTTTCTGAGTCAGATAGAGCCGGATCGCGGGCCACTCCGCTGCCGGATTGCGCTTGGTCTCGAGCGGTGCGAAAGGCCCCTCGAAGTCTTCCGGCCGGGAGGCGCGAAAGGCGCGGATTGCCTCATCTGTGACCGGCTTGGGCGAAGGGAATTTCGCTTCTGAGGAGGCTTGAAGCTGTCGGTCGATCAGCCGATCGAGCGCACGGGCCGCCTCGTCGGTTAAGGCTTGATGCAATCGAACAATTTTCGCGCGCGAGGGCGTATCGATTTCGGCCAACGGGATCGCCTGGCCGTCTATTTTGGCCGCCACCTCCTCCACGCGCGCGGCCGGGCTCACGGCCAGGAGCATCAGGAGAATGATCCACATCGAACCTTCTTATCGAGCCGATTCGCCGGGTTTTGCCGGGTGGACTTCCTCGACGGGGTCGCCGTCAAGTCCTCTTAGGAAGTCCGAGAAGCCGATGCCGAGTTCTTCGCGGAACAGTCGATCCGATTCCACCAGAACCAGGGTGCGCGCTAGGTGATCGCGCAAGGATTCGGGATCGTGAGGATCGAGAGGTTCCTGGCCTAATCCGACGGACGCATCGCGCAGCCGGCGCAAGGTTCCGAGTAAACGTTCCATACGCTCGGGATCGAGTTTCCGGCCTAGGCGCCGCTCCACCTCGTGCTCCAACGCACGGCTGACCAAGGCGTCCCACTGCTCGTTACGGATGGCATCGGACGTCGAATCGAGGTCTGGGGGCGGCGGGCTTGACGGCGAAGCCACTGAGCCTGGCGGCGCGTAGCTTGATGTAGCCGGTGCCATAACCGGACTCGGCGGGGAAATCGTGGGGTTCTGCGCCGCTTCGGATTGCAACCGAGCGTGCAGCACCGCGAGTTCCTGTTCCGCTTTCCGAGCGCGTGCCTGCCAGTGTTCGATCTTGTCCTCGATCGGAGCCGTCGGCGAGTGGCTGGATAAAAGGACCGTGATCGCGCTGGCCAGGCTTGCACCAAATAAAAACGCGGTGATCCGGTTCACGAGCATCCCTAATCGAGTTCCTGATGATCCCTGAACGGACCGCTATTCCAGGTCTCTCTGGACAGCGCTTTCTGCCCTTCCCAGGAACTGTGGAAACAATCGATGTTCGAGAGTTCGCTCTGCGTCAACGGATAGGTGAAGCTCACATCGGTAAACGAGATAAACTTATCCTGATGCTGTGCGGCTTTGTTTTCGGTGAGTTCCTTCAGGATCTGGTTGTACGCCATGATCCGGGATAGCGCGAAGGCTCGGTCCGAATCGGTCGCATCGGGCGAAAGCAGTGAGCCGCAGCTGCCGGACCGCGCCCAAACGTCCGGACAGTCGACCAGCCCGAGCGACTGTTTGACCCGGCCCTGGTTATAGACCTCGACGATATTGGGGATTGCCACTACCTGGACGGTGGCGCCGGCAGCCAAATTCGCAAGCAGGGTATCGATCCCGTTCTCGAACCGAGTCCTGAACTGCTCGTCGGTCGGAAGATCGGCGATGGAATCCTTGCAGACATCATTCGCACCCAGCAGCACCGTGGCATAGGTGACGTTCTTGCCGGCCGCGCCGGAGGCTTGCGCCGTCAGATCCGCCATCGTCGCGCCGTTTACGGCCGCCGTCTGATTGCTGCGACCGCTAGTCCCGAAATTGGCGTCGATGCGCTGATTGTGCGACCGCACATCCGGCAGTCCGAAGAGATCCTCCCAAAAGCCGTGATAACCGTTGACCCAGCTCAGGTTCAGATTATCCAGGGGTACATTGGCATTGAAGCCCCGCGTCATGGAATCGCCCAGCGAAAAGAGCCGCTTTGGCTCGTTCTGGCCCGGTTCCAGGGCGAGCGCCGAGCCTGCCGCGACCAATGCCGTCAATAAAGTTCCTGACGTGAATCGACTATGAATCCTCATAGCTATCTCCTTCGCGAGAGGATTCCTAGAGGACTCATCAGAAGGCAAGAAAGTTCATGGAACGTACATGCGAGCGCGAAGCCTGACCTCTACGCCATCCCGGCTCGTTTCAAATTCGGTTCATTACAGTTAGTGGCCGGCGCTAAGACTTATCCCATCGGAAGGATCTCTTTTGTCGCGAACGAAGAACACGAACTTTGAAGACGAGGCATTATCAAATGTAATTATGTAATAAAGCCTGTATCGCTATGTAATAGCAAATAGCAGGGAAGAGGCATGGCAGGTAATCGACCGACACGTAATCCGATGTCAAGTCCCGCAAGATCGTAAACCTTCTTTCGAAAAAGATGAGGATGGGACAGTTGCCAGTTTTTGAGAGCCTGGATCGGGGTGAGATGGCCTAAGGCCTTTTGGGGAATGTGATGATTGTACAGCTCGACATAGCGGTGCAGGGTGGTGTCCAGATCGGCGGTTGAATCGAAGTGATGGGTTTGCAACACCTCCTCGATGCGGCCATTGAAGCGTTCCACCAGGCCATTCGTTTGGGGCCGGCCCGGCGGAATCAGGCGATGTTCGATGCCTTGTTCAGTACAGAGGCGGTCAAACTCATGCGTCCCCGAGGGCTGCCGAGTTCGGGTCAGGAAACGGTCGGTAAACTCCGAGCCGTTGTCGGTCAGGCATTTCTGGATGCGGAAAGGCGCGGCCTGAATCACCGCTTTGAGGAAGTCCTTTGCGCTTAAGGCGGTGCGGTTGGGCTTGAGGGCGACATAGACCCAGCGGGTGGCGCGGTCGATGGCGACGAACAGGTATCGGCGGGGTTCGCCGTCGATGGCGGGCAAGTACTTAACATCCAGGTGAAGGAAGCCGGGCTCATAGGCCTTGAAGGGTTTGACCTTCGCCTTCTCTGTAGGCGGAAGCAGGGTCTTGAGGGACGCCACCCCGTGGCGGCGCAGGCAGCGGTCTAGCCCGGAACGGGACACGGCGGGATTGAGAAATTCCCGGGTCACGGCCAGGAGATCATCCAAGGGGAGGAGCAGAGCTTGGCGGAGGTAGACCACGATGGCTTCCTGGGCGGGCGTGAGCGTGGTTCTGAGGGTGTGGGGCCGGTGTGAGGCATCTTCGACCGAGGAGCGGTGTTTCCACTTGCGGACGGTCGTTCGGCTAATGCCATGCTTTTGGGCCAAGGCGCGCTCGCTCAACGTGGACGCTTGAATGGCCTGCCGAACGGCCGGGGTGGTACGGGCGTTCTTATGAAGACGAATCTGCATGGAGAGAAACCTCACTTGGACGAACCGAATATCTCCTGGAGAAGGCTCCGGGCTTCGAACAGAGCATAACTCCTTCTCGGTAAATAATCACACGAGACGCGACACTTATGCCGCCCGATCACGTGCGCGTCACGGCCGACTGGGCACCTGGCCGCGTAGGCATCGCTTCGCGTATCCATGATTTTGCGGTGAACGCGAATGCGTTCGCGGCAAACGTGAATACGACCAACATCAGTGACATTGTACTCGTCTACTTAGGGGCCGCCGATCTCGGCCCGGTGGACAGTCAGCGGATCTACGCCGTCGCACGTGACCGAGGTGGCGGATCGGTCGTGCTTAGCGGCCGACTGACGACCACCGATACGGTCACTCAATATGGCCGCGGTTTTTCCACGTTTGCTACCGGCGTATACGGCACGCCCACCGCACAGCCATCCGGTGGTCTGGGTACCTATCGCAGCGCGCCTTTCACGCCTTCGTCTATCACGGATACGGGCTATGAGCTTGTTATGAACAGTGCGAACCAGGTGGGTCAAGGCGGCGACAGCGGAGGTCCGACTGTGGTCACCGTCAACGGATTCGGAGTCGGCATCGCGGGGGTCCAGTCCACTTGCTCACCGACAGGATACATCCCCAACACGCCTGCCGCCTCGCAAAATTGGTCTTGGGCCACCGGCGCCAGTGCCTGCCAATATGTGTCGACCGAACCCTTCATCAACGAGATCCTGAGCACTACCGAAGCGACCCCGGAGTGCGCGCTCGGCCCCGCCTGTGCCGTTATACCCATCGTTCGCGGTGTCATGCGGACGGCCGACTGATTACCATCCATCCACCTCAACGGAGGACTACATGCGCCCCATTGCCATAACGCTCGCCGCGGCCGCCGCGGCATTGTCCGTGCCAGCCGCCGGTCAGCCGGTTTCTCAGGCCGGATCGATCACCATGATACGTACCGGCTGGAATCTGGATAGTTTCGCCGTCGTCACCGCCGAGCCGATCGTCAACCCCGCTGGCTGCCCCACTCCGGACGGCTACACCTCGGATAAGTCGTTTCCCGGCTATGAGACGTTTTATTCCGCCGCGCTCACGGCGTTCATTGCCCGCCGCCGCGTGATAATGGTCGTGGATGACACCCAATGCATCCACGATCGGCCGAAGATCGTCGGTATCAATGTGACTTCGGAGTAGCACCGTAGACGCTGCGGTCTATAGCGTCGACTGCGCCGCGTGAGGCGTATCGCAAGACACGTCAAACAACGACGGCGCGAGGCGCACGTGGGCATTAGCCCGCGTGGGGAACAAGCTTCGGTGCAGCAAAGCGAGTGCCACTTTGCCGATCTTCCCAGGGGCTATTTTCGTCCGCCGGGTTTTCCGGGTTCGCGCATGTGCAACGAACGGCAAAAGGCACCGCGTTTTAAACAGTCCGTATCAAGAAGAGGTCTAGTCATGGCTAAAGCGTGGATGAAAACATTGGAACGTTGGAACTGACCCGTTCTCGCGGGAACTCTTCCGGATTAAATCGGCCTTGAGCGATATGCCCATTTGATTTGCACGCCGGCAGTCGCATTTTTCCGAATTTCAGCCATTGTTTGGGGAGGCGGTATGCACGACTGGAATGTCGTCGTTTCAGTATTCGAGCACGGGTTCAGGCGTGCCTGTCGTCTGCTCGAGCAGCTCGGCCCTGTCCATAAAACCGATTACTTCAATGTGCTGGTGATGAAGATCGAGGATACCGAAGGATTTCTTCGCACACTCAAGGACTGGTCGATCAGAGATCCCGAAATCTTCACGCAGTGCATTTCCCGAGCGATTCCTCTCACGGCTTTGTTCGTCTTCCAAACACCGCCGGAGTTCGAAGCGAAAGCGCGAGAGGCCGCCGCTCGCTGGCTGCCGGACTTGGCCGGCCTGCGGTTCCATGTGCGCATGCACCGTCGAGGATTCGCCGGGCGTCTGTCCAGTCAGGATGAGGAGCGTTTTCTCGACGAATTCTTGCTGAGCAATCTGGATGAGGCCGGAACGCCAGGCTCGATCGACTTCCAAGATACCGATGCGATACTGGCCCTCGAAACGGTCGGGCAGCGTGCAGGACTTTCCCTGTGGACGCGGGATCAGCTTCGGACTTATCCGTTCCTGGGGCTGGACTGAGCAAAGCTTGCCGGCGGCGTCCGCCGCTTGAAGCGAATTCACCGGATTCTGGTCACAGGCCGATGCGCGATGTGCAATCATTTCGGCGCTCAAGAAATTCTGAGGTTGATTCAGAAAGGCAGAGCCATGAACTCGGCGGAAAAAGAAAGGCAAGGCTTTCAAGCCGGTTATCTCGCTTTGCTTGCGAGCGGCGAACTCGAGCAACGGGTCCGCATCGCCCGCCGGCATCTCCAGTCCTGCGATCTCTGCGCACGCTATTGCCGGGTCGACCGGTTGAAGACGGTCCGGGGCGCGGTGTGCCGTACCGGGGAACGCACCGTGGTCTACAGTTACGGTCCCCATCATGGCGAAGAAGACGTGCTGCGCGGTTGGAACGGGTCGGGAACGATCTTCTTCAGTTGGTGCAACTTGCGCTGCGAGTTCTGCCAGAACTGGGAGATCAGCCAAAGGGGCGAGGGCCGCGAGGTCGAGCTGGAGGAATTGGCGGCGATGATGCTGAACTTGCAGGCCAGAGGATGCCACAACATCAATTTCGTCACCCCCAGCCATGCGGTGGCGCAGATTCTGGCCGCGACATGGATCGCCGCACAACAAGGGCTCACGCTACCCCTGGTTTATAACACCGCCGGCTACGACAGTCCGGAGGCTCTCGCGCTGCTCGACGGCGTCATCGACATCTATATGCCGGACATGAAATATGGCGATTCCGTCATCGCCCACCGCTATTCCCACGTGCGGAACTATTGGGAGGTTAACCAGGCAGCGATCAAGGAGATGCACCGCCAGGTCGGCGACCTGCGGCTGGACGAGAACGGTTTGGCCTATCGAGGGTTGTTGACACGGCATCTGGTTCTTCCGGCCGGCCTGGCCGGGACGGAAACGGTTCTGGAGTTCATCGCCCGCGAGATTTCCACAGAGACTTATGTCAATTTGATGGGACAGTACTATCCCGGCTATCGGGCCAGCGCCCTGCCGGAGTTATCCCGCCGCATTGCCGCGACGGAATACAGAGAAGCGCTGGATATCGCCTGGCGTCTGGGCCTGACGCGGCAGGCCGACCGTCGCTGGTGAACCGTTGGCTCTGAGTGTCATGCTACTGATCCAGCTTTCGCGTACGGAAGCAACATCCGGGGCAATGGCCAGCAGCCATTGCACCCGAATGTCGGCATTTCCTTTACTTGGCTTTACATATACCGGGACAATCTGCGCCGCCCTGGGTGGGATCGCAGTTGTCACTAGGATCATCGACACAGACCTGACCATCGGGGCACTGGGCTCCCGTGATACCGCCACAGGCTACGGGTTCATTTTTCTGACACTCGCCCTTATGGTCGATGGAAACTCCAGCGGCAGCCGCCTCACAGGCATTGCCATAAGTTTTGCCGTCGCAACCGCAGACGGGGTCAAATTCCCTGGTGCAAACGGTTGGTTTGGTTTTGCAGACCCCTTGTGTATCTGGAACTTTGCACTGGCCGATGCCGTAATCACAGTACTGCCCCTCCGGACAAGACAACCCGCGGATAGTACCGCATATCGTTTCGGAAGGTTTGGGCGGAGTCTCACGGTCGCAACCAGCAAGCAAAGTGACCAGAGAAAAATAAACCAGCAGTGTGAAAAGTCTTTTCATACTCTACTCTCCATGATGTTCAACATCGTTCGATGTTGTCGTAAGGCATGTAGATAGCGCGGTTTTGCGGCGCGGGTTCCCGGAATTTCCGTCAAGTCCTCCTTGCACACCCTTGATGAGGGAAAGCCTTAGAACCACCCGAGATCGGAGCATCGTAGATCAGGCAGGAGTCGCATTAACCGGTGCTCCCAACAGGCCTGACCGGCATGGAAGGGATTCTGGCACTCACCGGACGCATGAGACTCAATTCGAGATTTTTCCCTCTTCTTTGGTGGCTAGCTGTCGCGTCTCGTGTGATTATTTACCGAGAAGGAGTTATGCTCTGTTCGAAGCCCGGAGCCTTCTCCAGGAGATATTCGGTTCGTCCAAGTGAGGTTTCTCTCCATGCAGATTCGTCTTCATAAGAACGCCCGTACCACCCCGGCCGTTCGGCAGGCCATTCAAGCGTCCACGTTGAGCGAGCGCGCCTTGGCCCAAAAGCATGGCATTAGCCGAACGACCGTCCGCAAGTGGAAACACCGATCCTCGGTCGAAGATGCCTCACACCGGCCCCACACCCTCAGAACCACGCTCACGCCCGCCCAGGAAGCCATCGTGGTCTACCTCCGCCAAGCTCTGCTCCTCCCCTTGGATGATCTCCTGGCCGTGACCCGGGAATTTCTCAATCCCGCCGTGTCCCGTTCCGGGCTAGACCGCTGCCTGCGCCGCCACGGGGTGGCGTCCCTCAAGACCCTGCTTCCGCCTACAGAGAAGGCGAAGGTCAAACCCTTCAAGGCCTATGAGCCCGGCTTCCTTCACCTGGATGTTAAGTACTTGCCCGCCATCGACGGCGAACCCCGCCGATACCTGTTCGTCGCCATCGACCGCGCCACCCGCTGGGTCTATGTCGCCCTCAAGCCCAACCGCACCGCCTTAAGCGCAAAGGACTTCCTCAAAGCGGTGATTCAGGCCGCGCCTTTCCGCATCCAGAAATGCCTGACCGACAACGGCTCGGAGTTTACCGACCGTTTCCTGACCCGAACTCGGCAGCCCTCGGGGACGCATGAGTTTGACCGCCTCTGTACTGAACAAGGCATCGAACATCGCCTGATTCCGCCGGGCCGGCCCCAAACGAATGGCCTGGTGGAACGCTTCAATGGCCGCATCGAGGAGGTGTTGCAAACCCATCACTTCGATTCAACCGCCGATCTGGACACCACCCTGCACCGCTATGTCGAGCTGTACAATCATCACATTCCCCAAAAGGCCTTACGCCATCTCACCCCGATCCAGGCTCTCAAAAACTGGCAACTGTCCCATCCTCATCTTTTTCGAAAGAAGGTTTACGATCTTGCGGGACTTGACAGCTAGACCGTTACACTGACACTGGCAAGCAGCGGGTCTGCCCGATCCGGATATCGCAATAGCCAAACAGGCGGATATTAGCTATATAGCCAAAGTCTTAGCTGAATGCGGCGCAAATCTCTTCTTCGGATGTTTGGAACACCGCGTCGACTTTCGCTCCAAACCACGGTACCCGCTTTGAGGTCCCAAGAGAGACACGCAGGCTCCGCATTTTCTTTCGATTAGCTGTCGAGAAAATCCGTGACCGCGGTCGGTTTCTACGCCTATACGCCCCATGCATCGGTGTCAGAGTTCTTTTGTATAGCCTGACGCATTTCTAGATTTTTTCCGCCTTCCATCAGGACTATACTGTGTAAGTTTTGACCATCCGTATTAATGCCGAACTGTGACAACGCGTGCTTCCCGTACGATCCTGCTAGTTCTCTTGGCGCTGATGCAAGTCATTGCGCCGTGGGTTCATGCGCATACCGGGACCGAGACGGGCGGCTTCCTGCACGTTCCAGGCCTGGAGTTTCTCTCGAAAGCGACGGAGACATCGGCTCAGGCCGACGCTCCGCCACTCGATCATGATGTGATCATTGGCGTACAAGCCGGATTTTGGGGAGAGACCGCCAAAGCGAAGTTTTCGCCGAAGGCGGACGATAAGTCCTTTCTTCCCTCATTTGCCGGGCTGATTCGACGGCCGCCAATCATCACGTATCGACGTATATGGCTGGATGTGCCTCTACCGTTATCGTGGCTCTACCGCGCTAGCGCTCCGCGTGCCCCGCCCTTCGACACCTGACCAATCAGCCTTCTTGAGGAGTTTTGGCTGCTCGGTTCCCATTTGACCGGGAGTCTGCCCAATGTGGCGGGTGGCCCGTTTACGAAGCTCTGAAAGTAGATTCCGTTCGTGCCTTTCGACAAGCTTGTCCTGAGCGCAGTCGAAGGAGTCACCACTAACGGAATCAATAAGAAACCGTTTGTCCTGCGCTCACCAACGGGCTTCGGGCAGTCCTGTCGAGGGAATTTATCAGAGCTTCCTGTATGAGAATTCAATTCAGTGGGGGGAGTCGGGGCACGCGGCGCTGACCGTTGGGTTCAACCGGCGCCCCTCGCCGCCCCGACTCGTGACTTCGGGAGGAAGATATGAAGCTTTTGGTGTGCGCGGTAGGCGCGGCTTGTTTTTTCGCCATCGCGTCCGCCGCGTCCGAAGAGCGGATCGTCGATCATTACGACGAACTGGTGTTTGATGAATCGTTGACCCTTGGGCAAACCATCGAGGCCGCGCTCGAGAAATACCCGCAAAGCGCTCTCATTGAAGCTTTCGAGAATGAGGCCAAGGCTTTGGAGCGCCGCAGTGCTAGTTGGATCGCCGGATATCCGTCGATCTATCTGCAATGGATTGATGACAAGGCCTTTGCAGATAGGGGCGCGGTGGAAATTCAAACCGGCTATCAGATTCCGGTCTGGATGTGGGGGCAGCGGGCGGCAAGCAAGGCCGTAGCGGAGCGAGCACGGCAGAGCGCGGCTTTATTTGTGCGGGCGATAAAGCACGAGGTTGCGGGCTTGGTGCGCGATGCGCTTTGGAATCTCCGCCTGGCGGAAAACCGTTACGATCTGGCCCGGCGTATCTACGAAGTTTCGAAGCAGTTGACCGCCGTTGTGCAAAGGCGCGTCGAAGTCGGCGACCTCGCTCGGGCAGACCTGCTTCTCGCGGAAAGCGACGAGCTGGAAAAAAAGACTGCGCTGGTTCAGGCTGAAGCCGAAGTGATGCACGCCCGCCAGAACTATACGAATCTGACCCGCCTAGTGCGTGCGCCGAAACATTTCGAAGAGGTACAGAGCCCGCTCAGCACGTTCGACGAGAATCATCCAGCCATAGCGGTCGCCAACGCCTTGATCGAACGTGCCCAAGCGGAAGTCGAGTTTACACGGAGGTCCAAGCAAGGCAACCAGCCTTCGATTCTGGTCGGTACCCAGCACGAGCGGGATACTCGGAGAGAAGGCTATAACAACGAAACCAACTTGGTGCTCCAAATCCCCATCGGGGGAGATGCCTATAACGCGCCGTTCGTCGCCGAAGCCGCCATCGCCTTGACCCAGCGAATGGCGGATCGGGACATCTTGTATCGACAGTTGGAGAAGGCTCTACATGAAGCGATCCACAATCTCCAGGTCGATCGCACCGCCCTGACGATCGCCGAAAGGCGCAGGGAAATCGCGGAATCGCAGCTCAGAATGGGCCGTCTTGCTTTCGAGACCGGAGAAATTTCGCTAATCGACTACCTCAAGATTCAGGCCACTGCCCAGGCAGCGATTCGCGATGCCGAGCAACGGGCGATCCTGTTGCAGCGCGATATCGCGGTTTACAACCAAGTCGTCGGAGTCACGCCATGAGACTCGTCGTTCTATTCTTGATCTGGTGCTTCTGCACGACGGGACTCGCGGCGGAGAACGAGATCCAACTAACGACGGAGCAAGCGAAACGTCTGGGAATCCGCACTGCAAAACCGGAACAGGTCGCCACCCTGCCGTTAGCGCAAGCGCCAGCGCGGGTTGTGCTGCCGCCGCAAAAGGAATTCGTCGTCAGCTCCCCGCAAGCCGGGGTGATCAGCAACGTCGCCGTTCCGCTCGGCGCTCGAGTGAAACAGGGCGAAGTGCTCGCCCGCATCCAGAGTCCGGATTTGCTGGCTCTGCAGAGGGCTTTGCTCGATGCCGTTTCCGAATTCAATCTTGCAGAGGCGCGCCTCAAACGGGACGAGACCCTGCTCAAAGAGGGCATCATCTCGCGCCTGCGCTGGCAGGAGACCAAGAGCGATTACGACAAGGCTCAAGCGGCTCTACAGACGGCGGAGCAGACCTTGTCTGCGTCGGGGTTTGGCCAGAACGAGATTCGCCGGCTTAGAGCCGATCGCCGGCTCAGTAGCGTTATCGAAGTGCGCGCGCCCATCGAGGGGGTTGTGCTCGAGCGCATGGCCGTAGTGGGGCAGAGAGTTGATCGGCTCACGCCGATGTTTCGGGTCGGCAAGCTGGACGAATTGTGGCTGGAAGTCGATATGCCCCAGGAACGGCTGCACGAGGTGAGAATCGGCGACCGTGTCAGCGTCGAAAACGCTCGGGCGAGCGCCCGTATCATCGAGGTTGGTCAGCACGTAGATCCCAGGAGCCAAAGCGCCCTGGTGCGGGCGGTCGTCGACAGCCGAGCGGAAGACCTGCGACCCGGCATGCATATCAACGTGCAATTGATGCACAAAAGCACTGATCTGATCTTCCGCCTGCCCATAGCTGCCTTGGCGAGTCACGAAGGGCGAGACTACGTGTTCGTGCAGATCCCGGGAGGTTTTGTGGCACGCGAGGTCGCGGTAGCCGGCGTAGAACAGTACAGCGTTGTCATTCACGAAGGTCTTGACGTAGGCGAGGAAGTGGCGGTGCAGGGGGTGGCCGCGCTCAAGGCCGCCTGGCTCGGCATGGGAGAAGAAGAGTGATCGCGCGCCTGATCCAGTTCGCTCTAACCCAGCGCTTGTTCGCCTTGCTGAGCGCCCTCCTCCTCTCCGGTGCCGGCTGGCTCGCCGCGACCCATTTGCCGATCGATGCGTTTCCGGACGTTTCGCCGACCCAGGTCAAGATCATCGTCAAAGTACCGGGCATGACCCCGGAGGAAGTGGAAACGCGCGTCACGGCGCCGATCGAACTGGAAATGCTCGGCATTCCCAAGCAGACCATGCTCCGCTCCATAGCCAAGTATGCGCTAACCGACATCACCATCGACTTCGAGGAAGGCACCGACATTTACTGGGCACGGCAGCAGGTGACGGAGCGCTTGAACGAAGTTTGGGGAAACCTCCCGCCCAACGCTGAAGGGGGGATCGCCCCCATGACGACGCCTTTGGGCGAGATGTTCATGTTCACCGTGGAGGGGGAAGGTCTTAGCCTCTCGGAGCGGCGGAGCCTCTTGGATTGGGTGATTCGCCCGGCGCTTCGCACGGTTCCAGGCGTCGCCGACGTGAACGCCTTGGGCGGATTGGTGAGAAGCTTCGAGGTCGTTCCCGATAACATCCGCATGGCGGCACGCGGCGTCACGATTGGCGAGCTGACCGAAGCGCTCAAATCCAATAACCGCAACGACGGCGCCGGACGTCTGACTCAGGGCGAGGAAGCGTTCTTGGTACGCACCGAGGGGCGGATCGTGGATCTTGACGATGTACGCACCATCGTCGTGGCCGAGCGGAACGGCGCCATTATCACCGTGGGCGACGTGGCGGACGTTCGCATCGGCGCCCTGACCCGCTACGGCGCCGTGAGCCAGGATGGGCGCGGCGAGGCAGTCGAGGGGCTGGTGCTGAGCCTCAGGGGGGCGAACGCACGGCAAGTGGTGGAGGACGTCGAGAAGAAGCTCGAGGAAATCCGGCCGGCTTTGCCCAAGGGCGTCGAAGTCAATGTGTTCTACAACCGAGGCGATCTGGTCGGGAAGGCTATCAACACCATCGTTCGGGCCTTGGTGGAAGCGACCGTGTTGGTGTTGATCCTGCTCGTCCTGTTTCTCGGCGACCTGCGAGCCGCTTTGACCGTCGCTTTGATCCTGCCCATGGTGGCTCTGTTCACTTTTCTGCTGATGGACCACTTCGGCGTCACGGCCAATCTGATGAGCCTGGGCGGCCTCGCCATCGCCATCGGCAAGCTGGTCGATCCGGCGGTCGTCGTGGTGGAGAACATCACGACCCATCTGGCCGAGCAGGGAAGGACCAATCGCGTGCCTAGGCTGCATGCGATCTATCGGGCCATGCGCGAAGTGACGGCACCGGTCATCTCCGGAACCCTCATCATCGGCATCGTGTTCGTGCCCTTGTTTACCCTGGAAGGTCTCGAAGGCAAGATGTTCAAGCCTCTAGCCTTCACCAACGTGTTCGCCATGATAGGGTCACTGATCTTCTCCCTGATCGTGATCCCGGTTGTGGCCTCCTTCCTGATGAAGCGGGTCAAACACGAGGAGCCTTGGCTGGCGCGCAAACTTTCGGAGTGGTACCGGCCGGTCTTGGTCTGGTCCCTCGCTCACGGCCGTACGGTTTTGTTCGCCGCTGGACTGCTCCTTTTATCCAGCGTGGCGGTGTATTTCCAGATCGGCAAGACCTTCATGCCTACCATGGACGAGGGCGACATCATCGTACAAGTCGAGAAACTGCCGTCCATCACGCTGGATCAGTCGGTGCGGCTGGATCTACAGATCCAGAAAGCCATTTTGGAGCACGTGCCGGAGGTGACACGGGCCGTCTCCAGAGTGGGCGCCGACGAAATCGGCTTGGACCCTATGGGGCTCAACGAGACCGACAATTTCTTCGTGCTCAAGCCGCAGGACGAGTGGCGCATGAAGCGCAAGGGAGAATTGATCGAGGAAATTCGGAAAGTCTTGGATACCATTCCGGGCATCGCTTACGGTTTCACTCAACCGATCGAGATGAGAGTCACCGAGATGCTGACCGGGGTGCGCGGGGACGTGGCGGTTAAGCTGTACGGCCCGGACCTCGCCGTGCTCAATGCTAAGGCTGAGGAAATCGCCGAAGTGATGCGGAAGATTCCCGGTGCTTCCGATGTCTTCACCATTCGCAACGAGGGCATGCAGTACCTGGTGGTGAAAGTGGACCGACTCGCCGCGGGACGTTTAGGATTGGATGCGGACTCGCTGGCCGATACCTTGCGGGCTCAGATCGAGGGGCTCAAGCTCGGCATCGTCCAGGAGGGTATCCGCCGCACGCCTTTGCTACTGCGAGGTGCCGGAGAGCCGGCCAACTTGTCTACTCTGCAGATCGCCCTACCCGACGGACACCGAGTGCCGTTGTCGGCGGTCGCCAGAATCGAGTCGGTGGAGAGTGTGGTCGCGATCAACCGCGAGCATGGCCAGCGTTATGCATCTGTGCGCAGCAACGTCGAAGGACGCGATTTGGTGGGCTTCGTGGAGGAGGCCAAGCGGGCTGTGGCCGAGCAGGTCGAATTGCCGACCGGGTACTACATCGCATGGGGCGGCCAATTCGAAAATCAGCAGCGGGCAGCCGCGCGTTTGTCCGTGGTCATTCCGGTATCCATCGGGCTGATTTTCCTGCTATTGTTTTCCACCTTCGGCTCGGTGCGCCAAGCGGTTCTGGTTTTGGCCAATGTTCCTCTAGCACTGATCGGTGGCGTTTACGGGATTTGGATTTCGGGAGAATATCTTTCGGTGTCGACCTCGGTAGGATTCATATCTCTGTTGGGTATTGCCGTATTGAACGGCGTGGTGATGGTGAGTTATTTCAATCACCTGCGTTCATTGGGGCTGCCCATGGACGAGGCGGTCGTGGTGGGTGCTATGCGCCGACTGCGTCCGGTGTTGATGACCGCCGGCATCGCGGCTTTCGGACTCATCCCGCTGCTGTTCGCGACCGGCCCGGGTTCGGAAATTCAGCGGCCACTGGCGGTCGTCGGCGTCGGTGGATTGTTTACTTCGACGCTGCTGACCTTGGTGTTGCTGCCTATCCTCTATAGCCGCTACGGTGAGGCCAAAGTTGGGGCCGGTCTTCTGGTCCTTACGGAGAAGATTAAGCTGGAGGAGCCAAAACAATGACATTTTGCCGATTCCACTCGGCATTCGAGTGAACAAAATGCTTGGGGGGATTAGCCTTTAGTCACCGTTCGGGACAGGCTATTTGAGAGGCTCCGCGTAACTGGCCGATCCGCAGTCGCGTGGTGGTTTGATTGATGGTCTGAAGTGCGCGGGCCTCGCAGGGCTATGAAACGGTCGTACGGGCGTACGTTCGTTATCCATCCTAAAAGCATGAATTCTTTTTGACAGCGAGTTGGACTTATCCGCGCGAAGCATGCCATGAGCGAAATCTTTCTCCTCACCCTAATCGCCCCGCCTGCTTACGAGGAACCCTTGGTCGACTGGTTGTTGCAGTACGAGCACTCCTGTGGATTCAGCAGCTTCCCGATCAGCGGTCATTCCAGCAATCCGGAAAGCTTGACCCTAGTCGAACAGGTGACCGGACGCAAACGACAGATTCGCTTCGACGTGCAGCTTGCCGCCGCCGATCTAGGCAGCCTGCTCGATCGATTGAAGACGGATTTTGCGGGCTCGGCGATCCACTACCGCGTCACGCCGATCACCGAGGCCGGATCGCTTTGACGACTGCTAAAGACCCGCTAGAACGTGCGTTCCGCCGATACCGGTGGCGGAATCGGGTGAAAGGTCTTTTGATAAGTTGCAAGGATGCGCCGGACGTACTCGCGGGTTTCCCGATACGGCGGAACGCCCTGATACTGTTCGACGGTACGTTCTCCCGCGTTATAAGCGGCCACCGCCCATTCAACGTTGCCGTTGAAATGACGCAGCAGCCAATGGAGATAGGCAGTTCCGCCTTTGATGTTCTCTACAGGGTTCCAGACATCCCGGATGCCGAAACGTTCTGCCGTTGCCGGAATGAGCTGCATAAGACCCTGCGCGTTCTTGGAGGAGAGCGCCGCCGGGTTGAAACCGGACTCCGCCTGTATGACGGCTAAAACCAGTTTGGGGTCGATCGAATATTGCGCCGCGATTTGGTTGACCCAGCTTTCAACGAGTTTCCGGTTGAGATTCGAGCCGGGCTTAACAGCAGCGATGACCGGTGTAGGTTCTGGGCGGCAGTCGGGGTCATCCACCGGTGTGACGCCACGGTACCGCACCAACATACGCGCCGCATAAACATCGCCGGTTTTGGCGGCACGCAAGAACCACCCCACGGCGACTTCGGCCTTACGGGGGAGTCCTCGGCCATTGAAGTACATCCAGCCGAGGTTGTACGCTGCCTCTGCATCTCCAAGCAAGGCCGCTTTGCAGTAGAGCCGGTATGCTTCGGCGTAGTCCTGTTTGACGCCACGACCGTGCTCGTAGCGCAGAGCAAGGGTGCGCAGTTCGCTTGCCTTGTCGATATCGTCCTGCGCCAGGACAAGCGTTGCGCTAACGCCAAGCAGCCAACCAAGCAGGAAACGAATCGCAGTCAAATCGGGCTCTCCAAGAAAGTCGGCACTGATTAAGCAGCGTGTGTGCCAATCGTCTGGAGTGCCTGTATTATCAGGAAGAGCGGGGTGAACCCTGGGCCGGGTCGTGCGAACTGTAAATTTTTTTGACAGGTGGATGTTGCCGAACGGAGCGACAACCGCTCCGGTTCGTGACGAAACATGCTTCCGCCATTATTAAGTTATTGAAAGTTTAGCGAATGCAGGATGAACGCCGGTTGCCTCGCGATATGCTCGAAGGAGCGTTTCATAGCGGAAAGAACGCGGCGTGTGTAAAGCAGGCTTTACGGCGAGCCGGTCGGATGCAGTTGCCTCCAGCGAAAGCAATCGACGGTATGGTCGTTGACCATGCCTATCGCTTGCATATAGGCATAGCAAATCACGCTGCCGACGAAGCGAAATCCGCGTTTCTCGAGGTCCTTGCTTAGCGCGTCCGATTCCGCGGTTCGGGCTGGCACCTCCGCCATGCTTCGCCAGGTGTTTTGCCTGGGACGGCCGTCGACGAAACGCCAAAGGTAGGCGTCGAAGCTGCCGAATTGCTCCTTTATTTCAAGAAAACGTTTGGCGTTGTTTACGGCGGCGACGATCTTGAGACGGTTGCGAACGATGCCGGGATTGGTCAACAACTCTCCGATCTTGGTTTCGTCGTAACGAGCCACGCGCTCGGGATCGAAGCCGTCGAAGGCCGTTCGGTAGGCGTCTCGTTTACGGAGAATCGTGGTCCAGGAAAGTCCGGCCTGAGCCCCTTCCAGAATCAGGAACTCGAATAATAAACAGTCGTCGTGGACGGGGGTTCCCCACTCCAAGTCGTGGTACGCCTGTTCGAGTGGGCTGCGTTCGGCCCAGGCGCAGCGGGTTAGGGGTTCCATAGCGTCCAAACCGGCGTCAGATCGGCCGGCAATGTGGGCAAGCGGCCCAGTTTGATCCAGGCGGTTTCCGGACTGTGAAAATCAGAGCCGCTGGAAGCGTACAACTGGAAACGCCGCGCGTATTCGGCGCTGGTTTGAGTATCGCCCGGAGTCGCGGCTCCCGAAACGACCTCGATCGCTACGCCTCCGCATTCCTTGAAATCGCCGATCAGCCGTCGCATCCAGCTAGCCGTCAGCTTGTAACGCTGCGGATGGGCCAGCACGGCGACCCCGCCCGCTTTTCGAATCCAATCCACGGCATCCGTCATCTCCGCCCAGCGAGTCGGAACATAGCCCGGTTTGCCGCGAGCCAGAAAACGTTCGAAGGCGTCGCTTACGCTTCCCGCAAGCCCTAGGAGTACCAGGTGTCGAGCGAAATGGGTGCGGGTGATCATGCCGTCGCCGGCCATCTCCCGAGCGGCTTCGAAGGTTCCGGGAACGCCGTAGCGGTCGAGGCGCCGACCGATTTCTTGCGCCCGTTCGACGCGAGTCGCCTGGAGATGGTTAAGTCCCTGCTGTAAAACCTTCGAGTGACGATCGACGTGTAGACCAACGATGTGGATGGTCTTTTCCGCCCAGGTTACCGATATCTCGACGCCGGGGATGAGCTGAATGCCGGCCTCGAGGGCGGCAGCGTCGGCCTCATCCAAGCCCGAGGTAGAGTCATGATCGGTCAGTGCGAGGACCGTTACGCCGGCTGCAGCAGCCTGGCGAACCAACTCTGCCGGCGAGTAGGCGCCGTCCGAGGCGGTGGAATGGGTGTGGAGATCGTACAAAGACGCGTCCGAGGGTATTGAGTCCGGAAAACACGAGATTGTACCTGATTTATCATGAACGGTTTTCAACTTCCCGTTCAGGACCTGACCGACAGATCCCTTGCGCGGCGCACCGCCGGTTTCGGACCGTAGAGCCGTGCGTACAATCCCTTGCCGGAGACCAGGGTTTCATGGTTGCCCTGTTCGCAGATTCGCCCGTCTTCGAAGACGTAAATGCGATTGGCATGTTTGATCGCGCTCAAGCGGTGAGCGACGATGATCGTGGTGCGATTTTCCAGAAATTTGTCCAAGCCTTCGTACAAGCGAGCTTCGGTCTCATTGTCAATGGCGGAGGTTGCTTCGTCGAGAATCACAACCTTGGGATCGGCCAGGATCATGCGAGCGATCGCCAACCGCTGGCGCTGACCGCCGGAAAGCCGCATGCCGAGTCGGCCGACGACGGTATCCAGCCCGTCGCGGCTGTTTTCCACCACGTCCCTGAGCTGGGCGACGTCCAGCGCGCGCCAGAGTTCCTCGTCCGTTGCCGGTCGACCCAAGGTCAGGTTAGCGCGGACAGTGTCGTTGAACAGTACCGGATGCTGCAATACGGTGACCACGTGTTCGCGTACCACGTCCATGCCAATCTTGTCGATCGGCGCGCCGTTGAAATAAACCATGCCGGACGTCGGAGGATAGAGACCGATCAGTACTTGCACCAGGGTCGACTTGCCGCCGCCGCTTGCACCGATCAGGGCGACTTTCTCGCCGGGTCGGATGTCCATCGAGACACCGCGTAGGACTTCATTGCCATTCGGGTAAGCAAAGTGCAAGTTTTCCACGTAGATTCCCACTCTCCGGCTTTTCTCGAACGGGTTAATCAGATGCGGATAATTCGGCTCTTGCTTCAGCTCATTCAGCTGGTTGATTCGCTCCAGTGCCGCTCTCGCGCCGAACCAGGCGTACTGTATTCCCAGAATTTCCTGCACGGGTGTCATCATGAACCATAGGTATCCCGAAACGGCCATCATTTCGCCGACGGTGAGGTCGGAGTAGATCACCATGAAAAAGGCCAGTGCGCGGAAAACGTCGAATCCGAACAGGAACACCAGAAAACTGACCCGGTTGGCGGCGTCGCTTTTCCAGGCATAGGCGGCGGAATTCTCGCGAACCTTTCGCGCCGCTTCCATGAGCCGTCCCATGTAGTGTTTGTCCCGATTGCTGGCCCGGATTTGGTGGATGGCGTCCAGGGTTTCGGTGAGCGCCAGCTGGAATGCCCCTATCGCGGAGTTTTCTTCGCGTTTCAGGTTCTTTACCTGTTTTCCCAGCGTCTTGGTGAAAAAAATCACGACAGGGTTCAGGAACAGGATGAACAGGGCAAGCTGCCAGTGCATCCACAACAGAATCACGGCGGTGCCGGTCAGGGACAGCAGGGCTACCACAAAGCGGGCGATCGTGGTGCCGATGAACGCGTCGAGCGTGTCTAGGTCGGTGACGAGGTGGGTCACGACGGAACCGCTGCCCAGATTTTCGTATTCCGCCATGGAAATACGCTGCAGCTTGCTGATCAGCCGGCAGCGAATGCGATAAATGACGTCTTTCGCGATCAGACTGAACTGCCGGGTCTGCCACACGTTGAAGATTGCCGTGATCAGACGCAAGAGCAAGGTCATCGCGAGGATGGCCAGAATATATAACGGAGGACCATGCCATTCGGCCGGAAAGATTCGGTCCAACGTAGCGATGGCCATGCCGGGCTTGTTCAGCAGAACCTCGTCGACCAAGAGTGGCATGAGCAAGGGGACGGGCACCGCGCTCAATGCTGCGAGTACGGCGACAAAGTGCGCGGCGAACAACTCACGCCTGTGCTCGAGTGCGATGGACCGGATATAAGCCCAGGTGAAGCGCTGGGGATCTTGGGAATTAGAATCGAAATGTCTAAGTGTCATGATCTAAGAGCGGGGTGAATCAACGGTACGCTCTCGGCAGGCAATCCCGGACCGGGTGGAGAAAAACGACCGTAGCTGGCAAGCGCTTTCGATGGCAGGGGGCCGACGACACGCTCCAGCTCGGATAAGCGGATACCTTGTCGGACTAGGTAACTGATATAGGTGTGGCGCAACGCCGCCGCATTGATCGTCTCGGGCTGAGCCAAACCGGAATCGATGGCCGCGCAGGCGATCAGAGATTCCAGGTCTTCCGAGTTGGGCAGGTCTTCGCTATCTGCAAGCCAGCGTTTGAGAAGCCGAGGTATGGGTACGGTCCTTGGATGATTACCCTCGGTATGCAACTTATTGCTTGCGTGATCAAACTGTTCTCTTCGCAGTTCCGCGATTTCTTCAAGGGTCAAGCCGGATAGAAGTAGGGCTATCGCCTGTTTCGCTTTGAGCGTGGCTGCTTCCAGCAACACACGAAGCTCTTGTTCAGTAAGCTCTCGTATTCTCGGGGCTTCCAGCGCGGGAAACTGTTGCGCAGGAATTACCGATGAGGTTGCCGTTCGACGTCGGAGCAGAACGTTCTCCGGCACGTTGTAGATATGGATGTCGGGCAATGATGTCCCTACGGTCGGACTTCCCTTTCGTGTGAGAAATTCGTAGAGCCAGACCGTGATCAGGGCGAGGCCGAGGCTACCGGCTAAAGCGATTCCGCTATCGCGCCAGTAATGCGGCCATACCGGCTTTTTTGGAGGATAACCCGGTTCCAGAATCTGGAGTTGAGGAAGCATTTCACGGGGGTTCGCTTCGACCTGTGCAAGTCGAACTTCAGTGTCTCGGTAGACCTCCTCGAGTTTCTCGAGGTTCGCTCTCCTAGCTTCATACTCGGCAAAACGAGTTGTAAATTCGCTTGCTTCCCGCTCGCGCGCCGCGATTTTACGCCGTATTTCTTCGACGCTCTGGCGTGCGGACGCGTACGCCTGCTGTGCTTCGCTCAAGGCGTTCTGTTTTCCGTATTCAAGTTTTTTTCTGATTTCGTCTTCGATCTGCTGGAGTTGCTCCGGGATAATCCTTAGCTGGGGTTGTAGTGACAGATACTTGGACGTGTAACGGCGTTTCACGTCTTTTAGCTGCTCGCGTAGCTCCTGCGCTCGCCGCTCTAGGTTGGCCAATCCCTGCTCATCGTGGGGCGGCACGACGGGTTCGCCTTTGGCGATGGCCTGCTGGATGGCATCGAGCTGGGCTTTGGTCTTGACCTCTTCCTCCATAGCTCTGTTGAGCGCCGCGTTGAGGCCCGACAACTCGGCCATGGCGCGGTTGTCCGCATCATTTTTCGACACGATGCCATGTTCACGGCGAAAAAGCTCCAGTTCCCGGCGTTTTGCGGCCACCTTTTCGCCAAGTTGCTCAAATTCGATCCGTAGGGCGGTAGCGGTGTTGTCTTTGGTTTCGCGGATTTGCCTTTCGCGGCGAGCTTGATAGGCGTCAATCCATGCATTGATGACCGGTGCCAAAATGTCGGGGTTCGGCCCTCTGGCGCGCAGCGTAACGATATTGGTGTCGGCAATGGTATCGACCGAAAGTAGAGTCAGAAGGTCGTTGACGGTCAAATTTGCTGCTACAGTTGCGCCAGGAGCTGCCCTCAAGTTCGTCAAAGTCGCTTCCAGTAATGGGACGCCAAGGAGGACTTCGCTTTGCACCATGACATGTTGGACGCCAACTTCCGCTTCGGCTTCATCGACCCTGGATGGTGCGACCGTCAGCAACGAAGCCGAGCTTTCGTAAATCGGCTGGCGCAACCACACGTAGGCCATGCTGGTCACGAGGGCCAGTGAAAACGCAACAGCAAATACGCCAAGGCGGCGTTTTGGTTGCAGAGAAGCCGTGCCTGAGTGCGACAAGAAGTCCTGGGGCGCCTCTGGACTGGGCAGAATGTCGATTGACCGCATATCCGGCATAAGTGATTCCCTCCCAGAATTTTTCATAATTAAAGCAGTCCATACCCGTCAAGCGCCGCGATTGCGCTGCAAACACTATTCTAGCCCGCCGAAGTCATGTTGTTGGGCCTACATCCGCAGCTTGGATGCACGGAAAAGTGCAGCCCCATGCACTCCGACGTCGCGTAAGCTGGCTATGAAGTCTACCCTTGCTTAGGCGTTGACAGATGTCAATTTCTTTTTCGGAATATTAAAAGGTGGCTTGATTAAGACAGCGCTTCGCGCTGCTGGAATTCACGTTTTCCTGATACAATTAGCCTTTTATTCACTGGGCCCTAGACGGGAAATAAACTTTCGTGTGTTTTGAGGACACTTCCGGAATATCTCATTGATAAACGGATCTTTGCCCACGATAAAGTTTTGACGAATTGGCTTGGAGTTTTGGTACGGCCTGGTCGCCTCCGGTAACTGGCAGGTGTTGAGGAGGCAGCATAGAACAACATCGATATCGGGCACTCTTATGATTGTTAAGGAATCTAGATTACAACAGAGACAACACAGTTACAGCCGGGAGGAACTCATTCGCTGCGGCAGAGGCGAAATGTTTGGTCCTGGTAATGCGCAGTTGCCGCTTCCCCCGATGTTGATGTTCGATCGTATCACCCGTATCAGTGCCGACGAGGGGCTCTATGACAAGGGCATGATTATTGCTGAGCTGGATATAAAACCAGATCTTTGGTTCTTTTCCTGCCATTTCCAGAATGATCCAGTGATGCCGGGCTGCCTTGGTCTCGATGCCATGTGGCAGATGATTGGATTTTACCTTGGCTGGATGGGCGGGCTGGGCCGCGGACGCGCTTTGGGTGTGGGCGAGGTCAAGTTTCGCGGTCAGGTCCTGCCGCATCATAAGCTTGTGACCTATCGTATTCATCTTAAACGGGTGATGATGCGCAAACTGGTCATGGGGTTTGCCGACGCGGAAATGGAATGTGATGGTAAGGTGATCTACGAGGCCAGCGATCTCAGGGTCGGCCTGTTTACCTCTACAACAGATGCGTTCTGAGTGAGCTGTACATATGAGACGCGTTGTTGTAACCGGCATCGGTATCGTTTCTAGCATAGGTAGCAATCGGCAGGAAGTGACGGAAGCACTGCGGGAGGGACGTTCGGGTATACGCGCCAGTGAGGAATACCGGGAGATGGCGTTTCGCAGCCAAGTCTTCGGGCCGATCGACCTGAATTTGGACGAGCTCATCGATCGTAAGGTACGAAGGTTCATGGGGGACGGCGCTGCCTATAACTACATCGCCATGCAGGAGGCAATCGCCGATTCTGGTCTAGAAGAGTCCGAAATATCGCATCCGCGTACCGGCTTGATCATGGGTTCGGGCGGGCCTTCTACGGCGAATCTCTTGCTCGCGTTCGATAATTATCGTGAAAAGGGTGTCAAGAAGGTCGGGCCTTACATGGTGCCCAGGACCATGTCCAACACCAACTCCGCCTGCCTCGCGACGCCGTTCCGAATCAAAGGGGTCAATTATTCGATCAGTTCGGCGTGCGCGACCAGCGCTCACTGTATAGGCAACGCGGCGGAACTAATCCAATTGGGGAAGCAGGACATCATTTTCGCTGGCGGCGGAGAAGAAGTGCACTGGACGATGACCGTGCTTTTCGACGCCATGGGAGCGCTGTCTTCGCAATATAACGACAGGCCCGAACGCGCGTCGCGCCCCTATGACGCCAATAGAGACGGGTTCGTCATTTCGGGTGGAGGCGGAGTGCTCGTTCTTGAGGAACTAGAGCATGCCAAGGCACGTGGAGCCAAGATTTACGGCGAGCTTGTCGGTTACGGTGCAACCTCCGACGGGTTCGATATGGTTCAACCGTCCGGAGAAGGGGCAGTGCGATGCATGAGACAGGCCATGGAAAGGGTGCCCGGTAAGATTGATTATATCAATGCGCATGGAACCAGCACGCCCATTGGCGACATTAAGGAGTTGGAGGCGGTAAAGGCGGTTTTCGGAGATGAGATTCCGCTCATTAGCTCGACAAAATCGCTGACCGGCCACGCGTTAGGTGCCGCGGGCGTTCACGAAGCGATTTATTCCCTGTTGATGATGAATGGCGGCTTTATTGCCGCTTCGGCCAACATCGAAACTCTGGATCCGGGCGCAGAAGGCGTACCTATTGTACGTGAGCGAATTGACGAGGCGCGTATTGACATCGTTATGTCGAACAGCTTCGGTTTCGGCGGGACGAATGCCAGTTTGATCTTTGCGCGTTATGGTGGATAGAGCCACTAGCGCTCTTACCGAAAAGCAGCGTTACGAGTTCAATAAGCTGCAAAAGCGGCTGCGCCGCCTCGTCGGCGAGGCCATCGCTGATTATCGGATGATCGAGGACGGCGATAAGGTGATGGTGTGCCTGTCGGGCGGAAAGGATTCCTACACGCTTTTAGACATCCTGCTCAATCTTCGGCTGAATGCGCCGGTTCAATTCGACATCATAGCCGTTAACCTGGACCAAAAGCAGCCGGGATTCCCGGAACACGTGCTGCCAGAATATCTTGAGAGCCGTGGTATCCCCTACCACATTATCGAGCAGGATACCTACAGCGTCGTCAAACGAATTATACCGGAGGGCAAGACGACGTGCGGTTTGTGCTCCAGACTGCGTCGCGGACTGCTTTATCGGTTTGCCGCCGAGCATGGCATTACCAAGATCGCGTTGGGACACCACCGGGACGATATTCTTGAAACCTTTTTCCTCAACCTGTTTTACGGTGGCGCTCTAAAGGCTATGCCGCCAAAACTGCTGAGTGATGACCGGCGCCACATCGTCATCCGGCCGCTTGCATACTGTCGGGAGAAGGATATCGAAGAATATGCACGCATCAGGAACTTTCCGATCATTCCTTGCAATCTGTGCGGATCGCAGGAGAATTTACAGCGGAAGGCGATGAAGGAGATGCTGCGGTCATGGGAAAAGCAATACCCAGGGCGTGTAGAGACGATTTTTACGGCGCTGCAGAACGTGGCGCCCTCTCAACTTGCCGATCGCAACTTGTTTGACTTCGTTGGGCTAGATCAGATGCGATGCGCCGCGCCTACCGATGGAGACGGTGCCGCCAGTGTCCGACCGGACGTCTTTCGTCGCTTCTGATCCAAATCCGGGGCGTTGCCGTTTTGGTTATTTTTTAGGGGCCTTACCGGCCCCGAAATGCTGCCGTTGTCATTGGGTTTTAGGTTTTTGTGCCCCTTGCATTTTCGGGAAATCTTCTTTATAAAAGGTTCCGTGCTTAATGCACTATTAATTAAAAAAATCTTAAAGTCTTGAAAATTGAGGAGGATCTTATGAAAAAACTGCTATGTGCTGTTAGCCTGGTCATGGTTGCTCTGGGAGTGATTGCTTGCGGTAACTCTCCCGACGGCGACAGACAGAAACTGTCAACGACCGTGTCTCCTAGCATTTAATTTCCGTTTTTGATTAAGCCAATCTGCCCGTGATACGAAGAGGCAGGGCTTTAAACCGTAGCCTTTAAAGGCACCGATATTGACCTGGATGAACACGCTTCATCCAGGTTTTTTTGTGACGTTCGGCCATTGCAGCGACCTGATTATTGTGCGTTGCATCACGTACTACAAGGACGCGATCGATTTCGTCCAACTGTTTCTGGCGGACGCTCAGCGACTTGACACTGCTAGTTCAGACGGTAAGATAACGGGCGCGATAGCATTCTGCTGCTATTAAGACTTTTCGATAAAACCAAAAAAGGTAGGTTAAGAAATGGGAGCCATACTGGATTTAGTTGAAAAGATGAGAAGCCCGGTGGGTATAGTGGTCACAATCGTTGTTATAGCCGCCGCCGTTTTCTTTGTTCGTTGGGTTTTCAGCGACGACGATAAAAAATAGGCCACGAAATGTGGCAAGCATAGGCGTTACACGAATAAGTTTCGATCTTAGTTAACAATCCTATCTTGCCACTTTCCTGTAGTTTCTCCTTTCAAGTTCTCCTTTCTTTTTCGCCGGGTGACGTAGGCTAGCGATATCTGGTGATGTCCGGTTTTGGCGCTCCGGGGCAATCCAACGCTTTAAGCATTTTCGCCTTTTCGTGGGTCTGATAACTCACACTGTGTGTTTTAGGAAAGTTGGCCTGGGAGCGCCGTCACCGGTTTTCCGCTGGGAGGCTTCTTAATATGTCTCTCAGCTTTGGGGAATGGCTCGCCTCAAGCAGCGGTCCGTGATCGGTGGTCCATTGTCCTTTTGTACAATGATCTGAAATCCCGATCAAACTTCTTCTGAGGCTCTTAGAGGGTGGGCGAAAGATGCGAATCCTCATTACCGGCGGTACGGGGTTTATTGGCAGGAACCTGTGCAAGGAGTTACTTCGCGTCGGCCATCAATTGACGGTTCTGAGCCGAAAGCCCGAAACCGTACCCGAAAAATGCGGTGTGGAGGTATCTGCTCTGGGAAGTTTAGAAGAGTGGACACCCGAATTGCATTTCGATGCTGTCATCAACTTGGCTGGAGAGCCTATTGTCGGTTCTCGATGGTCGGAGCGACGTAAACGGATTCTGTGGGATAGTCGGATTACTCTGACAGAACGCCTTGTCGACGCGATCCGTAAAGCGAAATCCAAACCGAGGGTGCTCATCAGCGGATCGGCGGTTGGCGTTTATGGTAATCAAGGGGATACGATCCTTGATGAGAATTCCGCACCGGTGCCGAATGGCTTTGGTCAAAAGCTATGCCAGGCATGGGAGGACGTCGCTTTGCAGGCCAGGGAATGCGGTGTTCGGGTATGCTTACTTCGAACGGGATTGGTCATTGGCAAGAACGGTGGGTTTCTGCAAAAAATGTTGCTCCCGTTCAAGCTTGGATTGGGTGCCCGGCTAGGAAACGGTAAACAATGGATGTCTTGGGTTCATATAAAAGATCACATTGCGATGACGCAGTATTTACTCGGGTCGCACGCTCTCGACGGACCGTTCAATTTAACGGCGCCCGAGCCAGTGACGAACGAAGAGTTTACGCAAAGTTTGGCGAGGATTTTGAAACGCCCAGCGTTACTTAGCGTGCCCGCTTGGTTTCTCAGGCTAAGCGCCGGAGAAATGGCGGAGCTGATGCTGGGTAGTCAGCGGGCGCTTCCAAAGCGTTTTCAAAACGAGCACTTTAAGTTTTCATACAAGACACTCGGTTCCGCGTTGTGGGATGCGCTTTTCGCATCACGCGATGCCAACATCTCCTGAATGCTCGAACGCCTGTTACCGTCTGGCGAAGCGCGGCACTTCACCAGCCCCTTGTCACCCGGCTTGATTGCGAGCGTTTACGGCTCGACTTGGGCAAAAATTGCCAAGACGCCTCGCTGATAATGTGTATTTCCTGGTTTTGATCAACGTCGGCCGAGAGCGCACCGTTCGTTCGAAAAGCCATAGGCCCATGTCAAGAGAGGGATCAAGCTTAAGTAGCTAGATCCGTGTGTCGTCGGTGGTGAAGGGCCCGTTCGCATTCAACTTGGCTGTGCTTAAGGTGCTGAGCCGGGGATACACGCGTTCACTTGGCTTGAGCACCAGAGTAGCCGCCCGACCGTGTTCCACGAACCGCTACCGTACTCGTTCTTCTACCGTGCGAACGGGTACGCTCAATGCCCTAGTCATATCGCCGTCGCTGCGGCGAGATCCTCTCTCTATTTCAGCGGACTGCGACAGGATGGGGCATGGCCCAATTTTCGCGCTTCGCTCTTGCCCTTGCTGACCAATCCTTACAGTTCGCGCTCCTCAGCAGTCACCTGATATTTTGTGCCATCTTCGCCCCCTTTCCCGAGGATTCCGTCATCAGCGCCGGACCGTCTTTCCTTGGACACAGGGATCTTCGCTGATGGCTTCGACATGTCCAATCCGGTGTCCGCTCCCGAGGCTTGGCCGCCTTCCGACTGTTTAAAAATTGTCAGACTCTATCCCGGAGATTTCGATAGCCACGATGAGTCGATCGTTCTCCTCTTGCATTTCGGCAAGCAGCAAGCTCCATGCGGAGACTCCGTGCGGATATTAATTATTTCACCGAGTGCTGATCGCCGTAACCGGATCCTCTGGGAGAATCAAGAGAGCGTGGGATGACTTTTGCTTCAAAGCGGACCAGCCTTCCGCGAAAGAAGGCAATGCGTGGCGTGAGCCGCGGTGTATATGGTCCGGTCTGCTTATCGCTCTAATATGAAGAGTTCTCGCGAACGGTGTACTCTGGATTACATACGTTAACGGATCCCACAGAATTTTCAGCTCTGCGAGTAAATCCCGGGTCGGACAGGTTCTCCCGAGATATTGAGGGCCGTCCGCAAGCGCTTCACTACAGCGTTGTTGAACAGCCAAGGTGTCGGTTCCAGACGTCCGGATCGGAGATTCCATTGTTGAATATTTCAAATACTTCGGCATTGCTTTTGATTCTTTGCACACGTCAAAGCAGTGAGAACGTTGTCTGATCTTGCTACGCTTCGATGGGCACCCCATTAATGCGAGCTAAGCTTTTGGAGGTGTTCAGTGAGTTCGAAGAAAAACAGAGCCGTCAGCGGTATACGGCGGAATTTAAGGAACACGCGGTCAAGCGAGTGCTGTCCGGGCACGGCGTGACAGCGGTAGCACGGGAGTTGGCGCAGGTGATAGCTGATTCACAACTGGCTGGCCCGCCATCGCCGGTACGCTGAAGCGGATAGGATGCAAGCCGAGCAGGCGGCGGAGATTGCTCGGCTCAAGCGGTTGCTGGAAGGGCATAGTTATGGCCTATGAGGCTCTTGTGTGAGCAGTGTGCACAGCGCAAAAAGCCCCACATCTGGTGAGGCTTCGGAGAATGACGCCGTTTCTCTAGTCAATAGTTCCACTGCAACTGCATGCGCAAGAGGTCCGCGTTGACTTGCTCAAGGTTGCTGACATTAGTTCGATTCATGTTCGAATACGCGAGAACAAATTCCAGTTCGGGAATCGGCTGCCACTCGACGCCGATTTCCACTTCATCCAGATCGACATGCGGCGCGTTAGTAGAGAATTTCTCAGCGCCATCGTAATGCTGCCATTTCGCGTACGGAATCCATGAACCATAGAAATGATCTAGTTTATACATCGCTTGAACGTAGCCGCCGCTGAGAGATGCGGTTTCGAGTCGCTGTCGGGATACGTTCAACTCGGGTGAGCGCCCCCAGTTCCATTCCGCCTGCAAACCGAAAGGCTGCGGATACAGCACGGCATGGATGGCCACGCGCTCGTCTTGGTAGCCGCGGCGTATTCCGCCCTCACTGGGATCAAATGATTTCGCAACTTCGGTGCCGCTTACGGTTGTACCGTTGACGGTCATGTTGCCTGTCCTTGGTACAAAACGTCCGCTATAGGCCGAGGCACCCACCTCGAAGAATTGGCCGTTGGGAAATTGGAAGGGATAGCTGAAGCGGCCGATGAGGTGAAACTGGTCGTTCACCTCGAAGCGATTAGCGCCTTGTCCGTTGTAGACACCGAAGCCAATAACGCCGTAGTCGCCGGAGCCTTTTAGTCCGCTGCTCACGAGATATTTAAACCGGTTTCGAATGTGTGCTGGCTCCCAATAGAGGAAAATACCGATATCGCGTTCGTCACGCACGGCGCTATTCAGAGCGTCGGCACGGTCCAAGGCTAGACGATTCTGGCTTGACTGAAGAATTTCGAAACCATAAGGAACTTTCGATTGCCCTACTCGGGCGCGAAATGTTTTTTCCTTGTCGAAGAAAATATCGGCATAAGCATCCCGAAGTTGTACGAAATGTCCCCCGGTGGCTCCGGTCACTGCGAGGTTGGAAGCGAAGTCGGGTTGCAGATACAGGGACAAATGATCGGAAATGTCGCCTGACAGGACTACCCGTGCTCGACGGATGAGAAGGTTCTGATTGTTCTGAATGGAGCGATCGCCAGGAGATGCGAGATCCTCGCGGTCACCGGATAGAGGTTGGGTATATCGGAGCTGCGTGTAGCCTCTTATGTTGAGTCTGTTGTACCACTTCTTTTCACTGTTGGCGTGGGTCGACTGTGTGGGGGTATCGATTTTCCGCTCAATTGCCGCGATCGAGTCTTTTTTCTTATCCAAACGCGCTTCTAACGCTTCCAACTCTTTTTTCTTTTTATCCAATTGTTGCTCGAGCTCCTGAAATGACTTACTTGTGTCGGAAGCGGTTGCTTCGGATTTGTCAACCTGTCGGAACGAACCGAGTCTCACGCGCCCAGGGCCCGGTTCGGCGTAAATCTGCTTGGTTTTGCTATCCATATAAAGGTCGAGCGCATAGGCGTAATTCGAGTCGAATCCGCCATATAGGACGGAAATCGCACAGGCTAAGTATTTAAATCTCATTGCTCCCCCAACGCAGGATGTTTCTCGAAGCGTTACGCTACGAAAGTCGATGTAAGTTTTTGGCTTTGCTTTTTCGCGTGGTTGGTTACAGCGCAATAACCCGTCGCGCTGGGGTAACAATAAGGGGAGAGTATGACGATTACGTTAACGAAATATTACGGACGGATTACAAGGAAGAATGGTGATTACCGCGCTGGCGCATCGCCTTCAGCCATCGATATCGCGTGATGTGGCACGGCAAGATAGGCGGGGTAGCATTCAGGATCTTGGAAACGAGCGCCGGTAATCGACTGTCTTAAGGATGGAGTTTTTCCGGGGTGCAATTGTTATTGCAGCGCTCC